>JAAOMR010000254.1 GCA_018853935.1 Acidithiobacillus ferrivorans
CTTCACCCAGTTTACCCGCTATCTGCAAGAAACACTGGACCTCGACTACGCCTTTGCCAATACCCTGGAAATCGTCGACGGACAGATTACCGGCCAGATACTCGGCGACATCGTCGATGCCGCCGCCAAGGCCGACATCCTCGACCTGCTGGCCATTAGTCTGGGCACCGATGCCAGTCATTGCATCGCTATTGGTGATGGCGCCAATGACCTGCCCATGATCCGCAAGGCTGGGGTTGGCATTGCCTATCACGCTAAAGCGGTCGTCCGCGCTCAGGCGGATTTTCAAATTCGCTATGGGGGTCTCGACACAGCATCTACCTATCTCGGCTGGGGCAACAGCTGAGATCCGCACCCTGATAGCCGCCACTTGATACTTGATTTTGTTTTAGACTATGTCTACCATCGGTCCTATGCAGCACATGCGCGATTTGATGCCTATCGGCAGTGAGTGCTGCAACCGCAGCGTACACAGGAGACTTAAGATGAAACTGACCAGCATAGAAGGCCAAAGCGTTCCCCAGGTCGTATTCCGCACCCGCGATGACAATCAGTGGCGCGACGTCAGCAGCGATGAGATTTTCAAGGGCAAGACCGTGGTCGTGTTCTCACTGCCCGGCGCCTATACCCCGACCTGTTCCTCTAGTCATCTGCCGCGCTACAACGAGCTCGCACCCACTTTTCGCGCCAACGGTGTGGATGACATCCTCTGCATATCGGTAAATGACGCCTTCGTCATGGACGCCTGGGCCAAAGAACTGGCAGTCGAAAACATCCATCTGATTCCTGATGGCAATGCAGAATTCACCAACGGCATGGGTATGCTGGTGGACAAAAGCGACCTGGGCTTTGGCAAACGTTCCTGGCGCTACTCCATGCTGGTGAAAAATGGCGTGATCGAAAAAATGTTTATCGAACCCGACAAGCCTGGTGATCCCTTCGAGGTTTCCGACGCAGACACCATGCTTCACTACATCAATCCTGAAGCACGCGACCCCGAATTCGTCACCGTCTTCACCCGCGAAGGCTGCCCGCACTGTGCCCGCGCCAAAGCTCTGTTAAAGGCGCACGGTATGACCTTTGAAGAAATCAAAACGGGTATGGGAACCGGCGTCAGCTCGCGGACTATTCGTGCTGTAAGCGGACGCTCCACCGTACCCCAGGTCTTCATCGGCGGCAAACACATCGGCGGCGCCGACGATCTGGAGAAACACTTCGGCGGCAAGTAAGGTCAAACCCGCTCAGGGCTGTCTTTTCCGCAGAGAGAGGGCGGCCCACGCTCACCAACCCCCAGCAAAGGCGAGATGCCATGACGCAATCCTATGATCTCATTGTTATCGGTGGAGGCAGCGGCGGCATCGCCATGGCCAACCGTGCCGCCCGCTATGGAGCGCGCACCGCCCTGGTAGCCGCTGGCCCCCTGGGCGGCACCTGCGTGAATGTGGGTTGTGTTCCCAAAAAAATCTTCTGGAACGCCGCACACCTAGCCGAACAAATGAAAATGGCGAAAGCGTACGGCTTTGATGCCTTGGAGCCCCATTTTCACTGGGAATACCTGAAGCGGCAGCGCGACGCGTATATTGAACGTCTCCACGATCGTTATGCCCAAGGTTTGGATGGTAACGGCGTCACCCTAGTTCGCAACTATGCCCGCTTCTCCGGCACCCATCAAATCACTGCCGGCGATGAAGTTCTGGATGCGACACATATTTTGATCGCCACCGGGGGCCAGCCGGTCTGGCCCGACATTCCGGGTGCGGAACTAGGCATCACCTCGGACGGCTTCTTCGAGCTGGAAACGATGCCCCGCTCTGTTGCCATAGTGGGTGCAGGTTACATCGCGGTGGAGCTCGCAGGCGTACTTCATGCCCTCGGCAGTGACGTTTCTCTGGTCATGCGCCGCAACCATTTCCTGAACGATTTTGAAGCGATGCTCCGCGAAAATCTCATGGATGCCATGCTCCATCAGGGTATCAGTCTCCTTGCCCAACGCCAGGTCCGGGAAGTAGAAAAACGCGCTGATGGCTTGTGCCTGCACTTCCAGGATGGGGACTGCCTTGGTGGGTTGGAGACCATCATCTGGGCCATCGGTCGTCGTCCCAACAGCACCGATCTCGGCTTGGAGCAGGCCAATATTACCACCGACCCCCAGGGATTCATCGCCGTAGATGCGTTCCAGAACACTGAAACATCGGGTATCTATGCGGTTGGCGATGTGACTACCGGCCCGGCACTCACGCCCGTCGCCATTGCCGCCGGGCGCCGTCTCGCCGACCGCCTCTTCGATGCGCAGACAGAGCGCCATCTCGACGTCCAGCTGATACCCACCGTTATCTTTAGTCACCCGCCCATCGCGACGGTCGGGCTCAGTGTGGCAGCCGCTCAGGCACAATATGGTGAAGAAGCGGTAAAAGTGTATCAAACGACCTTCACCCCGTTGGTTCGCGCCTTTTCTGCGGAACCGGAAAGAACCACGATGCAACTGGTTACAGTAGGTCGGGAGGAAAAAATAGTCGGGCTGCACGCCATTGGCGACAGCGTGGATGAAATGCTTCAGGGCTTTGCGGTGGCTCTACGTATGGGGGCCACCAAGCGCGATTTTGATGACACCATCGCCATTCATCCCACCAGCGCCGAAGAATTCGTCACCATGCGCTGATGACCACCGTGCAGCCGTCGAGGATTACTTTTTGCTATGTAACTGTTTGAGGGCTTCCGGCCCCACCCCAGTGCCACAACTGCACTGGGGACAAACCGCGAGCAGCGGTACGGCCTGTTCCAACACCTTCCGCACCTGTTCCATCCCCTCGTGCATGACCGCGTCGATGGCCTCCATGGTAATGGGCTCTGCCGACTTGCCCGCCGCCGGATTAACCACCAGCGCCAAAGGTGCGTAGCACAGTCCGATTTCCCGTGCCAGCACTGCCTCTGGAGCACCCGTCATCCCCACGACATCCCCGCCATCCTGCTCAATGCGGCGGATTTCCGCCTTGGTCTCCAGACGCGGCCCCTGAGTAGCCGCATAGGTACCACCGCCAACCACGGTAATGCCAGCAGTTCCTGCGGCTTGCAGCAGGCGCGCACGCACTCTCGGGCAATACGGCTCGGAAAAATCGATATGCACCACCATGCTCTCCCCTCCTTCAAAGAAGGTACTGGGGCGCCCACTGGTGTAATCAATCAGCTGATCAGGCAGACAAATAACACCTGATTGCATAGCCGCAGAGATTCCGCCCACCGCCGCCACCGCAATAACATGGGTCACCCCCACATGGTGGAGTGCCCAGATATTAGCGCGATAATTGACCCGGTGCGGAGGAATGGTATGGCCGTAACCATGGCGGGCGATGAAAACAACCTCCTGCCCGCCCAGCTGGCCGAATGTCAGGGGGCCAGAAGCCTCGCCAAAAGGGGTACGGATGACCCGGCGGTTGTTAATCTGCAGATTCTTGAGACGGGTCAGGCCACTGCCACCGATAATGCCGACCACACCCATCAATTGTCCTCCAGCAAAACAAAAATGCCCGGTGCATTACGCCCCAAGCCACGCGCGTCCAGTCCGTAACCAAAAACAAAATGATCCGGCACTTCCAGTCCGACATAATCCACCTGCACTTCTACCGTGCGCGGACGCTTTTTCCGCACCATCACTGCCGTATGAATAGCCACAGCACCTTCCGCCACGCAGTATTCCTGCAAGGCCTGCAGGGTAATCCCCTCATCCAGGATATCATCCACCAGTAACACAACCGCGCCCGCCAGGGTTTCTTTGGGGCGTGTGCGCCACTGCAAACTACCACCACTGGTTTCCGCGCCGTAGCGACTCACTTGTATGCAGTCGAGCACCAGGGGGAAATGCAGGTGAGGCATCAGTTGACCAACCACCACGACGGCACCCGTCAGCACACAAAGCAACACCACCGGACGCAGCGGCGTCAGATGTTCCAAGTCCTTATTAATGGCAACGGCCATCTGCTGGATGGCCGTCTCCACCTCTTCCGCGCTAAACAGATGCTCGGCAGGTCCCAAATGGGTAGGTGTCATAATATCAGTAGGTAAAGGTAACCACGTTGTCGTCCATGGCCTGCTCAATGACATAAGCACCACCGACGATATCCTGGATTTCAGGAATCAGGTCTTCCTTGGTGCAATCCCACAATTCAAGGGTTGGGGTGCAGACAAAGAACTTTACGCCCGCCTCGTGGGCATCCTTGATAAAGTCATAGACACTCTTGGGGCTGCCTGGCATGACAAACATTTTCTCTGCAACACCCTTCTTGGCCAGCTCGCCCGCACGGGCGGTCAGCACAACTTCTACCTCAAAATCCATCGCGGCAGCCACCGTCGCCTGAAAGAAAGGCGCACCCAACTCCTGGGGGTTGGAAGGATCGGTATTCACCATAACCATCAACAATTTATCAGCCATGCGTATCTCCTAAAAAAATCGGCCCGTCCATCATAACTGCCGCAGAACAGCGCCGCGCCATGAAATGATTGATTACGCCATAAAAAGTCACAGGGCCATATCAAGAATTCTTAGACATCTGTTTCCAGTGTCTCAATACGACGCGCCCGGCTGGCCCGGAGCAGAATATCCCGCTCCTCTGCTAATGCCCGCTTGGCCACCTGAATGGCCTCTTGCAGATCCTGGCGTTTGGACTCAACCAGGTCACCACCGGCATCCATCAGGCGTGCGGTTTTCTCCTGGATTTCATCAATGAGTACGCCGATACGTTCTTCCGCCAGCGACTCCATATTACGCAAGCGATCCCGTCCCTTATCCATAGCGCGACGCAGTTCCTGGCGCGTCTCTGCGCCACTGGCCGGGGCCAGCAACAGGGCACCGACCGCACCGACCAGCACTCCGATAACAAAGCCTTCCGCATTCTTCATTGTGGTCTCCTCGCTGTTTCCAGCTAATGTTTCCGGGAAAAATAACGCCATCCCGTGCGCAGCGCACGGTACCATAAGCCCAGTTCGTGAAGCGGCTGAACCAGGGTATCCGTCGTGTCCATAATCTCCTGACTCAGATATTTGAGCGTGGAATCCACTCGTCCCATCTGTGCACGCCCAGTCTGGGTGATATGTTTAATGTCCGCCAGGGCTATCTTAATATCAAACATCAGCGGTCCAAGGTCCTGCTCAACCCTGGCCAACAGCCTTTCCAGACGCAAGTGAGTCCGTATCAACACAGCCGCCGTCACCGCAATGATCAACAGAATAAGGATCATGACAATGGCAATGATGGTTACTCCTGCGCCGACACTCATCTTTTCCCCCAGAACTTCCGCATACCGGAAGCAAATCCCTTAACGCAGTGAAGAGCAAAAACTTCAGCCATCACGCTTTGCCCACCCGCCATCTCGACCTATTATAGGCTGTATCTGCAGCCTGGGTAAAATTGCAGGTGCCGATATGATGCGCACACGCTTCGTTAGAATGACAATACATGCCCTATCACCGCCAGTCCGGCGATACCCAGTAACCCCAAAGCCGCACTGCTCCAAATCTGTCGCGCACCGGTCAGTACATATTGTGGATGCCGGTGGTGATACGTTTGCCAAACCGCCCAGAGCAGGCCCAGCCATAAGCCGGACAGCAACCACGCCCCCAACACATCACTAGGCCAATGCGCCCCCAGGACCAGGCGACTCCAGGAGATAGCCCCGACCAATGCCGCGAGCAATGTCACTATCGCCAGACGCAGGCCGCGATGCCGCACCATAGCAAGGAGGTACAGGGCCAGAAGGCCATAGACCACCAGACTGAGGCTCACGTGTCCACTGGGAAATGCAGGCGACAGCATTTTTATCGCGGTCGGCGGCCGGGCACGTGCCGTAGTCACCTTTACCAATTGAACGAGCACGGCGAATACTACCGTACCTGAAACCAGCAGAATGCCATCGAAGAAACGCCATGCAGCGAAGCAGGCAGCCGCCATCAGCGCCACCAGCCAAGGCAGAAAATCCGGCCCACCGAGCCGGGTCACTCCGGCCCAGAACGGCTGCCAGGCAGGGTCCCGGAACTGCAGAATCTCCGCCTCCCAACGGGTATCCTGCAGCGCCATCCGATGCAAGATCACACCCGCCAGAAAATCACCCGCGTACAGCCAGAGCAACGCTGCCACCCCCAGACCGAGCAGCAATAAAGCCAGCAACTCCCAACGTTGTGGTCCCCGCAAATTTCAAAACCCCGTATGAAAGCGTCGCCACAACAACAACGCGGCAATCAATAGCGCGGCGATGCTCAGCACCAGCACCGCCGCCGCGCCATAATCCTTGGCGCGCGCCACCAGAGGATGATATTCCGGGTTTACCAGGTCAGCGATGGATTCTACGGCGCTGTTGAGCAGCTCTGCCGCCAGCACTGCACCCATAAGCAAAATACCAACCCCCCACCAGATGAGCGATGCTTGGGTCCAGTACAAAAAGATCACACCCACCACAACTGCCAACAACTCTGTCCGAAAGCTGGCTTCCTCACGAGCCGCGACCCACAGCCCATGCCCTGCAAAAAAGGCACGCCGCCAAAGTGCGCTGTTTTTTTTCACCAGCCCCCCCGTTCGCGCAGGGACAAGGGCTCGCCATCGCCGACAATAAAGTGATCCAGCAAACGCAGGTCAACCAGTTGCATGGCCTGATCCAGACGCCGCGTCAGGGAAAGATCTGCCGCACTGGGTTCCGCTACGCCGGAGGGATGGTTGTGCGCAACAATGAGCGCCGCAGCATTCAACTCCAGGGCACGCTTGAGCACTTCGCGAATGTGCACGGTAGCACCGTCAATGGTCCCCAGAAACATCTCCTCAAAACGCAACACCCGATGACGATTATCCAAAAAGATCACAGCAAAAACCTCACGACAGCGGTCGCGCAAAGTAGCAGACAGATACTGTCGCACCCGCTGCGGCGAATCAAGACTATCGCCTCGCTGCCATTCCTCGGCGAGATGCCGCTTGCCCATTTCCAGCACCGCCTGCAAGAGCGCATATTTAGCGTCTCCGAGCCCTTTATGCCCACAAAAATCATGATGAGACGCGGTGAGTAATGCCCGCAGATTACCAAAGTTTTGCAACAAGTCCCTGGCCAAATCCACCGCACTTTTGCCCACCACGCCCACCCGCAGAAAAATCGCCAGCAACTCCGCATCCGACAGTGTCGCTGCCCCTTTTTGCAATAATCTTTCCCGCGGACGCTCATCCGCCGGCCAATCAGTGATGGCCATACGCTCCCTCCTTCCCTTACACTAGGAATGTGATAATGGAAAGCGTATTCAACACGACAGAGCCCCTCGCTGGCAAACGAATTCTTCTGGGTGTGGGCGGCAGCATTGCCGCCTACAAGAGCCCGGAGATCGTGCGCGCCCTGCGCCAGGCCGGGGTCAAGCTACGTGTGGTCATGACACGGGGTGCTGCACAGTTTGTCACACCGCTGACTTTGCAGGCCGTGAGTGGGGAGCCCGTGCGTAGCGACCTCTTTGCCGCCGCCGAAGAGGCGGCCATGGACCACATCCGCCTGGCACGCTGGGCCGACGCCCTCCTCATCGCCCCCATCTCCGCCAATGGCATGGCCCGTCTCGCCCAAGGCATGGCCGATGACCTGCTCAGTACCGTCGTTCTCGCCAACCGTGCGCCGCTCTTTCTCGCGCCCGCGATGAACAGCGCCATGTGGGCACACCCTGCGACGCAGCGCAATGTCGCCCAGTTGCGGGCGGATGGCGCCCACTTTTTGGGTCCGGACAGCGGCAGTCTCGCCTGTGGTGAGGAAGGTACCGGACGACTGTTGGCACCAGAGCGCCTGGTGGGTGAACTACGTCTCGCACTGGCCGAGAAAACCCTGCGCGGGCACCGTGTCCTCATTACCGCCGGGCCAACCTGGGAGGCGATCGACCCTGCTCGCGGTCTGAGCAATCGTGCCAGTGGCCGCCAGGGTTTTGCCCTCGCCCAGGCCTGCGCGGAAGCGGGGGCGGAGGTGTTGCTGATTACCGGCCCTACCCATGAGCAAACGCCGCCGGGAGTAAGCCGCCAGGACGTTCTCTCTGCACAGGACATGCTCGCGGCCTGCCTGCAGGCACTGGACAAGCCCACGGACATCTTCATCGCCAATGCCGCCATCGCCGACCACAGGCCGAGTCAGTTCAGCGCGCAGAAGCTGAGCAAAACGGATATCGCCAACCCTTTACCTCTCAGCGTGAATCCCGATATCATCAGCACGCTCCACCAGGACCCCCGGCGACCACGCTGGATTGTCGCTTTTGCTGCCGAGACCCGCGACCACCTCGCCGCGGCAAGTGCCAAGGCACAGCGCAAAGGGGCGGACGTCATCGTAGTCAACGATATTACTTCTGTCGATGTGGGGATGGGTGCTACCGACAATGCCTGTAGTATTCTGCAGGGCGAACGGGTACTGCACATCCCCCTCTGCAGCAAAATGGATCTCGCGCGCTATCTGGTGCGTCACCTCAGCACCATTTTCTCACTTCCCGCTACGGAGTCCGAAGACCTTCATGAATAGTCTGCAAATTTGCATCCTTGATCCACGCATCGGACAAGAATGGCCTCTCCCCCATTATGCCAGTGCCGATGCCGCCGGCATGGACCTGCGCGCCTGCCTGGACGCCCCGTTGCAACTGGCTCCTGGGCAGGTAGAGCTCGTCTCCGCCGGATTTGCCATGCATATCGGCGACCCGCAGGTTACAGCACTGTTACTACCACGCTCTGGTCTCGGGCATCGCGGCCTGGTACTGGGTAATCTGGTCGGCCTCATTGATGCGGACTATCAGGGGCCACTGAGTATTTCTCTGTGGAATCGGGGTACTGTCGAGATCGTCATTGAACCCGGTGAGCGCGTGGCGCAAATGATACTGGTACCGATCATTCGCCCTGACATTACGGTGGTGGACAGCTTTACCGCTTCCCAACGGGGCGTCGCCGGCTTTGGCAGCACCGGACGTCGGTAGACCAAAACATGTCAATATCCCCCTTATACAGCCCGGCTTCGCCGAGCTTCCGTACGCTATTTGTCTTCTGGCAAATAAACTGACATTCTTTCATCCTGAAAACGGTTAAAAAAAACGGCCTCAAGTATCAGGCCGGTTTTGGTCAACACCATTTCTAACTAATCAGCAGCAACCGCTTGCCGATCCACAAGCTCAACAATAGCCAACGGCGCATTATCACCAGCCCGGAAGCCATATTTAACAATACGCAAATAACCACCTGGACGCGCCAGATAGTGTGGACCGAGGTCATCAAACAACTTGACCACAGCCTGGCGGTCACGCAAGCGCGAAAACGCCAAACGTCGCTTTGCCACTGTCGCATCCTTGGCCAGAGTGATCATCGGCTCCGCAAAACGCCGCAACTCTTTCGCCTTGGGCAAGGTCGTAACAATTCGCTCATGATGAAACAAAGACACCATCATATTGGCAAACATCGCCTGCCGATGACTACTATTACGATTTAACTGTTTACCACTTTTTCGATGACGCATAACCCCATTCCCTCTACAAAATTTCTAACGTTAACTGCTGATAGAATCCGCATCAGCTGACCGCCCAGGCACCGGGGGCAAATTTTCCGGTGGCCAATTGTCGAGCCGCATCCCCAACGCAAGGCCATGGGCCACTAAAACTTCCTTTATCTCGTTCAGCGACTTGCGTCCAAGATTGGGGGCTTTCAAAAGCTCCTGCTCCGACTTCTGAACCAAATCACCAATATAAAAAATATCCTCGGCTTTCAAACAGTTCGCCGAGCGCACCGTAAGCTCCAAGTCATCAACCGGCCGAACTAACAAGGGCGTAAGGCTCTCATTGGCCTGCACCAGTGACGCCTCAGGGATATCCTTGACTTCCGCACCAGCCAACACACCGAGCTGACTGCGAAAAATACGGGAGGCCTCCTGTACGGCCCAAATCGGGTCGACCACGCCATTGGTCTCGACATCGAGTATCAGGCGATCCAGATCGGTCCGCTGCTCTACCCGAGCACTTTCCACCAGGTAGCTTACGCGCAATACAGGACTGAAACTTGCATCCAGAGCCATGACGCCAATGCGCTTTTCATGGCTCTGACGACGCGTGGCAGCCGCGTCATAGCCCCGACCTTCGTCAATACGCAAATGGAGCACCAGCTCAACGTCGCGGGTCAAAGTCGCAATTACCTGATCAGGGTTCGCTACCTCAATGCCGTGTTCAGACACGATATCCGCACCCGTCATTTGACCGGGACCACGTTTACGCAACGTCACCACTGCGTCTCCGCGCCCATGTGCTCGCACTGCCAGCATCTTCAAGTTGAGCAGAATATCCACAACATCTTCCTGCACCCCTTCGATGCTGGAATACTCATGCAACACCCCTTCAATCTCAACCTCTGTAACCGCCGCACCTTTGAGAGACGATAACAACACCCGGCGCAACCCACTACCCAAGGTGTGACCAAAGCCACGCTCCAGGGGGCCGAGGGCAATACGCGCACGGTGCACTGAAACCTCTTCCACATCAACGCCCTGTGGACGCAACAGCTCTCCTACCTCAGTCATAAGCGTTCCTCAATCCCCGGTCTTACTTAGAGTACAACTCCACGACGACCTGTTCGTTCAAATCCGGAGCGATATCTTCTCGCACCGGTACTGCTTTGATTGTGGCCTTGAGTTCGGTAGTGTCCATACTCACCCATTCCGGGAAACCACGGCCAGCCGCAGCCTCTACCGCAGAGACAATACGCATATGCGCCCGAGCGCTCTCGGCAACGCTCACCACGTCACCGGCGCGAACCTGGTAAGACGGGATATCCACACGCCGTCCATTCACCAGAATGTGGCCGTGACGAACCACCTGCCGCGCTTCAGCACGAGAGGCTCCAAACCCTAAACGATAGGCCACGTTGTCGAGACGCAGTTCCAGAAAACGCAACAACAACTCGCCGGTAACACCCCGTGTCTGACTGGCCCGCTGGAAATAGCGACGGAACTGTCCTTCTAATACGCCATAGATACGACGAATTTTTTGCTTTTCACGTAACTGGCCACCGTACTCACTGACACGTCCGCGTCGCTGACCATGCTGCCCTGGAGCATAGGCTCGAATACTTACTGGACATTTATCAGAAAAGCACTTCTCGCCTTTGAGAAATAATTTTCCACCTTCGCGCCGACACAAACGACAACTCGGACCCGTATATTTAGCCACAGATAACCTCCACCTAAAAATTAAACACGCCGCTTTTTAGGCGGACGGCATCCGTTATGGGGAATCGGCGTCACGTCGCGAATGCTCGCAATACGGAAACCAACAGAATGAAGTGCACGCACCGTACTCTCCCGACCGGGTCCCGGTCCCCGAACTTCGACATCCAGGTTCTTCACACCAAATTCCTGTGCTTTTTTACCCGCATTTTCCGCCGCCACCTGTGCAGCGAAAGGCGTGCTTTTACGTGAACCACGGAACCCCGACCCGCCAGAACTGGCCCAGGTTAAAACATTGCCCTGACGATCACTGATCGTGATAATCGTGTTATTGAAGGATGCATAAATGTGCGCAACACCGTCAAGAACATTTTTCTTGACTTTCTTTCGCACACGAGAGTTTGCTTGTGTTTTCGCCATTGCTAGAATCTTCCTGCTTAACGCGTAATGGACTTAGCGGGACCCTTGCGCGTACGCGCATTGGTCTTTGTCCGCTGGCCGTGAACGGGGAGACCGCGGCGATGCCGTATACCGCGATAACAACCCAAATCCATCAGACGTTTGATATTCATGGTGACTTCGCGGCGTAAATCGCCCTCCACCAGAAATTTCGCAACTTCTGAACGTATGCGTTCCAGCTCAGGCTCGCTGATATCCTTGACCCGCATATCAAAGGCGATTTCCGCAGCGCTCAAAACATGCTGAGCACGCGTCTTACCAATGCCATAAATATACGTCAAGGCAATTTCTATTTGTTTATTGTTCGGAATATTTACACCAGCGATGCGGGCCATCCGCAATTCCTCCAAGAGACTGAGTGGGGTGATCCCACAGATCAAACAGTTTCGCCTACCGCCTTAACCCTGGCGCTGCTTATGGCGAGGTTCAACACAAATCACGCGAACCACACCATTACGACGAACAATTTTGCAGTTACGACAAAGTTTCTTAACCGACGCACGAACCTTCATGTCTATCCCCTATTTGGCACGATAAATGATGCGACCCTTGGTTAAATCATAAGGCGTCATCTCTACGGTAACCTTATCCCCAGGTAAAATGCGGATATAATGCATCCGCATTTTACCGGAAATATGTGCATTAACCACATAACCATTCTCCAAGCGTACTTTGAACGTCGCACTTGGCAAATTCTCTATTACCTCACCCTGCATTTCCAGGGTATCTTCTTTCGACATTTAGCCTGCTACCTCTACCGCTTTCACGATTCTAGAGAATACATCATCGACTTCGCCCTCCCCACTCACCAGGTGATAGGCAGGTCGATCGTGATAGTAAGCGATCAAAGGCGCAGTCTCCGCCTGATAAACAGCCAATCGTTTACGAATTACTGCAGGCTGATCATCATCACGTTGCAACAACCCGCCCCCACAGATATCACAGATCCCATAAACTGTGGGCGCATGGTAGCGTATGTGATAGATCGCCCCGCATTTCGAACATACTCTCCGCCCGGAGAGACGTCCGACAATTTCTTCGTCATCTAAATCTAAATGCAACACCGCGCCGATTTCATCGCCGTGCACAGCTAATAAGTTATCAAGCGCATGCGCCTGATGGATCGTCCGAGGAAATCCGTCAAAAATAACGCCATCCGATGCGTCTTCAAGAAGCAGTCGCTCCTCAACGATCCGGACAATAATTTCATCACCCACAAGCGCGCCGGACTCCATCACTGCCGCCGCACGCAGCCCGATCTCGCTGCCAGACTGAACAGAGGCGCGGAGCATATCACCAGTGGACACATGAGGCAAGTCCATTAACTGGGCGAACCGCTGAGCCTGGGTACCCTTACCGACCCCAGGGGCGCCAAGAAAAATAAAATGCTTTGCCACTATCATCGCCCACTGAGAGGGTTTTTACGAATCAACCCCTCGTACTGATGGGTGAGCAGATGACTTTGAATCTGGCCCATCAAATCCATCATCACCACAACGACAATCAACAGACTGGTGCCACCGAAATAGAACGGCACATTGTACTGAACAATGAGGAACTCTGGCAGCAGACAAACCAAGGTCAGATATATGGCGCCCCAAACCGTGAGCCGGGTAAGAATACGATCCATGTATTTCGCCGTATGCTCGCCAGGCCGGATACCCGGCACGAAGGCTCCAGATTTCTTCAGGTTATCTGCGGTATCCTTAGGATTAAACACCATGGCCGTATAGAAAAAAGCAAAAAATACAATCGCAGTAGTGAACACCACCACGTAAAGTGCAGACCCAGGGCTCAACGCCTGCCCAAAGCGCGCAAGCCACTCCATTCCCGGTACGTTAGCGAACCATCCAGATAATGTCGCCGGCAACAAGATGATGCTAGACGCAAAGATCGGTGGAATTACGCCGGACATGTTCACTTTGAGCGGCATGTGCGTGCTTTGCCCCCCATATATCTTACGGCCAACCTGGCGTTTGGCATACTGGATAGGAATACGCCTCTGCGCACTCTCCATAAATACCACAAAACCGGTCACCCCAAGCGCAAGGACAAAGAGCGCGACAACGAATAACGGCTGGAACTGACCGGTTTTGGTGAGTTCAACAGTCGTTCCGATGGCGTCTGGCAGGCCTGCGACAATACCGGCAAATATGATCATAGAAATGCCGTTACCGATTCCCCGCTCCGTAATCTGTTCTCCAATCCACATCAGAAAGACCGTGCCGCAGGCAAGAGAAATTGTTGTCGTGAACAGAAACAGTGGACCTGGATCAATCACCACGGGAAAATGCCCGGCATGCATTTTCTCAATCGCGATGGCGATGCCCAAGCCTTGCATCAGAGCAAGTATGACCGTAGCATAACGCGTGTACTCTGTTATTTTACGGCGCCCGGCTTCACCTTCCTTTTTAAGTTCTTCGAGCTTAGGGAAAACCGACCCTGCCAGTTGGAAGATGATTGATGCGCTGATGTAGGGCATGATCCCTAAAGCGAAAACGGTGAGGCGGGAAAGTGCCCCCCCCGAGAACATGTTAAACATGCCCAAGATGGTTCCACGCTGCTGGTTAAAAAATGCCGCCATGGCTGCCGGATCGATTCCCGGTACGGGTATGTGCGCCCCGACACGAAAAACCAGAAGCGCACCCAGCAGAAAAAGAATGCGGTTACGTAACTCATTGATCTTTCCGGCCCCTTGTGCGGCGCCTCCAATGCTACGTAACCCGGCCATTAACCTTCTACCTTTCCGCCAGCGTGCTCAATAGCCGCCCGCGCACCCGCGCTTACCCGCAGGCCGCGCACGGTTAAAGCCTGCGTGATTTCGCCGGTTAAAATAACTTTAACCGAATCCGGCGAGCCACGAACGATGCGCCGCAGCAGCAAGCCTTCGAGATCTACGACGCCGTCAATTGCCGCAGACTCCAGCTGAGACAACGCCACCTCAACGACACGGGCACCTAAGGGGTTACGGAACCCACGCTTGGGAATACGTCTTTGCAAAGGCATCTGACCGCCTTCGAAACCCACCTTATGGTAGCCACCGGACCGCGCATGCTGACCTTTGTGACCACGACCGGCTGTTTTGCCGAGACCGCTTCCGATCCCGCGACCAACACGGCGCCGGTCCTTTTTCGAGCCCTCTGCAGGCGCAATTGTATTTAATTTCATGACAGCTCTTCCCACCGAAGTAGATAGGGTATCTTATTGACCATTCCGCGAATTTCTGGGGTATCCAGACGTTCTACAGAATGATTTGTATGGCGCAAGCCCAGTCCCACCACAATCCGACGTTGCTTTTCGGCGACACCAATCAAACTTTTTACCAGCGTGATACGCAGATGCTTACTCATCGTGCCCTCCTCCGCCGCGGATTTCCTTCAGACTTTTGCCACGTTTCATGGCAATTGCCTGGGGGCTGGCCAATTTATTAAACGCATCAAAAGTCGCGCGCACGACATTAATAGGGTTATTGGAACCGAGCGACTTGGCTACCACGTTCCGTAGACCTACCGCCTCACAAACTGCACGCATTGCACCACCAGCAATGACGCCGCTACCTTCCGGCGCCGGACGCAGAATGACGCGAGCTGCCCCATGACGACCCTCCACCGGGTAAGGAATCGTGCCGCCTCGCATCAGAGGTATAGTCGTCATCCACCGCCGTGCCTGGTCAGTAGCCTTTTGAATCCCCGCCGGGACTTCTTTCGCTTTTCCGCGACCGAAACCGACCTTACCATCCCCATCGCCCACCACCATAAGCGCTGCAAAGCCGAACTGACGGCCGCCTTTGACTACCTTGGAAACGCGGTTAATGTGAATAAGTTTTTCCTGCATCCCGTCGTTGGACTGCGTATCGCGATTTTCCCGTGCCATCTTAGCTCTCCATCAGAACGACAACCCGCCTTCACGGGCAGCGTCGGCCAAAGCTCTCACCCGACCATGGTAACGATATCCGCTCCGGTCAAATGCCACTTCCTTAACGCCCACAGCCAATGCCTTCGCTGCAACCCGTTGTCCAATAGTTGCGGCGGCCGCAACATCTGCCCCATGCGGCATTTGCTTGCGGAGTTCACCCTCTAGGCTGGACGCCTGTGCGAGAACCTTCCCTTGCCTGTCATCAATCACCTGAGCATAAATATGCTTGCCGGAACGAAAAACACAGAGCCGTGGTTTAGCCTGCGATGCGATGCGAGCCCGGGTTTTACGTGCCCGACGGAGTCTTGACAAATTTTTATTCATAGTAGTAAGCCTCAACCATTATTTTTTCTTCGCTTCTTTACGTCTGACATTTTCACCGGCGTAACGTACACCCTTACCTTTGTAGGGCTCCGGAGGACGGTAAGCACGAATATCTGCGGCTATCTGACCAACCTTCTGCTTATCGATGCCCCGAATAACTATTTCTGTCTGTGTCGGTGTTTCGATGCTGATATCGTCAGGCACCGGATAATCCACCGGATGGGAAAAACCGAGACTCAGGCTGAGCGACTTACCCTTCGCCTGGGCCCGATAACCCACACCGATAATTTCTAGCTTTTGTTCAAAGCCTTGTGAGACACCTTGTACCATATTGTTCAGTATCGCACGCATCGTTCCCGCCTGAGCATTTTGGTCTTCCGCCCAAGTTAGTGACGCCACACCGGCATCCACCTGCAATTCCACAGCGGGGTGGAAAGGCACCGAAATTTGTCCTTTAGGGCCTTTCACTACCAGACGCTGTTCTGCAACATGGACTTCGACGCCCTTAGGAAGAGGCACTGGCTGTTTCGCTACACGAGACATTTTCGTCCTCCCCTTAGGATACAACGCAGAGAACTTCACCACCGATACCCGCAGAACGAGCCGCGCGATCGGTCATAATTCCCTGAGAAGTCGATATAATTGCGATGCCAAAACCGTCACGCACGCGTGGTAACTCTTCGGCGCCACGATAAATACGAACACCAGGCCGACTTACTCGCCGAATCTCCACAATGACACCTGCACCCGCGTAATACTTTAACGTTAAGTTAAGAACGGGATGCCCGTCTAACACGTCTTCTTTCACATCCAGGATGTAACCCTCTTCCACCAAGACCCGCGCAATGGCGCGTTTCAGCTTGGAAGCAGGCATCTGCACTTTCGCCTTATTTACCTGTTGCGCATTACGAATGCGCGTCAGCATATCAGCAATAGGATCCGTCACGCTCATCGTGTTTCCTCACCAGCTCGCTTTAACGATACCGGGAATCGACCCAGCCGAAGCATGCTTACGAAAGCACAAACGACAGAGGCCAAACTTCCGATAGTAACCGCGTGAACGCCCGCACAATTTGCACCGGTGATACGCACGCACCTTAAATTTTGGAGTCCTTTCAGACTTTGCGATCAATGATTTCTTTGCCACGCGTCAAACTCCTTCAAGACCGGAAGGGCATCTTGAAGGCTTTTAAAAGCCCAAGGCCCTCTTCATCATTCTTGGCGGTGGTAGTGAATACCACGTCCAACCCGCGCAAACGATCGATTTTATCATATTCAATTTCAGGGAATATGATTTGCTCTTTCACGCCCATCGTATAATTTCCACGCCCATCAAACGACCGCGGCGAAAGACCACGGAAGTCTCTGATTCGAGGAATAGCCACACTGACAAGGCGATCCAAAAACTCGTACATCAAAATCCCACGCAGAGTCACCATGCATCCAATAGGATAACCATCGCGTATTTTGAAAGCCGCTACGGATTTCCGTGCGCGCGTCACTACGGGCTTCTGGCCTGCGATTTTAGTCATATCGCCAACAGCTGCTTCCAGAATTTTTTTGTCGCCCACGGCCTCACCCACGCCCATGTTCAGAGTGATCTTCCGCAGTTTTGGCACTTCCATCACACTACTAAAGCCAAAATCTTGCATTAGCTTGGGCGCGATAGACGTTTTATACAAAGAATGCAAACGTGCTTCCATATTATTTCCCTTGCTTAACGGCGGCCAATAACTTCACCGTTGCTCTTAAAAACACGCACTTTCTGCCCGTCCTCAAGCACCTTATAACCAATTCGATCCCCGTTACCTGTGGCCGCATTAAAAATTGCCACATTAGATACATGAATTGGCGCCTCTTTTTCCACAATACCGCCAGGCTTGCCCATGCGATCAGGACGAACGTGCCGCTTAACCATGTTCACCTTTTCGACCACCACCCGTAACTCTTCCCGCAGCACCTTGAGCACTTTACCTCGCTTGCCCTTGTCCTTGCCGGTCAGAATCACGACCTCATCGTCCTTACGTACCTTCAACATGGTCATCCCCTACAGCACTTCCGGCGCCAATGAAATTATCTTCATAAAATTAGCACCGCGTAACTCGCGCGTCACCGGGCCAAAAATACGTGTACCAATTGGTTGCAACTGGTTATTTAAGAGCACAGCCGCATTACTGTCAAAACGAATCAAGGATCCATCTTCGCGACGCACACCCTTACGAGTACGCACAACGAGCGCATTATAAACGTCGCCCTTTTTTACCTTACCACGTGGGACGGCGTCTTTGATGCTCACCTTGATGACATCGCCGATACCTGCATAACGCCGGTGCGAGCCACCGAGCACCTTAATACACATTACTTCCCGGGCGCCGCTATTGTCAGCAACACTCAGCCTGGTCTGCATCTGTATCATGCGGTATCTCCTTCCACAATGCCTTGGGCTAGGACATTCACCAAACGCCAGCTCTTCGTTTTCGACAACGGGCGACACTCTTCAATTTTCACGGTGTCGCCGATCTGGCAGGTATTTTCCGCATCATGGGCGTGAAATTTCTTGGATCGCCGAATATATTTTTTATAAAGCGGATGTTGGATACGACGCTCAACATTGACCACTATAGTCTTATCCATAAGGTTGCTGACCACCGTACCTACCAAACTCCGCGGGTTCTTCGCCTCGGTCATAAGTGCGCTTCCTTCTTCACAGTAATAGCGGTCCGCACACGCGCAATATCACGACGCACAAAGCGTAAACGCGACGTCTTGGCTAATTGACCTGTAGCGTGTTGCATGCGTAATTTGAACTGCTCCTCCAAAAGGAGCATCAGTTGTGCTTGG
Organism: Acidithiobacillus ferrivorans; assembly: GCA_018853935.1. Lineage (GTDB taxonomy): Bacteria > Pseudomonadota > Gammaproteobacteria > Acidithiobacillales > Acidithiobacillaceae > Acidithiobacillus > Acidithiobacillus ferrivorans. The sequence goes on from JAAOMR010000254.1 coordinate 18,723, forward strand.
CAACCTGCCAGATCCAGTTTTTGAACTTCCTGAGCTTTCATCCCATCACCCGTCTACTGACAAATATTGTCTGTATCGGAAGCTTGGCCGCACCCAGCGCAAATGCCTCACGGGCCACTTCTTCCGTTACACCTTCCATTTCATAAAGTACTTTACCGGGCTGAATCAAGGCCACCCAGTATTCCGGGTTACCCTTACCTTTGCCCATACGCACTTCTGCCGGCTTTTTGCTGATCGGTTTGTCTGGAAAAATACGAATCCACATCCGCCCACCGCGTTTAACATGCCGACTGATGGCGCGCCGAGCGGCTTCGAGCTGCCTGGCCGTGATACGACCCCGACCAACGGCTTTGAGGCCAAATTCGCCAAAGCTTACTTTGTTTCCGCGAGTAGCAATACCACGATTGCGACCCTTGTGTTGTTTACGAAATTTTGTACGTTTAGGCTGCAGCATCGGACACTCCCGTCACTTCTGGCGGGCAGCGGGCATTTGCGCCGTGCTCCACTCGAGGATTTCGCCTTTGAAGATCCACACCTTTACCCCGATAATGCCGTAGGTGGTTTTGGCTTCTGCGAAACCATAGTCAATATCGGCGCGCAACGTATGTAGCGGAACGCGACCCTCCCGGTACCATTCGGTACGGGCAATTTCAGCACCGCCAAGACGACCGGCGCAGTTGATACGCATGCCTAACGCGCCAAAGCGCATAGCGTTGGTAACCGCCCGCTTCATCGCCCGCCGAAACATAATGCGGCGAACGAGTTGCTGCGCAACGCTTTCAGCTACCAACTGCGCGTCCAGTTCAGGCTTACGGATTTCTTCCACATTAATATGGACAGGAACCCCCATACGCTTCTGTACATCGTGACGAAGCTTTTCAATATCTTCGCCTTTTTTGCCGATAACTATGCCGGGCCGGGCGGTGTGCACCGTAATACGCGCACTACGCGCGGGGCGCTCAATGATAATGTCAGAGACTGCGCCGCCGACGAGTCGTTCACGAATAAACTGACGGACCTTGATGTCTTCCAGCAGCTTTTGTTGGAAGTCGCCTTTACCATACCACCGGGAATTCCAATTCTTAATGATTCCCAGACGCAGTCCGATTGGATTGGTTTTTTGTCCCATACGTTCCTCAGTTAACTCTCTGCGACGACAACGGTGATATGGCTGGTGCGCTTGAGTATCCGCGAGCCACGTCCTTTCGCTCTGGCCGCGAAGCGCTTGAGCACTGCACCACCGTCAATCATGATCTGCTCGACGACCAAAGCATCTACATCTGCGCCTTCGTTATTCTCGGCATTTGCGATAGCAGACTCCAGGCATTTGCGAATCGGGAGCGCGGCCTTTTTGGTGGTGAAGCGCAAGATCTCCAGTGCCTTACCCACCGGCTGTCCGCGTACCAGATCAGCGACCAGACGCGCTTTTTGGGGGGACATCTGAAGTCCTTTTAGTACTGCTGATGATTTCATCACATTCCCCTTTAGCGCTTAGCTTTCTTGTCGGCAACGTGACCCTTGAAGGTTCGCGTTAAAGCGAATTCGCCAAGCTTGTGGCCAACCATATTCTCATTGACGACTACTGGAATATGTTGACGGCCATTATGAATGCTAATGGTTAATCCAATAAAATCAGGTGTAATTGTCGAGCGGCGCGACCACGTCTTGATTGGACGACGGCTGCTGCTCGCCTGCGCACTCTGCACTTTACGGTCCAAATGTTCATCAATGAACGGACCTTTTTTAATCGAACGTGGCACGTGAAATCCCCTTAACCACTAACGCGAACGACGACGCACAATCATACTACTCGTACGCTTATTTCTACGGGTACGATAACCCTTTGTTGGCTGACCCCAAGGCGATACCGGATGACGGCCACCTGAAGTGCGACCTTCGCCACCGCCATGCGGGTGATCCACAGGGTTCATCGCAACACCACGAACCGTTGGTCGTACGCCTCGCCAGCGCGTCGCACCAGCCTTGCCCAATTGGCGGGAGCCGTGCTCTTCATTCCCAACCTCACCTATCGTAGCGCGGCAGGATACATGAATTCGCCGCACTTCACCAGAGCGCAATCGCACTTGGGCATAATCTCCGTCACGCGCCATGAGCTGAGCAGATGCTCCAGCAGAGCGAGCAATCTGCCCACCTTTGCCTGGCCGCATTTCAATGTTATGCACCACCGATCCCACGGGAATATTGCGCAGCGGCATGCAATTACCCGGCTTTATGGGCGTCTGCTCAGCGGAGAGCACGGGATCACCATTGGTCATGCCTTTTGCCGCAAGAATATAGCGACGCTCACCATCGACATAACAAATCAACGCGATGTGGGCTGAACGATTGGGGTCATACTCTAAGCGTTCTACCTTACCCGGTATATCTAACTTATTACGCTTAAAATCTATCATGCGATAGTGTGACTTGTGCCCACCACCCTGGTGCCGCCGCGTAATACGCCCAAGATTGTTGCGCCCGCCGCTGTGCGACTGCGCCTCAACCAAAGTGGGATACGGATCTCCTTTATGGAGTCTCGTATCGACCGATTTTACTACGAAACGCCGTCCCGGAGAGGTCGGCTTGGTTTTAATTAGTGCCATCTGTTATCCCTTTTCCTCAGGCAACGCCGTAGTCTATGTTGCTGCCTTCGGCCAGCCGTACATAGGCTTTCTTCCAAGAAGAACGGTGGCCAACATGACGACCCATCCGCTTTTCCTTACCTAGATAGTTGCAAGTCTGGACAGAAAGGACCTGAACCGCAAAGAGTTTTTCAACCGCCGACTTGATTTCCAGCTTGGTTGAATCACGGGCGACCTTAAACACGAACTGATTCGACTGCTGCTGCACCATCGTACTCTTTTCACTGATAATGGGCGCCAGCAAGACAAGATACTTACGCTCAGGGTTCATCCGTACACCTCACCTAATCTGGCTGCCGCTTCGGTATCAAGTAAAACACGGCCATACTGGAGAAGATCAGCAGGCCCGATATCCTGCCAACCGGCAATACCCACCCGCGGAAAATTGCGCAGGCCCAGGAAGAGATTCAATGGCACTTCACCCATGACCAGCAGAAAATTATCTCCGCCCGCGCGGCTCAACCAGTCTTTAGCGAGTCGACTCCGTGGCTCGCCGAGATCCTCCTGCTGAATAATTTGCAAACGACCCTGACGCAGCAATTCCGCCAGTACGGTACGCATTGCCCCAGCCCACATTTTCTTATTGATCTTCTGGGCATAATTTTCATTGCCACCAGGAAAAGCGCGTCCACCACCACGCCAGATCGGGCTGCGAATACTGCCGGCACGTGCTCGACCGGTACCCTTCTGTTTCCACGGTTTACGTCCACCACCACGCACTGCCGCGCGATTCTTCTGTACGGCGTTTGCCGAACGCATACCGGCCATCTGAGCTACCACGACCTGATGCAATAATGCCTCATTATAAGGCACTCCGAACACACCATCGGCGACCTCAATATCGCTGCTCTTCCCGGTGGTCACTTCCAAGCTTTGCACTTGCATTATTTTTCTCCTAACCACGCACGGCAGGACGAACGATCACGTCCCCGTCACGGGCACCGGGAACAGCGCCCTTGATCATGAGTAGGCGACGATTCGCATCGATACGCACCAATTCAAGATTAAGCGTCGTGACCTGCTCGGCACCCAAGTGCCCTGCCATTTTCTTGCCCTTGAACACCCGTCCAGGTGTCTGCCGACAACCGATAGAACCAGGTGCACGGTGTGACAACGAATTACCATGACTGGCCCGGTTACTCCGGAAATTATGGCGTTTGATGGCACCAGCGAAGCCCTTGCCTTTGCTGACTCCAGACACGTCCACGCGCTGACCTTCCGCGAAAATGTCGAGACCGATGTCCGCACCGCAGACATAAACAGCGTCGTCCGCTATACGAAACTCCCGTAAAAGCCGCCCCGGGGCTATTCCGCTCTTGCGAAAATGTCCAGCCAGTGCAGAGGTTACCCGTTGTGGACGGCGCTCACCGGTTGCTAACTGTACTGCACAGTAACCGTCAGTGGCGATATCTTTAACCTGTGCCACCGTATTCGGCGCCACATGAATGACGGTTACCGGCAATACACGCCCGTCTTCTGTAACGATACGCGTCATACCCACTTTCCGTCCGATCAGGCCCATTACCATTGTATCGTCCTTTATAATTACAGCTTGATCTCGACATCGACGCCAGCCGCCAGATCAAGTTTGATCAGGGCATCTACCGTCTTGTCGTTGGGATCGAGAATGTCGAGTAAGCGCTTGTGCGTGCGCTGTTCAAATTGATCACGCGCATTCTTATCCACATGCGGTGAGCGCAAGACCGTAAAGCGTTCAATTTTTGTAGGAAGAGGAATCGGCCCACAAACACGCGCACCGGTCCGGCGCGCGGTTTCTACGATTTCCGCAGCGGAAATATCGAGCATACGATAATCATACGATTTAAGGCGAATACGAATTTTAGAACTTTCCATTACTCGACCACCTTTGAGACCACGCCAGCGCCAACGGTACGTCCACCTTCGCGCACCGCGAAACGCAGACCTTCTTCCATTGCAATCGGTGCTATCAGCGCTACCTTGAACAAAATATTGTCT
>JAAOMR010000255.1 GCA_018853935.1 Acidithiobacillus ferrivorans
CGGCATTCTGCGGTCCGAAATTCAAGCCCGTTATTTGGTCACTGCTGGTGATATTCCAGCGATGACCGAGCGGTAGCATGTTACGGTTCACTGCAAAGGCGCGGGCGGCGGCGAGCACCTGGGCGTCGTCGGTGCCGGTGAAAATCAGGATAACACCCAATGGGTTGTCAGGATCGTGTGCCAGGAAAACCGTCGGACCCGTAATGGGCGTGTGCGGCTGCAGTGCCGCAGGCAACTCCGAGGCTTCTCCGATCACGCCAGAAACACCCAAATGAGCGGATATCGCAGGAGATGTGGCGGCAGAGCCCATTTGCGCATCGACGTGCAGCAAATTGGTCGAGCGCAGGGCGAGACCGGCGACCGCCTCTTGTGCCGCCGTAAGTAATGCAGGGTTGGTAGTTCCATAAAACTGAATGTGCAAGGGTAAAACGCCTTTTGTACCCGCCTCACTCAAAATCATGGGCAAATGCGAAAAATCCATATGCTTCCAGGGGATACGCTGTGGGGTGTAACTGAGCTGTGAAGCACTGTAGTCAATCTGGGTCCAGGCTCCCGTAGGTACAGCTTTCGCCGGTGGCGTCACATGCCCAGGAATGGCCTGTATTTGCAGTGGGTAGGTACCCGCAGCGAAGGCCTGATGTCCTAGCCGGACCGTAAAACTACCCCGTGGAAGTTTGGGATTCAGGGATACCGCGCCAACAATTTTATGATCAACGGAGACTACGAGCTGAGAGCCCGCTGTGGTGTCCGGACTGGTCAGATACCGGATCTGGAGTACGGCGTTTTGGGCCGTGTAATGGGGTTGCACCTTCCAGGTCATCTGCGCGGTATCATGCCCGGAACGAAGCACCGTGACTTTTTTGCCTTGGGTTAGCGCGGAAAGCGGCAGTGTCATCGGATCGCCCGCCGTTTGTGCGTTCGCTGGCACCATGCCAAGCAGCATGCAGGCAAGGCCTGCTGAACATATAGCTGTTGCGTATTTGCGTTTCATCGTTGTGCGTCCTTTATGGTTTTATCCGCGATCAGAACGGTTGTAAAACGCCACCGTCCACAAGGAGCGCGCACGTACCACAAACAGACGATGGGCACCACGCATCAAACCATGTAGCCCTTGGTTCAGGATGAACTGCACGTTGTTACCGAGACCAACAGTAGATTTTTTGGCAATGTACAAATAGGCAGCGAAAAAAGAGATTCTTTTACGCCGTTGCTCCAGTCGCCCTTCCAGTTGCTGACTGTCGCCGTAGATCAAATCCACTATCTCGGCTTTTTGCTGGATGTTTTGGTATTGAAATTGCACCCCAAGCTGCCCAGAAATATCGCTCTTTACTTTTGCTGGTATATGAATGACACGCCCTTTCTCGCGCGGGCTTTCTAACCAAAGCATAAGGTTTTCCTGTGCCTTGAATGTTTCATGAACACCTTCTGGACTGGACATTCGGAGAGATGCTCCTCCCGTGGACAGATCGGTGATGCGTACGGCTATACGACGATCATTCGCAGCGTGAAGAACGGCAGGAATAGGGTGCGGCGGCACAATGCGGAATTGTTCGCGACGCTGTTTACGCTCTAGGGTCACACTGACTGCTGCAGCCACAATCATGAAATTAATGACTTCCCACATCATGGTAAAAACAAGCTGCGGACGCTCCCCCGGATGGTCCAGCCAACGCCAGCCACCCGCAATCAATGATAATAAAACAATCAACAGCAAGAGATACTGCACCCAGGCTGTAGGAGCTATGGAATCCCGATCCAGTTGTTCACCTTTTGGGGTCACCTTGAAGGACAGTTTTCCGGGCCGTAAAATGGTCGCGGCAAGTGCCGGCGCTGCCAGAGGTGTTTGTACCATCTCGTAGACGTCAGAGATCAGCGGCCAACGAATTTTTCCAAAGATAAAGTCGGAAAAAATCATGGTGGACAAAAAGTAGGGTACACCATATATCGCGTACTGCTCTGTGGTGGCGTTATAAACCATGATTCCGAACAGGAGAAACATGGACGGCGCCAGAATGGTAATAATGCGTGAGAATGGGAAAAACCAGTAGGAAAAACTCGCCAAATAAGCAATGCGTTGCATCGGCTTCAACCCAGGGAGGGTCAGGGGATTTTTAAAATGCAGCAATTGCAACGCACCCTGTGCCCAACGCACCCGCTGCGCGATGAAACTCATCATTGTTTCGGGTTGCAGACCGATGCTCAGGGATTCATTCAGAAACACACTATGATACCCCTTGGCGTGCAGAATCATCGCAGTTTCAGCGTCTTCCGTAATCGTATCGCCCTGAATGCCACCCACTTCCAGTAGCATGCTCCGACGCATGACTGCAGCAGATCCACAAAAGAAAGAAGCATTCCATCCATCCAGACCGGTTTGGATGACGTTATGAAACAGCTCGGTCTCCGGCGGTGAATCATAGAAGGTACCCAGATTTTTCTCAATGGGATCAGGATTAATAAAACTATGCGGTGTCTGTACGAGAAAGCATTTATCATCCTGAAGAAAGAAACCAACAGTCTTCCTCAAAAAATCTTTGGTAGGCACATGATCCGCATCAAGAATCACCATTAATGCACTACGGAGGGAATCCAGGGCAGCATTGATGTTGCCCGCTTTGGCATGATCATTGTGTACTCTGGTATGATAGATGACACCTAATTTCAGGCAAAGCTGCTGAAGTGTGCGACGGCGTGCGCGCGATTGTTCAGCAATTTTTGGTTTATTACACCGATCATCCGTACCCCCATCATCCAACAAATGAACCTGAAATTTATCTGACGGATATTGGATGTTTAGCGCACCCAGTAAAGTCACCTCGAGCAAATCGGCGGATTCGTTGTAACTCGGGACAACAATATCGACGGTCGGGAATAGCGCTTCGTCCGAAGGTAATGGTGCTGGGGTACGATGGCGCGGATTTACATTGACGAAGTAACCTAATAGCGCAAACCCTGCTGAATATAGTTCGGCAGCGAAAAGGGTGAGGCCCGCAATCAGGCTGATGATTCCATAACCACCAATAGTAAACTCCACGCGCCAAAGCAAATAACGCGTGGTCAGAAAAATGGCGAGAAAAATACTGATGATGCGCAACGGGGCGACCCAGGGTCCCTGAAAATGGAGCTTATGTCCCAAGAACAAAATGACGATCATCGCTAAGAGCATGACAGCGCCAATATAGCCTTCTGCCTGGGTCGAGACGGGGCTGCCTGCCAATAACCACACGGCGCACAGCCCCACCAGAATACTGAACACAATTACCATGGTTACTAAAGAGCTTATCGTTGTTCGGATTGACATAAATAACCTCGTTCAATTCGTTGTTTTTCCGGTAACATATTTATGGAATCTCATGCAACGCGTGGTTTTTCTGGGGCCTGGAAAAGGAACTTTTCTGGATGCAACCCCTGCAAACTTGCGCAGAGCCGCCATCAGTATCGGGCCCGTTCGGAGCTATGGCTCCGCGCAGCGGAATAAACGTGCTCATCAGGTGAAAACAAACGCGTCTTCAGAGATAATCGTTTTGGACATCATACTAACAAGCCAAAGCAAAACCCATGCCATATAAGTTTTATCTGTTGTTTACAGCAGCTTAGAACATGCCAGAGACTGAAGCACTTTTTCTGGACACCTTTTCTTGTAGACAACTAGCTACAAAAATATATGGCTCCTTAGGCCAGCAGGTTTTATTTTATAAAAACCAGACAGATATGATGGTAGCCATTTTGCAACGTGCCAACATAGTCATCATCCGCAAACTCTAATCACCGCCCAAACGCATTAACAATTTCTTTCATGGCGCATAACGATTATGCAAATTATGCTGTAATTACATCATTAATGTGAGGCTTTCATATTGAAGGCTTGTGATACGGTCGATGTCCCGCAGATTGAGGCCAACCTCCGACATCCATCGCGGGCTTTTGGATGTTCATCCCTCTAGTCAGAGAGTTAGGGTGGACATATACTATGCAACGGTCTAGGGTTAATATGTGTGCTGCTTAGCAAATCAGGCTGAGATGCGGTTGCTTGGACCCGGAGAACTTATGCGATCAGCTAACCAACGCTCATACCTCCAGGAGAACTCGGATGCGCTGTTGTCCGGGGGCAAGACGAATAATTCGCGCCCGAAACCGTTCGTCATTATCGTGGACGACCAGTCAACCGGTCGCAAGATCCTGGAGAAACTGGTGCTCGGCATCACACCGGAACTGCTGGTGGAAAGCTTCATCGATCCCCACAAGGCCCTGGAGCGGATACACGACCAGACGCCGGATCTCATCCTCGTAGACTACAAAATGCCGATCATGGATGGGTTGGAGTTCACGAAGCGCGTCCGCGCCATTCCTGCCTGCGGTGATGTGCCGCTGGTGATCGTCACCGTAGTTCAGGATATCCAAGTCCGCTACAAAGCCCTGGCGATCGGAGCCACGGATTTTCTCACTCGTCCGGTGGACCAATACGAGTGCCAAGCACGTTGTCGTAATCTGCTCGCCCTGCGCAAGCAGCAGCAGATCGTCAAAGACCGGGCGAAGTGGCTGGAGGATCAGGTGGCGCTGGCGACCGGGCAGGTCCGCGGAAGGGAGCGGAAAACGCTCCTTATTTTAGCTCGGGCCGGTGAGTATCGCGATCATGATACCGGCAACCATGTCATGCGCATGGCCAAGTATGCCCGCGTGATGGCCGAGAAGCTTGGCTTCACCGAAATGGACTGTGAAGAAATTGAGTTGGCCGCGCCGCTGCATGACATTGGCAAAATAGGTATCCCTGACTCCATCCTCCTGAAGCCCGGCAAGCTCACGGAGGATGAGTTCCAGATCATGCAGGCGCACCCTCTCATCGGCCACGAAATATTGAGCGGCAGCCAATCCCGTTTTATCCAGATCGGGGCAGTGATTGCTTTGGGTCATCATGAAAAATTTGACGGTAGCGGCTATCCCAAGCGGCTGCGGGGGGCGGAAATCCCGCTGGCAGCGCGCATTGTCGCGGTGGCAGACGTGTTTGACGCCCTGACTTCGGCGCGCCCGTACAAGGCGGCTTGGCCGCTCGATGAAGCCGTTGCTTATATGAAAGATCAGGCAGGTCGTCACTTTGATCCCCTCTGCGTGCAGGTATTTCTTGACCAGATCGACAAAATCCAAGCAATCGGGAGGCAGTTAAGCGATCTCTCACCGCAAGGAAATACCGACTCGTTGCCTGCTGATGCGGGCATGTAAAGCTGGCGCAACCCACCCTGGCCGCCACTGTGGATCCATCGATGTCCGATACTCAGATACCCGAAACTAATGATCTAGCCGTCCGTCAGGTGGGCCTCTTCCGGGCCCTCTCAGGTCGGCTATCCCGGCGGACCGATAGTGAACATGAGCAGGCGATTGTGCGAATGGTGATCGGCCTTCTGGTTTATATTTATATATTCTCCTCCCCGTATGTCAGTTTCTTTAAAGACCCCAGGCCTCTTTTCACTCTGCAGATTTCGGCCACTATTTTTATAGCCTTTTCAATAATTTTGTTTATTTCCATCATCGTCTGGCCGGGCGAATCCCCCTTGCGGCGTATCTTGGGCATGAGCGGTGACCTCGGCATAGTATCTTTCCTGATCTCTCAGAGCGCCTACCAGTCGGGGGTTCCGCTGCTCGGGATCTATCTTTGGGTCACCATGGGGAATGGCTTCCGATACGGTCTCAACTATTTGTTTCTTGCTACCATTATGAGTGTTGCCGGCTTCACTGCCGTGCTGTTCACCAGCAATTTCTGGTCTTCTCATTTCACATTCTGGGTGGGCGGGTTAATCATGTTGGCTGCCCTCCCCACGTATATGGCCGCCCTGCTGGCCAAACTAAATACCGCCATCGACCGCGCAAACGAGGCCAACAGGGCCAAGTCTCGGTTTCTAGCCAAGATGAGCCACGAGCTACGCACCCCATTGAATGGCGTCATCGGAATGAGTGATCTCCTCTTGGAGACCAGCCTGAACGAGGAACAAATTGGGCTCGCCCGCATCATTCAAGCATCGGCGCATACCCTGCTGGAATTAATCGAGAACATCCTGGATATTTCCAAGATCGAGGCGGGTCGTCTCGTCATTGAGCAGACCGACTTTGATTTGCATGCCCTGGTGAATCAAACGCTCAAGACACTAACGACCGCGGCCAGCAAAAAGGGGCTGCATCTGATCAACCACATTGTGCCAGAGACGCCTTTCCTGCTGCGCGGGGATCCCCGCCATCTGCGCCAGGTGCTGATCAATCTCACCGGCAACGCCGTCAAGTTTACGGATAGAGGTCGTGTGGAGCTAAGTGTCCGCCCCCTTTCCGCCACGCCCGGCAAGGCCTGGCTCCGCTTTGATATCAGCGATACCGGCCCCGGCATTCCAGAGGAAGCTCAGGCGGGCATCTTCGAGCCTTTTGTTCAGGCGGATGCATCCATCCAGCGCCATTATGGCGGCACTGGTCTGGGCACCGCCATCGCCAAGGAACTGGTCGAGAAGATGGGGGGGCGCATCGGCTTCCAGAGTCTTGCTGGCTCAGGTTCCACCTTCTGGTTCGAGTTGCCTTTCGTAGTCCGCGATACAGCCCGGTTTCAGGATGCCACCGACACCTGTTCCCTGCCCGATACCCGTGTGCTGATCGTCGCTGGTGGCGCGCTAGCCGGGAACCTCCAGGATGCCCTGACGACATGGAACATGAAGAGCGACCTTGTGGGTAGCTCCGCACGGGCCTTCTCGCGGCTTGTTGAGGCCAACGAGCACGGCATGCCCTACCGGGTAGCCCTGGTGGAGCGCCGCCAACTGGAGTTGGCGGCTGATCAATTCGCCGTCGCGGTGCGGGCGGAGTCTCTCCTGCAGCAGATATCCCTGGTGCTGGTCGAGGAGGGATCAAGGCAAGAGGACGAACGGTTCCTGCGCGCCGGGTATTCATCGGTTCTACATGCACCCCTCGACAGAACGCTGCTCTTTAATGCGCTGCATGCCGCCAAAGCCGAGCATGACATGCCCGAGAACGTGGTCCCGCTGCTGGAGTACTACCAGCAGCGTAGCAGCGCCCGACCCCTGAACCTCCTCGTTGCGGAGGACGGTCTGGTGAGCCAGAAAGTAATCCAGGGGATACTCAAGCACGCCGGGCACGCTGTACGTCTGGCGACCGATGGCGAGGAGGTCCTGGACATCCTGGCACAGGAGGGCTCTTCTTTTGACATGCTCATTCTGGACATGAACATGCCGGGAATCAGCGGACTGGACGTCTTGAAGACATACCGGTTCATGGCAACGGCAACACCCGCCCCAGTCATCATGCTGACGGCCGATGCGACCCGCGAATCCATGGAGTCCTGCCGACTGGCTGGCGCAAGCGCCTATCTCACCAAGCCGATCAACGCCAGGCATTTGCTCGACACCATCGCGCAACTTGCGGAAAAACACCAGGAAATGAGCAAAAACGCTGTTGTGCATGCCCTGGATGCACAAGGAATCGCCCGGGGTATAGTCGACGAGCAGGCCTTATATGCCCTCAGTCAGTTGGGAGGGAATGATTTCGTCGATGACGTAACGAGGGGTTTTATCCAGGACAGTCATTATCTCGTGACCGAAATCCAAGAATCGGCGGTGCAACGAGATTATCCGCATTTTCAGGATATGCTACACGCCCTCAAGGGCAGCGCCGGACAACTCGGATGTACGCTCCTGGTGCTGGCCTGCAGCGAGGCGGAGAGGTTGAAGCCTTATGATCTTGGCTCACCGAAGGCGGAATCCCTGGCGGCAAAGATCAGCAATTCATTTGATAGCACCTGTATCGCGCTGACCACTTACCTCGATAGCCAGCGCGATGCCGTAACCTAAAAGTGCCTAAACAGGGATTGCCTGAGCCCTGCTATGCCGCGCCTTGGTGCCTTGCCGACTGCCTGGCAACAAGCCTCTCCATCGTCCGCAGATCTCTCGCCTCCAGGCGCAATGCGGCATCGACCCAGATTTCCCCGACTTTTATCAACTCTTCGTAAGTGATCGGGCTACACAGGTCCTTTACCTTGCGCAAGGCGCGATACCCGTTTTTAGCCCGGTTTTCTTTCTGAATATAGTCATACACGGCGCGTTCCCCGTGGTTATCCTCAGCGAGGATATCGACCACCCCCATATCATACAGTTCATCGGCGGTATAAATCTTTCCGCTCAGGATCATGCGCTCGGCATTGGCAATGCCGACCTTGCGGGACAGAAGACTATATGCACCCATGCCGGGGAATAGATTGAAGAGGATCTCGGGCATGCCCATTTTGGCGCTGCGTTCCGCGATCAGAATGTTGCTAGATAGGGCACTCTCGAACCCGCCTCCTAACGCGTCCCCCTGGACCAGCGAGATGGTGGTTATATCCTGATCGAGATGGCAAATATTGGCATGCAAAGCCTTTATGCAGGAAGTGGTATAGCGCAGGAGCCCGTTTCGATCTTTTGATTGAATGAGCGCTCTGAATAAATTCAAGTCTCCCCCCAAATTAAAAACGCCGGGAACATCGGAGGCCAATGCAATATAGCATATTTTACGACCTTTCGATGACGTACTTTGAGAAACTACTGTTCCGTGAAAATGGCTGATCTCGTCCAGCAATACCGGAGTAAAGCAGGGGCGCGGCGAGGCGTGCATGAAGTACCACATTAATTGATACTTTTCATCATAAAAAGTGCCCAGTTGGCTGTAAGAGGAGTGATTGGATTCGGGCAACGGTGCAGAGGGTTGAAGCATGCTGTTCATGAGGTTCTCCTAGGAAATTTTGGATGGCATTGAGATGGAGCAAGGAAGTGCGATGACGCCCCCCCCCATTCAATTTCGCTAAAATGGAGCCAGTAATCAAGAGCGTTGGCCTCTCCAAAAATCCACAAGCTCGGCACCCGCTGGACGGATCGCCAGGAAGAATAAGGCGATAGCCGATGGGGTACAGAAACCGAAGAGTCACAACTTCGTTATTTGCCTTTTATCTTCTTGTGGTTCGCCGCAGGCATAACCCAACATGGCGCAAAGCTGAAGACACGACCATGGCAGCGGCAAGAAAGATTGCGTTAATGATCCAGATTTACCCATTGGCTGCCTCCGCCTGAGCGTTTTTTAGCGCCAGGCCGATCATCCGTCATGACTACTGCGGCGTCATCCAGGGTTTGATTAGGCTGTCCGGAGCGGGTGGTGTGGACAAGGGGCTGAAATAGTATTGGAGGGATACTCCCGCAACGGTATCCTGGTAGTTTCTTGAGTTGTCCATGCGCAACCATCCCGTACCCAACCATTGGGGTGCGAAAAGATAAGCCAGTTGACCGGTAACGGCATAAGCAATACTGCTGACATTTTGAGCAGGATAATACGGGTATTGGTTTTTGATTGCGTTTGCTTGAGCTTGAGCTTGTAAGGCAGGATCCATGGGAAAATACGGGCTGGACGACTGCTGGAAAGTTTGCCAGCCTAAGCGGCCAGAAAGCTTCCAAACAGCATGCGCGCCCATATAGCCCTCCCAATCTACTGTCGCACTAGGCCGATAGAATGTTTGCGGGCTGAAATAGCCGCCCTGCCCCAAGGTGAAAAAAGAAAGATTTTTTGCGTAACTCATGAACAACATGTTAATACCCACATGCACCTGCTCATCGGGGATGCCGGTGGCAACGGGCCACCGCAAGCCGCCGTCCACACTCCAGCGATGGTTGGCAGCCACATGTGAGCCCTGCAGAACCGCATAAGAAAGCGAACCGTAGCGCGCTGGATCCCGACCTGCGCCGGCAGCGATTTGCACGGTATTGGCAAACACCCCGCCCCAGTTGCTGCCGGTGCGTGGATCATACATGCCAGCATAAGAAAGCAAACTGTCAACAACAGGTCTGCGGTCAGCCTGGAGAGAAAGCGGGCCGCCACCCGGTTGCCAGGCAATCCCGCCCGTCAGTCCATGTTCCAGAAAACCCGTTGGAGTGGAGCCAATGTCCATTTGCAAGTCGGGTCTGGCAAACAACAAAGAGAAGCCTGTGCCGGTCGCCCGATCGGTGACATTGGGAACGTAACCGGGATATATCGGTGCGCTCCCAACCAGATGGGCGTCGGCAGCGTCCGGCTGGCCGCCTGCAGACAAATGGACGTTACTCACCGAAACGGTTAACCGACCCAGGTTACCCAGGGTTGTGCTGGCCGCAGCGTTAACGTTGGTTTCATTCAGTTTGCTCAGCCCCGTTGTTCCCGTTCTCGCCCGGGAGCCCACCCCCCCGCCAACCCAGGTACTCAGTTGTGCGCGAAGCTTTTCGATCTGTTGCTCAATATGCGCGCGCGCATCAGCCACGTGCCCACTCTGGATCTCCGTTTCCCCAGAAGAGGACCTTGGCGTCTCAGCGTTGATTGGAGGAAGCGGCTCGTTAGTAGTTCTGTTGGCCATAGCTTCTGGCTGCGGCTGAACCTGGGCGTAAACCGGAGGTACTGGTTCAGTGGTTCTTGACAGCGAGGGATTGGGAGTTCGTGATGACAGGTGTCGTGAATAGCCGTTCGAATGTTGCAGACTCTGCAGCAGCTCCTGCCGCATCTGATTGATATGAGACTGTAATTTAGCGATTTCGTGGGCCATCGCCAATTGCCCCTCTAAATGATGTTGCTCTGACTGTAGACGGGACAACTCCGCCTTCATGCGGACATCCAGAGCACCGCTTGCGTTATCAGCCATTGCGGCTGGCGCGCCAGTCGGTGCCAGGGCGACCATTGATACTGCGATCAAGATGGAACGACGCAGATCAGGCATGATTAATCTCCAGCAAAAGGTGGCATAGGCTCCGCTACCGTGATTGCCGGGGAGATCGCGGCAGGTCTCCTCGTGCCACTAGGCATCTGATGCAGCAGCTCTTGATAGTAGGCAAGTGCGCTCACCGGATTCCCTCTTGCGTCGGCGAGTTGCGCGGCGAGTTCGAGCAGGGCTGGATTATCGGGCCAAAAAGACAAGCCCTTTTGTGCCCATTGCCAGGCTTGGTCCAGAGCATGGGCAGCAAAGGCGGCACTCACAGCTTCGGCGTAACTACCAGGCGTATTGCCAGGACCAACGTGTCGGAAAAGCCGGTACGCATCCCTGGATTGTCCGGCGGCCAGATACACATTGGCTAGCTGCCGAGTGTAATGCGGCATCTCCGGGAATAATTGGATCATATTATGATAAATGGCTGCCGCCGCGCGGTAATGTTTTCCCGAAATAAACGCACCGGCCTCCCGGTCCGCTCCGTAGCGGAAAATCTCCTGCAGTTGTTGCTGCTGACTGGCGGTCAGGTTTGCTGTAATACGCAGACGCATCAGCAAAGCATATAACTGCTGGTCATCCTTGTCCCTATAAAGTTGCCACGCCTCCAGCAAGCGGATATTCGTAATGGCGCGCTGAATGACAGGATCCCCTGGATATTTGGCGCTCAGAGTTTGGAGGATAGCGCGGGCACGACGATAATCGTTGCTCTTTACCGCAGCATTGGCCTTTTGTTTGGCACTGAGAACCGTGAGTTTTTTTAATTGCTCTTGCTGATCTGGAGTCAGAGGCTGACCCTTTATCTGATCAAGAATATGCTGCAATGCATCATAAGCTCCACTATTATAAAGCACCCACGCTAATTGTAACCGCAAGGCCGGAGAGGCTCCCACACCGATGCGCGTGGCCTTTTGGAATGCCGCCCGTGCTTGGACATAATCCTTGAGTCCGGCATAGGCACCACCAATGACGGCCCAGTAGCCAGCCTCTTTTTCGGCGGCGCTGCGGACCACCGTTGGGATACTGCGCGCTGCTTCCAAGGCGGCATCATCTTGTCCTGCGCTATGAAGCACTCCGATCAAACTGATCCAGAGAGAGGCCTTGTGGGGCTCGGATATGACGCCTTTCCGATAAAGAGCGATGGCCTCAGGATACTTTTGTTGCGCGACATAGGCTCCGGCCAGCCCCTCTAATGCCACGATGTTATTTGGTGAACCATTGAGGACACGGCGGTAGTAATGAATAGCCATGTCATATTCTCCGCTATGAGCGGCATTACTGGCCAGATGTAAGGTGGCATATCTCCGCGCTAGCTGAATTTTTTTAGCAATGGCTGGACGTTGGTCTGCGGGCGCAATGGCTTCTTCCTGTTGATAAGCATTTATGGCATCAGGAAACTGATGCGCGGCCAGGTGGATATCGGCAAGGGCCTCCAGATAATGCCAATTTTGCGGGTGAGCGCGAAGGAGCTTTGTAAAAATTTGTTCCGATTCCTTCAGCCGGCCGACATGCAGCGCTGCGTAGCCCGCCCGCTCCCGGATCAACAGGCTGGCCTGCTGCGCGCTGATGGCACGTTGTACGGCCCCCATACGGACCGCAGTAGCGGCGGCCTCCGCCTTTTTCAGTTGTGCCGCCAGTATGGCATCGGGATATCGTTGGAGGTAAGCACGAAGCAAAGGAATGGCGGCAGGTGCAGCGCCTTCCCAGACCAGCGCTTGACGCCAGGATTGACGTGCTGATTCACGCATTGCCCCGTGCCCTTCTTCTGCAAGGTGGGCGAGCAGGTCGATACCTTTGGTACGGCTATCAGGGGCGTAGGTGAGGAGTTGGCCCAGCACTAAAGCATATTGCGGGTCTTGATGCTGCGTTTTCAGCAATTCCTGCAACATGAAGATCGCTCGGGGACGTCCGCCAGGAACATTGGCCAGGGCGTTGAAATAGCCAGCGGCAAGATCGGGTGGAACTGGCTTCCCTTGCAGCGCCTGGTCATAGGCACTGACGGCCGCGGCATACGCGTTCCTTGCCAGGAGGGTTGCTGCTTGTTGCAGCAAGCGCCCGCGCTGTGGGCTCACGCTCATGGCAGCCGCAATGCGGGCAATATCAGGAGATTGCGGCGCCACAGATTTGAGGCGATCAAGATAGTCGATAGCCTTTTGCTTCTGCCCGGATTGATCGGCGATCATGGCCAAGGCCGCCAGCGCGTCCGGGTTGTTTGGGTCTACGAGAAGCAATTGGTCCCACGTATTGGCTGCCAGATCAGATCGCCCGTGATTCTGCCAATAAATCGCTTTTTGCTGCAAAAATTGGATATCGCTGCCAGCCCATGCTCCACTTGACAACAAGCTCAGCAAGACCAGGACGGCCAGTTTTCCATGTGTCAGTTTTTGGCTTACTGCCATCTCGGTTCCAAGTCTCCATCGGAGGCGAAACGGAAGGCCCCGTCTTTCCAGCCAATGGCAAAGAGTATCAGGTTTTGATCGTAATAACGGGGTGGATTGCCATAGAGGCCCGTTTTTGGATCCAGATCCGCCGTGAGGCGCAGCGTTTGATTCGCTACCTGGGTTTTCATTCCAAGACGTTCCAGGTAGGGAATTACCGCCGCAGAAAAACCAACCGGCCCCACGCCACTGACGTTGCCACTGGCGGCATCGGCCATGAGCGGCGGCAAAATGTGCGTGAAAAAATAATCCCGCATACCCCAGAGCGCACCTATTATGCCGGCAGAACTGGGGGATCCTGGATTGGTCATGCCTGCCCATAGATAGACGCGAATCGCGTTATAACTACCTGCCGTACCCTCGGGTGCGGCACCAAATCCTTTGCCGACGGTATAACTCACCCAATCCGGTACAAAGCCTTTGGGAGCGACGTCCCTCATCAAAGTGGGCAGATTCCTTGCTATCTCCTGCCAAGGACCCTCCGGCATCTCCTTGCCCAGCGCATCCACTACCGGAAGAGGAAGGTAGCTGAGATTGAAAATATAGATATCTGGGTTTTTATGAAACCCTTCCTTCCCCGGCAGGAGCATAACCCCGATACCTGGAACCGTCACCACTTCCCGCATGGCTATGCGCCTGGCCAGCAGATCCCCAAGCGCGGTGTAACGGGGTTCATGCCACAACCGACCAGCCTGAATCAAGGTGTACGCCATCCATAAATCCGCATCAGACGCCGAATTTTTCTCCAAAACCCCCCAGTTGCCATTTTTGCTTTTCCCCCACTGCCAAGCGGGTAGGTGTTCCGCCAGGCTACCCTGCGCAAGATTGTTTTGTGTCCAGTCCAGCAGTTGCGAAAACAGCGTTTTATCGTTCGCTACCAAGGCAAAAAATAGTGCATAGGATTGCGCCTCCGATGTGGTAACACCCCCCTCTTCGTAATCAATCACCCGACCTTGGGGACTGATGAAGCGCGCCGTATAGTGTTGCCAAAAGATCGGCCACGGGGATGGTGCCACGGATAATGGAGCCGCAGAACAAGCAGCAAAGGTCATAACCATGAAGCACATGGAAATGAACACCAGCGATCGAAGCATTTGCCCGCCCAGGATCATGTGTCGCTATGGAGTCGACGATTGGCCCGGCGCCGCAACCATGCGGTCAGGATCACCCCAAGCGCTGCGGTACCCGCAGCGATGATCCCAGCGATCAGCCACGGGGCATGGTTGAGCCGCCAGAATAACCATGTCCAGAAAGGCAAGTGGCCTGTATCCATATAGGGTGCTGGCAGAATAAAGGAACGAGGGCCGCTGCTGTCGTCTGTCGAAAAAAGAGAAAGGTTGCCAAATATTTTGGAGCGGAGCGTAGCATCCAGCAGCGTACTCGACATGAGATGCCAATCCTGATTGTTCTTGGCCATCATGAAAAGTGCCACACGGTTCGCCTGCAAAGGGGATATGATCTCTTCCATGAGGGCTGCCGGCGTTGTTTCCTGGGCAAGAAACTGACCGAGCGCTCCTGTACCATAGGTTCTACTTCCTGGTGATTGATCCCACCATGGCAAATCATTCGTTAGGCGAGAAAACGGTCCCTGCAGGTTTTGGATATGTACCCCAGTGCCCGTAACCACCAACGGCAGATTCCCACCCCAGCTGTGTATCAGCGACTGATCGGATGGCCTTCCCATTACAATCAGATTCTTATCCTTGACGCTGGTCACGTTATCCGGATTGACGACCGTGACCCGGAGGGCGGGGTAACCCGTTTGTGCACCAAATTGGCCCAACAGATCGAGATACGTTGCCACGGCAGCGTCATCGACCGTTTTTGGCATCACCACAGCGGTGTGAGACAGGTCCGCATAGCGGGTAAAGGGATATCCGCCATTGGCCAGTAGGGCGAGGTTTGGCAACCGCGTGAAGTGCGGCACTCCAGACAGATCCAGATACGAGTCTGGGAGGATCGCACCGCGCAAGGTGTCTGGCATCGTATCTTTACACGGCCCCTTTTTGGCGATCTGAAACCCAAAAAAGAAGTTCAGGGTATTGTCCAGTGGCTGTATCCGGGTGGACGGGATAGCGAAGTCGTGTTGCAGGATTCCGGAGGCTTTTCCTTTGCCTCCCGGTAGGCCGACAGCCCCGGTAAACTGATTGTTCATATTCAGGATCAAGGAGGATTGATTCCCTATAGGTCCTGGATTGTAGGTATAACGCAGATGCAGTGGAACGTCCTTGATGCCCCAGAAGAAGAGATCAGGAGCCGCGCGAAAGGGGATATGCACGTCTCCTGTATATTCCACCTGCAAGGAGTTCTTGGCAGCTATCCCACCGAGCTTGGTAGCGTGCTTTGTGCTGAGCCATCTAGGCGCGTCATCTGCCTTTCTCGGCCCTGGCAACGCGAAGTTCTCAATTTCAGCCGTAGCCCCCCCAGTGGCATAATGCCCGAGCACCAGAGCCTGCGCTGCCATGAGCAGTTGCTTGCCATTCTTTCCCATGATCAACAACAACTTGGCGGATGGATCGACAGGATTGCTGCGCACGGCGATGGTTGGCCCGTTGGTCGCGGGTAAGTCCATATTCTGTAAAGACGCGGGAATACCATTGCTGGTGTCGATGAAAACTACGGCATTACCTTTCGGCAGATTATTCATGGATACGGGAAAGTGGACGGGACGATAATCCGCCAGAACGCCGAACCAGGAGGCGACCACCCCAGCCGCTTCCAAGGCGTGCGACGAAGCGGTTCCATACACCACAAAAAAGGGTACGTTGACCGCGCCTTGGCCAGCACGGTAATAAAATGGGGCGGGAAGCAGTGAAAGCTGATCAGGAAGATTCAGCAAGGTGCCCGCGACCTGAATATGGGTTTGGGGAAGGATGTCAGCCCACAAAGTGGAGTTGGCAGGGTCTTCACATTGCATGGTGTAGTGACCGACCAACTGAAAACCAATGTGGTTGTACGTTTGGATGAGGAAAGGATTGACCGGGACGGTGAAGGTCTGAATAGTGCCTGGCAGGCCGTTCTCTGGAATGGGCCAGGAAGCGATGACACTACCGTTCAGGACCAGATTGATCTGGCTGATTCTGGACAAAAGGCCAGGAGAATAGCGAAATCGAACCGTCACGCTGGCAGAGTGAACCAGTTCATTGCCGGGAATATTCAAATATACCGTTTGCAGACCATTGATGCCGGTAAGGTGCAAGCCTTGCGGAAGACCAAGCTCGGGGAGCGTCCAGGATTTACTGAAAGTACCTATGGCGTTTTGTGGTATGGCCGGGGTAGCTGAAGCGGTGGCTGCGGACTCGGCCGCCGTAGGTGATATTGCGCCAGATCCAGCCGCCCGTGCCTGCGGGCCAGATAACGCCACTAGCATAGAGGTTAAAGCAAAGCCGGCAGCGACGGCCGATACCACTTTCCGGCTCCATGGCAAAAGGCTACGCATCATGATTCCGCTACCCGTGAGGGCCACCTTGCCCACCAGCAACAGGCTTTTTAACGGTCGGTCATCGGCTCGTCCTTCGCCCCAACCCAACCACGCATCGGCTCGGGTATAGAGGAGACTGACCAATTGCGCCTGTTCATGCAGATTGAGATCGCCAAAAGCCAGACTCAGGAAATTCGGTCCCTGTGCAACGACTTTGGTCGGGAACGCGTAGCAATCAGCATCCCAGTACAGACGGACGGTGAAAAGAGTTCCTGGCGCCAAGGTGGGCATGTCCTGGGTTTCCAATCGGAGTCCACCGTCGGAGACGTTCTGGGTAATAGCCTTGATCGGTCCTGCACTGGTCATCATCTCGGCGGGCAAGTGAACAGGAACGCGCACGTGGTTGCGGACCTGACGCGCTTCGCGGGCTACCGCCATCGCCGCGCTGATGATGACGGTATTGTATAGCGTCCATAAACTAGTCATGGCAATGGTGGATACGTCAGGCGCCGACTCCAGGGTAAGACGAAGTCCGGCAGCCACCAAGCCGACAATGTTCACCAACCAGAGAATCATATAGGGCTTGGCAATATGCGTATCGAAATGGGTTTGCTTAATGATTCCGCCTTTCGCGGTGACGTTGAACTTGCCGAGCCTCGGGTTCAGTACAGCCAGCCAGACCGGCAGAAGAATGTACGGCGCCAGCGCGGTTTCATAGACCTCGTTCCAGAATGAATAGCGGTGACGCCCCTGAATGCGCGAGTTCGTCAAATTGGCAAGAAACAGGTGCGGCAGGGAATAAGCGGCAAAAGTTATCGCGTAGGCATCCAGCACCCGCAGACCAAACAATAGATAAGCGAGTTGCGCATTCCGGCGATCGTGGGCAGTGATTCCGCTGATCGTGGGCACCCCCGAAAAGCGTACATTCTGGTCACCGCCATTTTATGCTCAGGTGGTCACGATGGGTCAACTTTTGGTATTTCG
>JAAOMR010000256.1 GCA_018853935.1 Acidithiobacillus ferrivorans
CATTCAACTGGCTATCGACCAGATCCAGCCGCCCAAGTGTGGCGACGGTACGCTTTTTGACCTTTCCGGCATCATCCCGGTAGGACTCGACAAGCTGGACATAGCGGCGGCTGCCGGAGGTGGTGATCTTCACATGCATGCCGCCACTTTATCAGCGTTCATAGGCATGTCAATAAAAGAGCCTAAGTGATAAAACGTGCCACCACAGAAGTTTTAGAAAATAGGCGCTGAAACCCCTATGAATGCTGGGGCGGCGTTACGAAATTGACGATTTTTGCCGATGAACTGTCGAACTCGGGTGGGCGGATGCCCGCGTTTTCTCGGCGGATTGGGCGGAACAGCCTTTGGGTGTCCTGTCATGACGAGATCATGGTAGCGCACCGGCTCATGGTTGACGGCAAGCTCCAGAGTTCGGTAGAAGAGCATCCCGCGGCTATGTGAGAGGCGGCGATTGAAACGGAACACGAACTCGTCCAAACTCTTCACAAGCGGCATAAATTTGACCAACAATATCTGCACATTGTCTGAACCGTTCTCTACAGTTAAATTGGAATGCACGGTGATTGAAAAGTTCCAACAGAACTACAGACACAGAACTCCCATTGGAAGCCGTAATAAATGAGCGCAAGTTAAACCGGTAAGGTTCGCAGGCTGCGCTGAGCATGTTGGCGTCCTCAGCGGACAGTATCCGCTCTTTAATAGCGCCCAGCCTTGGATCCACGAGAGGCCAGTCATATTTCGTAAGAACTGAATTTGTGATAATTTCCCCATCACGCCCAACGTCTATATACGTATCTTTATCTTTCACAAGATTGTTCATAGAAAATAGCTCCGTAAAATTCGTTGGACTGCACAGTCATGACTTCCCCCTTAAATTCAGTCAAATGACTACAGAATTATTGCTTCAATAACATTCTACTAGGTCGATCCAGCACGCAAAAACGGCTGCCTATCAACAATCATTAGCGGTCCAGGACGATGCGAATAAAATCTACATAGAGACCGAAGCCGATCTATGACGACAGAAGTTACCGCGATCATTCCCTTCGCCGTGGGCTCGACCGCACATGCAATGGATTCCTTCAAGAGCTTGCGCTTAACTGATGAGGAGAATTACAAACACTCTATGATGGGCTATGTTGCATGAAGTCTCTTCGCAATGTCGGCGACATGTCGGCCTTGATAACGTGCGATCGCCAGTTCATTTGCACTCGGCCACCGTGCCCCGTCTCCGCCGGACATGGTCGACGCCCCATAGGGACTGCCGCCGGAAACTTCGTTCACCTGCAGCAAGCGTTGTTCGCTGTATGGAACCCCAACAATAATCATGCCATGGTGCAGCAGGGACGTGTGAAAGGAACTGATGGTAGTTTCTTGTCCACCATGTTGGGTGGCTGTCGAGACAAACACGCTGCCGATCTTTCCAACCAAAGAACCCTGCTTCCAAAGCTTGCCGGTATGGTCGAGAAAGCTGCGCATTTGCGCACTCATCATACCGAAACGGGTAGGTGTTCCAAATATGATGGCATCAGCCTTGATCATTTGCTCCGGTGTCGCCACCGGAATATGGGAGAACGCGGACCGGCTTGCCTGTGCTCCAGTCGCTACCAAGGTTTCTTGCGGAATAAGTTCGGGGACCTGATACAAGGCAACCCCCGTTTCATAAACCTCACGGGCACCTGCGGCTATCGATTCGGCCAGTTTGTAGACGTGTCCTGACATGCTGTGGAATATAATCTGGATTTTCATTGGTTGTACTCCTATCTGCGTGTATTACGTTAACTTTGCTTTATTTCATCGGTAGATTCGGCATTCCCTGCGGTGGGTGGAGAACGCGCGATACTCGTCCAAACAATTCCGGCCAGAATCACCAGCACGCCAAGCCATTGCCGCGAGGCCAGGCGTTCCTGGAGGAAGAGGATGCTAAACCCGACCGCGAAAACCGGCACGAGGTTGAGAAAGAGGCCGCTTTTATAGACCCCCAATGCACGTGCCCCGTGGCTGAACCACAGGTATCCGATCACCGAGGCCGGAACGGCCATATATAGAATCCCAGCCACATTGGCCATTCCAACGTGCTGTGCCGGTTGTGTCCACCAATCCCAGATAGTCGCAGGTATAAAAGCGAGAAATGTTCCGAGGAATACATAGGTCGTGACGACAAGACTGGGGTAATTTCTGTTGTGCTTGCTGTTGGAGAGGGAAAAGACAGAAAAGGCAATTACCGCCAAGCTGACCAGAAAAATACCATAAATATCGCCGTGCGTGGTACCGGTGGCGGGCTGTCCTGTGCTAATGAAGTAGTAAACGCCAGCGTAAGATACCAGCATGCCGACAATGATGCGCCACGTCGGTCGTTCCATCCGTAAGAGCAAACCCAGCAGCAGTACGATGACCGGAGTCAGCCCATTAAGGAGTCCCGCGGTTGCGGCCGAAGTGTGCTCCAGACCAATCAGGAATAGTTCGCTATACGGAAAGAGTGTGCATGCACCCAACAGCATCAGATATACCTTGACGCGAGCGGGTATCCTGGGCACCCGATTGTATTTCAAGAGCGGAAACAGAATAGTCAGTGCCAGCAAATAGCGAAAAAAATTGAAGGTGGCAGGGTCAAGCCCTGACAAAGTGACTTTCATGACAACCGGCACTCCGCCCCAAAGGGCCATGGCGCCGATGAGGCGCAGATATGAGTGGTGTATTTGTACCGGCTGCTCGATCATGCATTTTTCTCCAGACGGATGGGGTTCACTTCGACGCCGCTAAGCAAATGTACGCCGGTGATATACGAGTGTTTATGGCTGCGTCTATCCCTTTAGAGGACGTAATCAATGCGATCAAGAATGCCAAGCTCCGTTGCGAGCCCCTTGAGGCCGTTATAGTCTCGTACAAGAGCGCTATTTGCCGGGAGAGCTTTGCAATCCTCTATGATCATTGCAGCGTCCTTGATTCCTAGTGCCTCCAGCAGTGCCCGCCATCCATGGAATTCCGCGGAAGCGAAGGCGCGCAAGCCATGCGGCAGAATCTCCACAAAGTAGTTTTGCTGATGTTGGTTCATACCCAAGAAAACGGATTTGACGATCTGCCGAAATAGGGCATGGTGGGCGGCCTCATCGCGGCGATGTAAGTCCGTGGTGATCCGGTTAAGTGGCTGGATAGTGGAGTCGCTTGACAGCAACAACAAATAAGCATTGATGGTCATCTCCGCAATGGTAGCGAAGGCCAATTGTATGATGGGCCGTTGCCACTCGGCCGTTGCGCCCTCCAGGTAGGTGCGCTGCAGGGACACAATGCCGGGCGTAGGCAACTGTAGGCCGTCAAGTTTTCGCTGGCGGCGGCTGACGCGGCAGGCATTCAGGCACATCAGGATGTGATATTGCTCATCAACCATAGTCTGAGCCATGGCGATCGGTGCCCATTCGGCACTGGTGCCGGGAAATGTTTGATGTAGAAGCAATGCACAGGCTGGATTGATGATGTTTTCTTCCACTGCAATCGTTTTTTCGTTGTAGGCGATCCAACCACCGGCGAGTACGCGTTGCTTGGTGGCGTCATCAAGGTTTTCGTAGCTCGGATGTGTTTTGAATGGAAGCAGGTGTTCCGGGTAATCCGGTTTCTGGAGGTCATAATGGGTACTGTCAATATCTGGCTGCTTCACGGCTACTCTTGTGCCCCAGGAGGTGCACAGTCGCTGCAGTACATCGGAATGGTCCGGATGGCCGTTAGTGGTTGAGGTATCCATGGGTAGTTCTCCTCAGAAGAAAAGGGGGTGTTCGCCCGTAGCAGCTACGCACGTTGCGGAAGTTCGGCTATGCGGGGTGGCTGCGTGGTCAGCATGGCGCGGTGCATGAAATTTTGCAGCATCTGATGGCCATACTCTGTGAGGATAGACTCAGGGTGGAACTGCACGCCTTCGATCTCCAGTGTCCGGTGACGAATACCCATAATTTCATCGAGTTGGCCGCCGGAATCCTGCGTCCAGGCAGTGGCCTCCAGGCAATCCGGCAGGCTCGCGCGGTCCACAGCCAGAGAGTGATAACGGGCTGCCTGCACCGGGTTCGGTAGACCTGCAAACACGCCCGTTCCACAGTGATAAATTGGTGAGGCCTTACCATGAACCACCGCCTTAGCGTGAACAATACGGGCACCAAAAACCTGCCCTATCGCCTCATGCCCTAAGCAGACCCCCAGAATGGGGATGATACCCGCGAATCGACGAATGGCATCCAGGGAAACCCCCGACTCATTTGGAGTGCAGGGACCCGGGGAGATGACGATTTGGTTGGGCTGCAAGTCTTGGATCATGTCCAGCGTGATTTCGTCGTTATAGTAAACACATACCTCCACACCCAATTCCATGAAGTACTGCACTAGGATGTAGGTGAAAGAATCGTAGTTATCAATCATAAGCAGCATGACCCACCTCCTTGCTGGACAGCGCCATGGAGACAGAGGAGGACGCGTCGAGCCGGTCAGTAACAGGCAACAGCTGCACCTCCGTGAGCCCCCGCACAGAATTGGCAATAAAGAGCCGATCTGCCCTAAGCAAATCCTTGTGCGTTAGAATGCGCTCTGCAACGTCCGTTGCGGACTCCCGCAACAGGTACTGGCGCATCACACCATTCAATAGTCCGCATTCAACCGGTGGGGTGAAAAGGGTGCCGTCGATTTGGACAAAGATATTGCTGCGTGAGCCTTCGGTCAGTTCGCCGTGTTCGTTGGTAAACAGTACCTCGCAGAAGCCCGCGTTCCGTGCAGACTGGTAAGCGGCGTCGTACTCAACTCGATTGGTGGTTTTGTGATAGAGAAAACGATTGCTGGAGTGTGTCTGTCCGGTAGCAATCATGACCGGTAGCGGCATAGCGCTTTGCTGTCCCCCATCATGCGCTATAGAAAAGGATTCAATATGGAATCGGCCATGGCGACCTAGTAACAGCCGTACCCGCCAATCGACCAATTGATTCAGGCTTTGGCTGTGATCAAATAGCGACTGTCGAATGGCATCCAGCGGGCATGAATAATCGAAGTACTCCGCCGAAGCCTGCAGCCGTTTGAGATGTTCCTCTAGCAACCAGTATTCCCCTCGGCTGCATAGCAATGTCTCAATGAGATCGAAGGCAGGATGGGGATCGGACAGAAAGCGGCCTTTGAGCAGGCATTCGTCAAACTCCTGCTCGGCAACCGAGTCGTGGACGATACCGCTGCCGATGCCCATCTCCCCATGACCGTCAGAGCGCAGAACCACCGTACGGATGGGCACATTGAAGCAAATGTCGCGGTTTGGGCTGGCATAGCCGATGGCCCCGGTGTAGATACCCCGCTCCGCTTTCTCCAATTCTCTGATGATCTGCATGGTACGGACTTTGGGTGCGCCGGTTATTGATCCGCAAGGAAACAGTTTTTTGAGAAGGTCGACAAGATCGAGGTGCGGATCTACCCGGGCCTCTATGGTCGAGGTCATTTGCAGGAGTGTATGGTATTTTTCGACCTCAAAGAGTTGGCTGACCTTGACACTGCCCGCCTGGGCAACACGCCCCAAGTCGTTGCGCAGCAAGTCCACAATCATGGCATTTTCCGAGCGCGTCTTGATATCTTGGAATAAATGCTCCTGTCGTTGCCGGTCCTCCGCCAGAGTTCGTCCGCGAGGTGCCGTCCCCTTCATCGGCTTGCATCTGATGGTATTGCCGGTTCTCTGGAAAAATAGCTCGGGTGATAGTGAAAGGACCGTATAGCTAGGTGTTTGCAGGAAGGCACTGAACTCGACACGCTGATTTTCCCGTAGCATAAGATACAATCGGTAAGGGCTACCATCGAAATCAAAAAGATACTTAAGTGTGTAATTAACCTGATAGGTATCCCCTTCGACGATATACTGTTTTATCCGATCGATGGCGGCCAGATACTCCTCTCGGTCCATGTTCAGGCGCAGACGCTGAATTTGTGGTTGGCGGCAGTCGTTTGAGCATTGGGCTACCCAAAAGCGTTCGACTTGCTCCGGCGACAAATGACGATGCTTGGTAAAAAGCCCCATCCACAGTAGCGGCACGGCTGTCTGCGCATTGGTTGGCGGCGGGCAGCGGGGCACCATGTGATACCCCGCCTCGTAGCTCAGCCACCCAGATGCGTGCAGGCCCTGCCGCAGCCCCGCGTCAACGCGAGACAGAGCATCATCGAGATCCTCCTGGCTCGCACATTCCACAATCGCCTCAGGTGCCCAAAAGAGATGGGAGCTACCATGAGCATCGACAGCCTTGCTGTCTTCCAACAATACAAATGAGTCTGAGTTGCTGAATACAGGCAAACCGTCCAGCGATTCCGTAAAGTCCATACTGCGCCTCCCTGGTCAATTTTGGTCAACGATTTTGTCTCAATACCATGCGCATTTTGGTAAAAACATGCAGCAAGATCTTCTATAGTTCGACGTATATCGAACTCTAGTAAAATACCTTTGTTAGATGTATGATGTCAACCATGAGAATATTTTATCATCCTAACCGGGACAGCATTGATTTGCCGACGGTTTTGCATGCGCTGAGCGATCCTGTACGGTTACGCATCATTCAGTGCCTTGCGCAAGACGGGGAGCTTACCTGTGGAGCCTTCGGCATCGATGCTCCCAAGTCAACACTCTCACATCACTTTAAAGTCCTGCGTGAGGGAGGGGTGATCCGTACGCGCATGGAAGGTGCGCACCGCATTGTTTCGCTCCGCATGGAGGACTTGAACGCGCGTTTTCCAGGCCTGGTTCAAGCAATTCTGAACGTCTTGGCACCCAAGGACGCGGATGGCGATTTGAAGTCTGATCTCGGCTAGCAGCTTTATGTCGGAATAAACGCGCGGCTATTCCCGTTTTCCACCACGGATTTTTGAAACGCCGTTTTTGGCCGATGTTCTTCATTTTCATGCCCTCTACACGCGCAATACGACATGCGTTTTATATTCCAGGCAAGGCAGGCGGCACTCCATTCCCAATCGCAGATCAAAACCATATTATCAACACTGTGGGCACCAAAATACCGAGAACCGCCCACGATGTGGTATCTGTGCCATCTAAAGTTGTAACCCAATGCCTTGGTGAGGCCCCAACGGTTTATCAAATACACAAGACTTTACGATTTTAGAACCAGATGACCAAAACACCCATACACAAGTTATTGCGATTTTTTAAACAGAGTCGCTGTGTGTGTTTTCTGTGCCGTACACACCAAATTACGAATACCCGGAAAAGCGACGAAAGCACTGCAGCAATCGCCGGTGACGGATATCTGGACACCGGCTGGCGGTGAGTAAGAGGATACGGAACCGGTGCCGTGAGTACGAAGTAACGGGCACGGCCCCGTTCTTGTCGGATACCCCCATTTTCCCGCAAACCCCTATCTCAATGTCTGACCACGAAGTACAGAGCGATGGACGCCACCACAAACCCAAAGATAATAATGGTCCAATCGAAGCTCATTGGCACCCTCCTTTACCGATAGACAAATAACCGATTAACTCAAACTCAAGCCACACCAGAAACGCGAAGAATGCAGTGATGGCGACATGGGCACCATGAACCGCTCATGTGACCAAAGCAATGGTATCATGGTACCCAACGGCGGCGAAAAAACCCAGGCCAATGAGCCTGGATGCCTGCGCGACAAACTTTGCCTGCTCGCATGATGGCTTCCATGGTTTGCGAACCATTTTTTTGAGCCTTCCCTTTATCTGTTGGTAGTTAGTAACGGTCCGCCGCTCCGGCACATCGGCCCTTCACCTTTGGGCTGGCCCGAAACGTCACCACCCGCCGAGCCTTAATCTCAATCGGCTCCCCATTCTTCGGATTCCGCCCCGGCCGCGCCCGCTTCTCGTGCAGGGTAAAGTTCCCGAAGCCTTGCAGGCTGCAAGCCCGGACAGCTTCACGTCCTCACCGGCCGACAGCGTTGAACGGATGGTGCTGAATATCGTATCGACCACCACCGCGCATTCTTTGGCGGTCAGGCCCGTGGTGTCTGATAGGCGGCGGGTTAAATCCTGCTTCGCGACGGTCACTATTCTTCCTTTCCTTTTCCATGCACCACCCCACCACGTTTTCCGCCCGCAAGGCGATCTGCCAGATTAGCTGTGCGTAAATGTGTATATCGTGCCAACATTTGCAGGTTTTTGTGGCCGGTAATGGCCCGTATCTCCATAATGTCCAAATCGGTACGCTCAAACAAGCGGCTGGTGGCCTCGTGGCGGAGATCGTGAAAGTGCAGCGCATCGTCGCCCCAACCGCTGGGGATGCCCGTAGCGAGACGGGCGCGGTCCCAAGCACTATCCACAGCATCGTCGGACAACCCAAATACCGAATCTGCATCTTTTCCGTTCCGCTGCAGCGGTATATTTTCCAAGGCAACCATCGCGGCAGGAGAAAGGGGAATGGTTCTGGCATTGCCATTTTTGGTCTTGGGCAGAAACATCGACCGATTCTTGATATTCACCTTATCCCAGGTCAGCGCAACGATCTCGCCGCGCCGCATGGCCGTCTCCACGGCGAGTGCAATCAGGCAGGCCATATTCAGATCCACCGCACCCAACAACGCACCCATTTCTCCAGGGTGCAGGCGTCGCTCCCTGCCACCGGGCAACTTGGGCTTACGCACTCCTGATACTGGGTTATCCAGAGATGTCATACCCCAATTGGATTTTGCGACCGTAAACAAATTGGAGAGTACCGCCAGGTGCAGCCGGATGGTATTGGCACTCTTTCCTTCGGCTTCCATGTCTCTGATGACTTTTGCCACGTCAACGCCTCGAACGTCAGACATTGATCGCTTTGATAATGGGCGCTTCAACCAGTTTGCAATGAAGCTATATTCACCTTGACCCGCTTTAACCTTCTTTCCTGGTGTAACCTCTGCCAGGTATCGTTCAAAGCATTCGTCCAGCGTGGTCCTGTCCGCTTCAGTACGCGGTGCAAACGTCCCCCGCACCATCTCCGATTCAATGATTGCCGCCCAATCTGCCGCTTCACGCCTAGTTCTGAATACTTTGGTCTGCGTGGGGAACCCCTTGCGCCTGACTTTAGCCTGCCAGCCAATGGTGATGCCGTCCTGATCTTTCTGTTCGTAGAAACCTGCCATAAACCTACCATCTGGACAATTCTGGACACTCCGAGCGCCCGGCCTTCGCAAAAAGCAGGTGGTTATAGACATGGGGAAAAGGGGTGTAACGCAAATCCTAATATCCGTCCCACCGACCGCCATAATGCTGGTGTAAGTATGCGGACCAAACAGGCGAATAGTCCAGAAAGTGTCCAGATAAATAAAAAAGCACCTAGCTGTTTCTTGCTAAGTGCCTGATTTATTTGGTGGAGCCAAGCGGGATCGAACCGCTGACCTCTTGAATGCCATTCAAGCGCTCTCCCAGCTGAGCTATGGCCCCGATGCGGCGTAATATATGGATTCATGCAGGCGATGTCAAACATTTTTTGCATGCACCCGGCCATCAGCAGCCTGCGCTCAAAGGTCCACGACCATACCGTCATAGGCGGGAATGACCGTTTCCGGCAACTCCGCAGCCAACGTCGCATAATCGACATCATGGGTCATGTGGGTAAAAATGGTCCGCTCTGCGTCAATGCGCCGCGCCCAGTACAAAGCCTCTTCCACATTAAGATGGGCGGGGTGCTCTGCATAATGCAAGCAGTCAAGAATCAGGACTTTCAGCCCTTGCAACAGCATCAGGCTGCTATCCGGGATGGTTTTTAGATCTGTAAGATACGCCACATCATTAAAGCGGTACCCGAGAATAGGCAGTTGACCGTGCAGCACGGGTATTGGTGTCACCTCAACCCCACCAAAGGTCTGCGGCG
Organism: Acidithiobacillus ferrivorans; assembly: GCA_018853935.1. GTDB lineage: Bacteria > Pseudomonadota > Gammaproteobacteria > Acidithiobacillales > Acidithiobacillaceae > Acidithiobacillus > Acidithiobacillus ferrivorans. Next base: position 9,833 of record JAAOMR010000256.1, read on the forward strand.
ATGCTATCCGGTGCATGGAGAGCGAAGGCTTCGCCCAAGTGATGTCCGGCGGCAGAAAACAATAGCGAAACCGGGTTTCCAATTCTATCGCCGTGCGCTCATCCGCATGGCAAGGGATCACGATCTTCTGCGCAAAATTGAAGGCGCGCAGGTCATCGACACCATTGATATGATCAGCATGAAAATGGGTATACAACACGGCACTCAGCACCTGCACACCGGCGCGCAACATCTGCTGGCGCAGATCCGGACCGGTATCCACCAGCAGATTAGTACCCCCATCCTGCACCAGAATACTGGCCCGCAGACGGTGGTTGCGTGGATCAACGCTGCAACAAACCGGACAATGACAGGCAATCGCCGGTGTTCCAGCACTGGACCCCGTACCGAGGAATATAACCTTCATGTCGCTACCGCGTGTTTAAACAGTGCGTGGAAATTCGCCGTGGTCTGCACGGCGATGTCCTCCTGCGTCTCGCCCCGCAACGCCCCGAGAAAGGCCGCGACGTGAGCGACAAAAGCAGGCTCGTTGCGCTTGCCGCGTTGCGGCACGGGGGCCAGATAGGGCGCGTCCGTCTCCACCAGCAGACGATCCGCCGGCATTTTCTTGGCCACCGCCTGCAATTCAACGGACTTTTTGAAAGTCACGATGCCGGAAAAGGATATATAAAAGCCCATATCCATAGCGGCTTTCGCAAAATCCCAGTTTTCGGTGAAGCAATGGATGACACCACCGGCCACCGCCGCCTCTTCACTGCGCAGCATGGCGATGGTGTCTGCCGCTGCCGCACGGGTGTGGACAATCAGCGGCTTTCCCGTGGCCTTGGAAGCGGCTATATGCCGGGCAAAGCGCTCCCGTTGCCAGGACAGGTCTCCTTCACTACGGAAATAATCGAGGCCGGTCTCGCCGACGGCCACCACCTTGTCGACCGCCAGAGCGGCGAGCAAATGCTCCCATTTCGGGGTCTCTGCTGCGGGTTCGTTGGGATGCACGCCCGCTGCCGCCCACACGCCGGGGTACTCGGCAGTCAGGGCCTGTACCCGCGGCCAGTGCGCCTCGACAACCGCCGCAATCAGCATTTCTTGCACCCCGGCCGCATGCGCGCGCGCCAGAATGCCCGCCCGATCGGCATCAAAATCTTCGAAATCCAGATGACAGTGAGAATCTACCAGCATGCGTTTATGACCCTCTGGCGGATTCAGACCAATTTTTCCTGCCCGACATGCTGGGCGGGGGATAGACTTCGCCTCTGCCGTGCCGCCTCAAAGAGGCAAACCCCGGTGGCGACGGACACATTCAGACTTTCGATAGATCCCATCATGGGAATATGCGCCAGATAATCGCAGTGCTCGCGGGTAAGGCGGCGCAAACCTTTTTCCTCCCCCCCCATCACCATCACCAGCGGCATCTTCAAATCGAGCGTATAAAGGCTCTGGGCGCCCTCCCCCGCCATCCCGACCAGCCAGAAACCCGTCTCTTGCAAAACAGACAGCGTTCGCGACAGATTGGTCACCGTACAGACCGGAACGCGTGACGCCGATCCGGCAGACGCTTTACGCACGGTGGCATTGACCGGGCAGGCATTATCCTTGGGCAGGATCACCGCATCGACCCCTGCCGCTTCCGCACTGCGCAGACAGGCACCGAGATTGTGAGGATCAAGCACTCCATCCAGCACCAGCAGGAAGCCACGGCCTGCCAATTGCGCCAGAATGGTCTCGAAGTCCTGCTCGGAAAAATCGCGCAGCAAGCCGCCCACGCCTTGATGCTTGTCAGTATTCAGTCGCCGGCCCAATGCCGTGCTCCGCCATTCATGCACTGGCAGATGCTGCTCCATGGCTTTTTGCAGTAAGGGCGCGACACGGTCATCGCTCCTCCGCTCAGTCGCCACCCAGAGCTCCAGTAATTCTTCTGAATCCAGCGCGGCGCCAACTGCGTGGATACCGTAGAGGGATTCTTTAGTCACCCGGCACCCCCGCCAACATCGTGAACATTTCAGGATTACGCTGGGAGGGCGGCACACAAGGCAGACCAACCCGCGCAAAGGCCGCCGCTTCGTCAGCTGCCGGGGCCAGATCCCAGCCCGGCAAGCGGCGACACACCGCTACAAACTCGGCTGGCCCCGTATGGGCAATCTGCGCAAAACCCAGGGTCTCGCTTGGTGCCTGATAAAATTTTACCCCGATACCTTCCCGACTCCGTGCCTCCCGCTGACTGGAGACCAATTCCATAAACAGGGAACAGGCGGCAAGTGCAGCATCCCACTCGCCAGGCGTTAACACGCCCTCGCGGAGAAACTCCAGGCGCGGTAACGGCCATTCACCCCGCCGCAAAGGGCCGGTACGCTGCAACTGCCATCCCTGCCCTGCAGCCCAGACAAAAACGCGCGACTCCAGATCCAGATACGCTGACAACGGTAACGTCATGAGCTGAACGCCACCCGCAAGGAACCGTCAAAATGCGCGATCATCATATAGACTCAGAAGCTGTCGAAAATATCGTCAACGATATTATCCGCCACCGCAAAACCCGCACCCAGACCCAGACCAGTCACGACATTACCCAGGAAACCGCCGCCCATACCCGGCTGTCCCTGCATGGGTGCATTCCAGGGACGTTGCTGTCCCATATTGGGGTTCATACCACCCTGCTGCCCCATCCCTTGCATCTGCATCTCCAACTGCTGGATACGCTGCGCCATCTGCTGCAGCATCATCCCCACATTCTGCTGCTGTTGTTGCAGGTTCATGGCCAAGCTGCGCAAATCCATACTGATCTCGCGTCCGGTCATATTATCCGGTGCCATGGCGTTCACCCGTCCAGCGACCTGCTGCAAGGCCTGCAGGTTGTTCTGGGTCTGCTGCTGCAACTGATTGTATTGTTGATCCAACATTGAGTAGTCCATAGTGTCCTCCTGATTTCACAAAGATAAAATATGCATTTGTTAGATCGGCGGGAAGCCTGTGCAGTTCCACAACCGCAGTGATCGACGCAATTACTCCTGTAAACGAATGCGCCGCTCCCAGGCGCGCCATACCCCACGCGCCAGCAGCACCAGGATAGGTCCGATAATCAGACCAATCAAGCCAAAGGCTTCCGCACCACCGAGAATACTAAAGAACACCAGAAAGAAGGGGGCCTGCGTCTGCGATCCGGTGAGTAGTGGGCGCACCACCAGATCCGCCACGGTAATAACGATAAGCCCCCAGGCGAGAACGAGCAGACCAGCGATCCAATGCCCCGTAAAAGTGAGCCAGAGGGTGGCTGCGCCGACTACGGCCGTGGCACCAAAGGGAATCGGCGATATCAGTGCGGTAGCGACCAACCAAAGGGGCCACATGCTTAGTCCCGCAACAGCGTAAGCGATACCGATAAACATGCCCTCTACCACACCCACACCAATGAGACCGATCAGCACCGAACGCGCCGCATCCCGGCAGGCGGCCAAATACCGATCGCCGCGATCACGGCCCCAGAGTTGTGTAGCCCCCAGGTGCAGCGCCTCCGTGAGTCGCTCACCATGCAGTGCCAGTGCAAACACGGTCAGTGCGGCAAAAAACGTATGCAACGTGAATATCCAGAGCTGACCCAAAGAATTGGTGATGAGGCCGGAATGCGCACTGAGCAGCGCGGAGAGATAAGCACCGTTCAGCCCATGCAAATGGCTGAGCAACCAGTGACCGGCATAGGGAATCTGCAGCACCTCCGGCGGCACCTCGACGAGCGGACCACCTGACTGCCAGCGGAAGATGAGCAGTGCTACCTGGGGCAGCACAGAATCAACGATAATGACCGCAGGAATAATGATAATCGCGACCCACGCCAGAGCGTGTATAAGCGAACCCAGCCAGCGTGGGAGATGAAAGCCCCGCTCCAGGCGCAACTGCCAAGGCCAGCCCACTGTTGTCAGCACCGCCCCCATCAGCAGGGGGCCGGCGAATGGACTGAGGGTGTATGCGACGCCAGCATAAACCAGCAGCAACACGAACATGCCCCAATTAGCATAGCCTGATGGCTCTTGGCTTTTTTGCACTCCTGTTCCCCTAATGTGCACTCCACGATGGAGTGCAAAACTACCATAGTGCCACGCCGATGAAAATGCGCATAAACGTCAGAAAAATCGGCAAGATTGATCGGTCAGTGAAGGTGAATACCAGCACGGTCCCAGACCGGTTCGACACCGTCGGGCAACGGTGGCAGATGGCCGATGGCCGCATGACCAACATCCGGGCCATGAAAGTCAGAGCCGACCGAACCCACCATGCCCAGTTGTCTGGCGAGACGTCCCAGATGCTCGCGATCTCCGGCCGCCTGACTGCCGGAGCAGACCTCAAGGCCGATGCCCCCAGCATCCTGGAACTCGGTGAGCAAAGCACGCAGTCGGGTACCGCTGAGCTTGTAGCGACCGGGGTGGGCCAGAACGGCGGATCCACCTGCCGCGTTGATCCAGCCAACGGCTTCGGTCATGGGAATCCAGTCGCTGGGCACGTAGGCCTTACAACCGCGCCCAAGATACTTGCCGAAGGCCTCATTCCCATCTGCACAGTATCCCTCACGCACCAGCCAGCGCGAAAAATGGCTACGCCCCACCATGCGGCTACCCGCCATCGCTCGCGCTCCGGCTTCTGCATCAGGAATACCGGCACCTTCTAATAAACGTCCGATTTCTAAGGCGCGCCAATCGCGGAAGGCCATAATCCGACTCAAACCACCCTGTAAAATGTTATTCGCTGGATCTATAAAAAGGCCGACAATATGGATGCCTTGGGTGCTCCATTCGCTGGAGACCTCAACGCCGGGGACCAGTTGAATATCCAGTGCCGCCGCCTGCACACGGGCCTCCGCAAGCCCTGCGGTGTTGTCATGGTCAGTCAGTGCCATGACGCGCACCCCAGCCGCATGCACCCGCTGCACCAGATCGGTGGGCGTCATGGTGCCATCGGAGGCCAGCGAGTGCATGTGCAAATCAATAGGAGAAACGGGGTTTGGGTGCGACATAAGAAGATTCCTGAATAAAGAGGATGCCGCTTGCTGCGGTATCCGACACCATTCCATGCTAGCATAACACGCTCGACTTCATCGGGCATATCGGAGGCAGCAGTGGCTCTCATCCTGGACATCCCCGGCGCACAGAAGCGCTTTGAACAATACGCCAACCCCATCCTTAGTGCCTTTGCCGAGAGCGGCATTGCCAGCGGAGAGCAGATCACCCCGCCGATGATTGTGGACGCCCTACGCCAGCTTTTCACGCTGCTGGCAACAGAGGTTGCGTCCTGGGACCCCGCACTACCCGACGACGAGCCGGAGCGTATCGGCGATCTGACCATCGGCCTGCTGATGGATCTCGCTACCTGGGCTGAGCGCCTGGGTGAGCCTCAGGCGAAGACCGCCCTGGAAATGATCACCGTCGGTATCGCTGCATGGGTATGCAATCAGCACGGCGCCATCCACACGCTGGAGCCTATCGTCAACGGTCTGGCCATTCTGGCCAATAGTCGCGCGGAGACCGACGAGCTGCGTTCTCTGGCCCAATTGATGGGCCAGGTGAAAGAAGCCGCATCCGCAGACTATGCCACCGACCTGGATGGCGCTGACCCGCGCCGTCCCTGGCGTATTCTGCTAATGAACTGGGGCATCACAGCAACCCGTGCCCAGGACCCTGCAGAAATGCGCAGTGCTTTTGCGGCAATCCTCCGTCATTTGCCCGCTGACGCGGCACTTTTCTTTCAGGAAGGACGCCAGCAGGTGGCTCAGGGTGATTTTCCAGATGAGGTGAGCGCAGTCATGGAGGAAGCGGCAAAAGGTGCCGGACGTAGTCTGCACTAAATCGTCATAAAAATGGCCAGGACGCCAATCCCGGCCATTTTATTGAGTCACCCACCCAGGCTCCTACACGATGGGCGCACAGGCCAACCTGTGCTCAGAGCTCTTTGCCGTGATGCGCCAGAAAGTCGGCAACCCCCTCACTGGTTGGCTTCATGCCGGCTTTACCCTTCTCCCACTGTGCCGGGCAAACTTCTCCGTGTTCTTCAGAGAATTGCAATGCGTCCACCATACGGAGCATTTCGTCAATGTTGCGGCCCAAGGGCAAATCGTTGATTACTTCGTGGCGCACCACGCCTTCGCGGTCGATCAGGAAAGAGCCGCGCAGCGCCACCTCATCATTGAGCAGGACGTCATAATTGCGTGCGATGCTCTTGGAGAGATCCGCCACCATAGGGAGCTTGATGTGGCCAATGCCGCCCTTCTCTTCCGGCGTGTTCTTCCAGGCCAGATGGGTGAACTGGGAGTCCACGCTACAGGCGATGACTTCAGTATTGCGGGACTTGAAATCATTCAGGCGATGGTTAAAGGCGAGGATTTCAGACGGACATACGAAGGTGAAATCGAGCGGGTAAAAGAACAGAACCGCATATTTCCCTTTAATATGCTGAGAAAGTTGAAACTTCTCGTTGATACTATTATCAGCCATGACTGCGGGGGCCACGAAATCGGGAGCAGCTTTGCCTACTAATACAGCCATCGTAATTCTCCTTTGTTGCGCTAACGGGATGAAGTCCAGATTTTTACTATAGCGAACTTTTCCAGATTTCGCCAAATTTCTGATCGGTTCGGATGCAGGCAAGCCCCCTGTGGGCAGCACGCCCGCCTTAGGCTAGAATAGGCCCCCAGCCCGCCGGAGTCATCCGGCTGCAACCCTGTAACCCTTGACTAAAACGTGAGGAGTCCGGCCCCCATGACATACGTGGTGACTGAATCTTGTATTAAGTGCAAATACACAGACTGTGTAGATGTCTGCCCAGTGGACTGTTTCCGCGAAGGGCCTAATTTTCTGGTCATTGATCCGGATGAGTGCATAGACTGTACGCTCTGCGAGCCAGAATGCCCTGCCGGTGCCATTTTCCGCGATGATGACCTGCCCGAAGGTCAGGAAGAATTTGAGGAAATCAACGCCCGCCTCGCCAAGATCTGGCCGGCCATTATTCACAAGAAAGCGGCGCCCGAAGATGCTGACACCTGGCTGGAAGTAAAAGATAAACGGGGCCTGCTCGAAGAGTGAGTGACGCTGACGTGCCCGCAGCGTTGCGTTCTCCCAGCTTTCGCCGACTCCTCGGCCTGGTCAGCGCGTATCGGGGCCGTATCTTTCTCGCCATGCTCTTCATGGTGATTTCTGGCGCAGCCACCGGTGGGGTGGCTTATATGATCAAGCCGGTCCTCGACCGGATATTCATCGACCGCAACGCCGGCATGCTCCTCTGGCTGCCCCTGGGCGTCATCATGATCTACGCCGTTAAAGGTGGCGCCGATTACGTACAAGCCATCACCCTCGTGCGCGTCGAAGAAGATGTACTGCGCGGTCTGCGTGAACGCCTTTTTGCCCACACTCTGCGCCTGCCCCTGGGCACCCTTATCGACAGCAGCCACGGCAGCACTCTGTCGCGGATGAGTCTGGACCTGACTTTGTTGCAGCAGGGCCTTTCAGTGCTAGCGCGCTTCTTCCTTTCCACCTTCCAGATTGCTGCACTCATGGCGGTAGTGTTTTACATGAGCTGGAAGCTGGCGCTGATCAGTTTTATCACCCTGCCCATCGCATTTTATCCCCTGATTCGTTTCGGCCAGAAGTTGCGCCAGCGCGGCGAGCGCCAACAAGAGCAGATGGGCCAGATCATGGACCAATTTTCTCAAAGTCTGCGCGGCGCCGAAGTGATCAAAAGTCAGGGTGGTGAAGGCTTTGAAGCGCAGCGTTTCGCTATCCAGGCGCGTCACTACTTCGACCTGATGATGCAGATGGCCCGTATCCAGAAAGCGACGGTTCCCATCATGGAGATGATTGCGGCGCTGGGCATTGCGGTCATCATCTATCTGGGGGGCAGTCAGGTGGTGAATGGCGGGATGACGACGGGGGCCTTTTTCAGCTTTCTGACGGCGCTGGGGATGATCTATGAGCCCCTGCGCCAACTCTCCTCGGCCAACAATCAACTGCAACAAGGTCTTTCTGCCGCAGACCGGCTCTTCGCCTGGCTGGACCAAGCGGCAGAAGCCAGCCAGCGCTCCCCGACACCGCGCCCCTGGGGCACCTGGCAATGCCACGATCTCCAGTTACAATTGGGGGGCGAAGCGATTTTACGCGGCCTTCATATCACGCTCCCCCCGCGCACGACGACCGCCATCGTTGGCCCCAGTGGCGGCGGCAAAACCAGCCTGGTACGGGTGATACTCGGCTTGTTGCCGCCCAGCGGCGGAGAGATTACGGTAGCTGGACAATCCATC
>JAAOMR010000257.1 GCA_018853935.1 Acidithiobacillus ferrivorans
GACGCGAACGCTGGACCGCATGGAGACGTCACCAGCCTTGGCTGGTGCGCTGGTTACTGAACCTGAGCATCTTTTTGCTTGTCATGGCAGGGCGCCTGGCGGTGGTCACGGGGATGTTCTACAGCTTCGCGGAAAGCGTGCGCTGGGCCATCAAAAGCCTCGCGCACGGCGCATGGGTGTTGTTGATTATTTTTCCAGGCATCATGGTTATCCTGGCCGGATTCATGGTGACCGGCATTGTTGCTCTGAACTTCCTGCATGGCGGCTGGAAAGGCCTTGGAAACTACTTCATGGATCGCGGGCCAGCGCATGAAGGCATCACCATCCCGAGTGATGCATGGACACGGAAAGCCGCCCACACGGGTGGAAGGACGAGGTGGATATGATCGGTCTGGCCCTACTCCATCAATGCGCATCACAGGTG
>JAAOMR010000258.1 GCA_018853935.1 Acidithiobacillus ferrivorans
GCTGGCGGGCCTGGTTCTGCTCGCTGCTGGTTGTGCCAGCAGCGCCCCCTGGCAGGCACCCTACGATATTACGCCGCCGCACCCCGCCCCTCTGGTCAGCAGCAAGGGCACAACGACGGCGCTGCCCGTGCTGCGTTTGGCTCGGGTCAGCGCTGCGCATTGGCTGCAAACGGACGCCTACCAGTATCATTTGCTCTATCAGGAGCCACAGCGTCTGCTGGTTTACCGGGACGCCCGCTGGGTTGGCACTCCGCCGCAGATGATTGCCAGCCGCTTGCAATATCAATTGACCGGCTCGGGCCAGTGGCGGGCGGTTTTGGCGGGGCAGTCCAATGGCACGGCGACCTGGCTATTGCAGGTCAGGCTGACGGACTTCGTGGTGAATTTCAGCGGGCCGGATGCGGGCAAGGCTCTGGTCGCGGGTACCGCGACGCTGGTGAAGACTGCTGATTATCAGGTGGCTGCCCAGCACCGTTTTCGTTTCACCGAGACGCTTTCCAGTGCGAGTGCGCAGGGTGGTGCCGTGGCCATGGCTGGGGCGAGTGAACATTTTGTCACCGCGGTGAGTGGCTGGGCCGCGCAGATGGCGGGCACCGGGAAGTCTGCGCCCCAGCCTTAGGCTTTTACTTCAGTCCTCCTGGTGCTTGACCACCAGCACCGGACAACTGGCGTAATGGACAATGTCATTGGCGACAGAACCCAGCAGCAATCGGCCAATGGTGCCGTGCCCATGACTACCCACTACCAGCATATCCACTGCATGGGCCTTGCCGAAGGCAATCACCGCCTTCCCGATATTCTCCCCACTTTCCTCCAGTTCTACCTGCGGTGTGATGCCGCCTGCGGCTACGGATTGGCGCAGTTTTTCCATCTCGGCATGCGCCAGATGGAGCAGCTTTTCGCGCAGATCCAGGGTGGGCGGCAAAATTTCTTCCGGCATCTGCAGATTGAGCATTTGCGGGTTGAAAATGTGGAGCAGGGTGAGGCGGGCGTCGTGTAACTGGGCCTCTTGCGCCGCCATCCGGGTGGTGTACAGGGCCATCGGTGAAAAATCGACGGCCACCAAAATATGCTTTATAGGGGTCTTTACGGGTGATTTATCCACGGGGATGCTCCTTACGCAGGGTGTCCATGAGTTGCGTTTCGTCCAGCAGCACGTTTTCGGTGGCGCGCCGCGCCCGGTATTCCCAAACGCCCTGCGCCAGCACTTTGTCACTGACCACAATGCGATGAGGCAGACCGATCAGATCCATGGTGGCAAACTGCACACCCGGACGTTCATCGCGATCATCGAGCAGTACGCTGTAGCCCTGCGCCTCCAGGCGATCATGCAGGGCTTGAGCGGCGGCAGCCACCTCCGGCGACTTGCGCGCATTGATGGCGACGATGCCGACTTCAAAGGGTGCCAGGGCCACTGGCCAGGTGATGCCACGATCATCAAAATGTTGCTCCACCGCCGCCGCCACCACCCGCGACACACCGATACCATAGCAACCCATGGTAACCGTGGCGTCGCGGCCGGTCTCGTCCAGCACGGTAATACCCATGCTTTTGCTGTAGCGTTCCCCGAGCTGAAAGACGTGCCCCACCTCAATGCCCCGACGGATGCTTAGCCTGCCCTCCTGGCAATGCGGGCAAGCATCCCCGGCACGGACATTGCGCAGATCCGCCGCCGCCGGGCGCGGTAAATCGCGGTCCCAGTTCAGGTTGATCCAGTGCAGATCCGCCGCATTGGCGCCCGTGCTGAAATTGGCCACGCCAAAGGCGCGGTGATCCGCCATTATGGAGATAGGCAGCAACGGATCCTTGGGACCAATGAAGCCCAGGGGCGCGCCCGTGGCGGATACGGCTTCAGCCGAACTGGCCAGGTGCACGTCCTGCGCATTCAAGGCGTGTCCGGCTTTGACCAGATTCAGTTCATCATCGCCGCGCAGCAACAACATGATGATCTTGCCGTCGGCGACCACCAACACGGTCTTGACGATTTTTGCGGTGCTGATGCCCAGATGCTCAGCCTGCTCCGCTACGCTGCGGATACCCGGCGTCTGCACTTGTGCGGCGGCCAGCGGCATCTCCGCCTCCGCAGTCTCGGGGCGACTCTGGGCCTTTTCCATATTCGCGGCATAGTCGCAGTGGTGACAGGAGACGATGGCATCTTCTCCCGAATCCGCCAGCACATGAAACTCATGGGAGCGCTTGCCCCCAATGGCCCCGTTATCTGCTTCCACCGCGCGGAAATTCAGTCCGAGGCGGGTGAATGTCCGCTGATAGGCTTCATACATGGTCTGGTAGGTGATCTCCAGCGAGGCGTGATCCATATGGAAGGAATAGGCATCCTTCATGATGAACTCACGCCCGCGCATCAGCCCGAAGCGGGGACGGATTTCATCGCGGAACTTCGTCTGAATCTGGTAGAAATTGACGGGAAGCTGTCGGTAAGAGTGAATCTCCCGCCGCACCAGATCGCTGATGACTTCCTCATGGGTCGGTCCCATGCAAAAATCGCGGTTATGACGATCCCGCAAGCGCAGCAGTTCCGGGCCGTACTGTTCCCAGCGACCCGACTCCTGCCACAGCTCGGCGGGCTGCACCAGCGGCATCAGCAGTTCCTGTGCGCCGCTGCGGTCCATCTCCTCGCGTACCACCCGCTCCACCTTGCGCAATACCCGCAAGCCCAAGGGCATCCAGGTGTACAAGCCGGAAGCCAGGCGGCGGATAAAGCCCCCGCGCAGCAATAACTGGTGACTGATGAGTTCCGCTTCGGCGGGTGTCTCCTTAAGGGTGGGGATGAAGATCTGACTGGCGCGCATAAAAATCCCTGTTGAACGATAGCGTACAGTGTAAGAAAGGGTGGGAGACAAAGAAAGGGGCGGCGCGCGCGAAAACCGGCGATCGGCGAATTATAGAACTTGCGGCTAGGCGCACCCAATGGAGATTTATGACGTGATGCCTTTTGCTGATCTGAAAATTTGCGGCAGTAAGGAGGAGGCTGGCTTAAGAAACAACAGTGGAGTTAACCAATGCCTCATGGTCACTGGCAGAAAAATTAAAATTGCCGCGAGTTGGGTGCTTCCCCATGCCCGCGTGGCGCGAATAGTAAGTCTATGCAGAACGGGGGTCAAATATATCAGGAAGGCCCTCCCACCCCTGTGCGCTTGCTATGATCGTGATGAGATACCAATCGCCAGCGGCTGGCGCGTCTTGTCGGGCATCCCTTCGGGTACGTTTCGTGCCGGACACAATCTCCGCACGGAATACGCCTGAAGAGATGCGCCAAATCATCCATGCGTAACAACGATTACGTTCAGCTCTGCGGATACTTATCTCCAGAATCGGACGAATTTGGCTGGAGCAGCCACCGATATCTGGTGTTATTTACTATTCAGCCGATTTTATTAGCTTTCCAAATCTCTTCACGATAGACCACTGTGGTGACCTTCTGGAGATGCTTATAGCCGGTTTTTCCACAAACCTATATGCCAGCTCTGAAACGAGGAATGTAACACCGATAGACAATAATAGCAGGACAGGCAAGCTGATGACCCCGTAGAAAGCATGCAACATGGCCAGTAAAATTACCGCGTGCAACAAATATAAACTGTAGGAAATTTTACCTAGGTATATAAGAATGGGGGTCGTAAGAACTTGGATGGCGACCAAATCATACGCCGAAACCAGCACTAAAATGGCGGCACCCATTATGGCTGGCCAGTCGCGGACCATCAAATGGTGGATCCCGACGGCACTAATAAAGTGAGGCCCATAGTAATATAGAAAAAATCCGATGGAAAATACGGCTATTCGACCCTGTATGCCAAGTCTATTATACCATTTTTGCAAGGAAGTTCGTTGCGTTGCCAAGGTGGCGCCAAGGACGAAAGCGAATATGTAGTACGGCGTGAAAATATAGGCTGTTAAAGACCCGGATAGCGTTAACCAAGATAGTATATGGCCGCCAGACAAGGCAAACATACGAATCGCCATGGCCAATACACTCAACATGAAGAAAATGACGACCGGGACCCACCACTTCTTGTCCCGCATGAACCATAATATGGCAGGAAACAAGATGGATATTCTCATCTCTTGCACCAGTGTCCATACGGTGAAATCATAGTGATTGGCATTGAACTCGTCTACAAAAAGCAAATGGTAAAGTATGGATCTTATCGTGATTGGCGCAGACCAGAATTGATTTAACCATGGATTCAATCCGGGCAACCCGCCGTGGTAAAAGAGATACTCTCCAGCAACCCCCAAAAATACCGCTAATAGATATGGTATATATAAACGCAGGCTGCGCCTCATGAGAAATGACACATAATTCATGCTTGCACTATTGATCATGAAAAATAGCACATAGCCACTCAACACGAAAAATAACAACACAGCGGATCTTCCGGCCCAAAATATACCCAATGGGGTATAGGATAGATCACCTATGATTGAGGATATATTATGATAATTTGACAACGGTGAATTCATGAATATAAGCACGTAGTGCGACAACATCACCGATAATGCTGCGATTCCGCGAATCGCATCGAATTGATGAATGTGGCGTACATTTTCTGCGGACATAGCTCTCCTTCTGTGAAATTACCGATACACGGTACCATGCCAGATATGGCCCCGGCAAACCAAGACCCACAAGAGAGCAGCACAAAAAAACTCCATTGATCCAATAAAATAAGCATATTATGCAGGCGAGGAGAAAAGGCGGGCGTGGCGTCGCTGACCATATCCCGCTTGCTGCGAAAGGTTTTTGTCTGGGAAGGGACCCGTTGACGGACGATTGTTTGCCAGTCGATGGTGATTCCATCCTGGTCTTTTCTGGGGGTAACTGCCTGTCACAGGACGGCACAGCCTGCCCTGTTCTTGAATCTCGCAGGCAAATGCGGCATAAACACAAGTTAGCACCGGCAACGTAAGCTAACTTGTTTGTTGTTTTATTTGGCGTCCCCATGGGGGTTCGAACCCCAGTTACCGCCGTGAAAGGGCGGTGTCCTAGGCCACTAGACGATGGGGACCTGGACAGCGCTGAGAATCCTACACAGAACAGGCGCACAGGGCAAGTGTTGTTTTTCGGAGATTGCGGATGCACACGCGTAGCCCAGCGGGTGTCTCTTCAGGTAGACTAGGCTTCTCGCAATTCAGAAATCCAGGATAAAAGGACTTATGGACGAACAAGAAGCAGTTTTTATGATTGAGCGCATTTACGTGAAGGACATCTCTTTTGAGTCGCCCAATGCGCCGCTGAGTTTTGTGCAGACTGAAGCGCCGACCGTGGATGTGGGCCTGAATACCACCAGCAACGGAGTGGAAGGGATGGACGACCTTACCGAAGTGACGCTGACCGTTACTGTCAAGGCTAAGGCGGGCGAAAGCACCTACTTTGCGGTGGAGGTTCAGCAGTCCGGTTTGTTCCGCATTCAGAATATTCCGGATGAGCACATGCCCGCCCTAATAGCCGTGCACTGTCCGACGATACTGTTTCCCTACGCGCGGGAAGTGGTGGCAGATATGGTAGGCCGCGGTGGTTTCCAGCCTCTGCATCTGCATCCGGTCAACTTCGAGGCCCTGTATCAGCAGGCACAGGTCCAGCAACAGAACTACCCGACGCAATAAAGCATGCGTTGGGCGGTGCTGGGGGGTGGTCACTGGGGGACTGCTCTGGCGGTTTATCTGCTCCGGCAGGGGCATACAGTGCAACTCTGGGGGCGCTGTGCCAAGCGTTTGCCCTGCCAGCCCGACCGTGTAGATCTTTTCCCCATATTCCCGCAGTGCGCGCGGCCTGAAGAACTGCGCTGCACAGTGGATCTCAGCGCTGCTGTACGAGACAGTGAGGGGATCGTACTCGCCATACCCAGCCATGCCTTGCGCGCTTTGATGACGACTCTGCGCGCTTGCCTGCCACCCGCTACGCTGCTGGTCCTCGCCAGTAAAGGGCTGGAAATGCAGACTGCCTTGCGTCTTGATCAGGTCTTGCAGGAGACCGTGCCGAATGTGCCGATGGTGGTGCTGTCCGGACCCAGTTTTGCCCATGACCTGATCCTGGGTAAACCACTGGCGATGACGGTGGCGTCCACCAACCCGACCTACGCCCAGCGGGCCGCTGAGGCCTTTGGTAGTGCGCAGATGCGGGTCTACACTAGTGATGATGTGGCGGGTGTCTGTCTGGCTGGGGCGATCAAAAATGTACTGGCGATTGCCGCTGGCATTTCTGATGGATTGGGGAATGGCGATAGTGCGCGTGCCGCGCTCATCACCCGCGGGATGGCGGAATTGCATCGCCTGGGAACGGCGCTGGGGGGGCGAACAGAAACCTTCATGGGCCTGGCTGGTGCTGGCGATTTGATCCTCACGGCCAGCAGCGACCTCTCGCGGAACCGGCGGGTGGGTGTCGGCTTAGGCCGCGGCTTGAGTCTGGAAGCGGTGCTGCGCGAGATCGGTGAAGAAGCCGAGGGTGTGTGCACGGCGCAAGCACTGTTTCAGCTTGCCCAGCGTCTGGGCGTGGATATGCCCATCACCGAGCAGGTGTATCGCGTGCTTTTTGAGGGTACGGCGCCGCGCGTTGCGAGCGATGTGCTGATGCGCCGCGCTCGGCGTTCCGAATTGCAGATGCCGCCCGATGTCACGCTTTCCTCTGCTGAGTCGTGATGAGCCTGCGCAGGATGGGACCGTGGGTCTGTAAGACTTGCAGAATGGGCCTGGGATCGTTACATTGCCGCCAGATGACAGGGTGTTTTGCACACCCGGATAAATAGAATAAGGAGTTTGGATGTCACCAGACAGGACCGCATGTTGACGGCAGCGCTGGCGCAGGCTTTGGCGTATCAGGCACAAAGTCTTCAGGCTGTTTCGCGGACTTTTGCCCTGACGATTCCTCAGTTGCCGGAAGCCTTGCGAGACGCGGTCGGTAATGGCTACCTATTATGCCGAATTGCCGACACTATCGAAGACGATCCGGATTTGCCCTGGGGAAAAAAGGCCTATTGGCAGGCGGAGTTTCTCAAGGTGGTGGAGGGTGCGGGCGATGCCGCCGCTTTCGCCGCGGCATTTGGGGCGGCTCTGTCGGCAGCGATGCCGGAAGCCGAGCACGATCTGATTCGTCATACCCCTGAGGTTGTTGCCATTACCCACAGTTTCACCCCGGCGCAGCAGTCTGCGCTGTCCCGCTGCGTCCGGATCATGGGTATGGGGATGGCGGAGTTTCAGCAGCACGCTTCGTTGCAAGGGCTTGCGGACATGGCGGCGATGGATCGCTACTGCTACGTAGTAGCGGGCGTCGTCGGCGAAATGCTCACCAGCCTTTTTGTGGACTATGAGCCGCGACTGGCGCCGCATGATGCGGAGATGCAGCAGCTTGCGGTATCTTTTGGGCAGGGTCTGCAGATGACCAATATCCTCAAGGATATCTGGGATGACTGGCAGCGCGGCGTGAGTTGGATGCCACGCGCAGTGTTCCAGCGTCATGGTTGCGATATTGCCGCGGTGCAACCCGGCAGCCATGATCCGGCTTTTGCGGCGGGTCTCAGTGAACTGCTGGGTATTGCCGCCGGGCATTTGCAGAATGCGCTGCGTTATACGCTGCTGATTCCGGCCGAGCAGACGGGGATGCGCGATTTCTGTCTCTGGGCTATTGCCATGGCGGTGTTAACGCTGCGGCGGATCTCCGAAAACCCCGTTTTTGCTTCTGGGAGCGAGGTAAAAATCAGCCGGAGCACTGTGCGTCGGGTGGTGTTCCTGTCGCGCCTGCTGCATCGCTCCGACATGCTCTTGCAACTGAGCTTCCGGGTGGGTGTTAAACCACTATCGCTGTCTCCTGCCGTAGGGCGACCATGAATCGTATCCTGCAACCCATGCGCTACGGCGCGCGCATTTTTCGCGCGCCGCTGGATCGGGTCATTGCTGAGGCGCGTACCGCCCTAAGCAGTCTGCAGGCGGAAGATGGTCACTGGTGCTTCGAGTTTGAAGCGGATTGCACCATCTCCGCCGAATATATTCTGATGCAGCACTATATGGATGAGCGCGATGGACCTCTGGAGGCCAAGATCGCCGTCTATCTGCGCAATAAACAGGCGGATCACGGCGGCTGGCCCCTCTATTACGGAGGTCCTTTTGACCTGAGTGCTTCGGTAAAGGCTTATTACGCCCTCAAGCTGGCAGGGGATAATCCGGATTTGCCGCATATGCGGCGCGCCCGTGAAGCAATCCTGGCGCATGGCGGGGCGGAACACGCCAATGTGTTCACGCGCATTACCCTGGCACTGTTTGCCCAGGTACCGTGGCGGGCTGTGCCCTTTATTCCAGTGGAAATCATGCTGTTGCCGCGCTGGTTTCCCTTTAATATTTACAAGGTGGCATCCTGGTCGCGGACGGTGATGGTGCCGCTGTTTATTTTGTGTAGCCTCAAAGCGCGTGCCAAAAATCCATTGCAAGTGCATATCCACGAATTGTTCCGGCGGCCGCCGGAACAGATCGCGGACTATTTCAGCCATGCCCGGCAAGGGATTGTGGCGCATCTCTTTCTGTCTCTGGATCGATTTTGGCGGTTGATGGAAGACTGGATACCCCAGCGTATCCGGTGTCGTGCCGTGCAGAAGGCGGAGATGTGGTTTATAGCGCGGCTCAACGGGGAGGATGGCCTGAATGGCATTTTCCCGGCTATGGTGAACGCGCACGAGGCGTTGGAATTGCTCGGTTATGCATCTGACCATGTTTATCGCCAGCAAACACGGGCAGCCCTGCGTAAATTGGTGGTGGAGCGGGCAAGCGACGCCTACTGTCAGCCCTGTGTGTCACCGGTTTGGGACACCTGTCTCGCGCTCCATGCGTTGCTGGAGCAGGATGGCGAGCTGTCTCCGGCGGTGCAAAGCGGTATCCAATGGCTCAAGGACCGGCAAATTGGTGCCGAGCCCGGCGATTGGCAGGAGCAGCGGCCCAATTTGGCGGGCGGTGGTTGGGCCTTTCAATATGCCAACCCGTATTATCCGGATCTGGATGACACGGCAGCGGTGGGTTGGGCACTGGCGCGGGCTGGGCGTGCAGAAGATCGCGACAGCATCGAAAGGGCGGCGAACTGGTTGGCTGGCATGCAATCCAGCAACGGCGGATTTGCGGCTTACGATGTGGATAATACGCACTATTACCTCAACGAAATTCCCTTTGCCGATCACAAGGCCCTGCTGGACCCGCCGACAGCCGATGTCACCGGGCGAGTCGTGGCCTTTCTGGCGCATCTGGCGCGACCACGGGATCGCGACATTTTGCGGCGTGCCGTGGCATACCTGTTGCGTGAACAGGAGTCATCGGGGGCATGGTTTGGGCGCTGGGGGACCAATTACATCTACGGGACCTGGTCCGTGCTTATGGCACTGGCGGAGCTGGATGATCCTTCTCTGCAGCCCGCCGTGGAACGTGCAGCGTATTGGTTGCGCGCGGTACAACAGAGCGACGGCGGCTGGGGTGAAAACAATGACTCCTACGGTGATTCCGGGCTTGCCGGCATGGGTCAGGCTTCTACTGCAGCGCAGACAGCCTGGGCCTGCCTCGGTCTGATGGCGGCGGGAGATCAGGATAGTCTCGCCCTGCATCGTGGTATGGCCTGGTTGCAGATGCATCAGGAAGAGGATGGTCGCTGGCCGGACCTATTCTTCAATGCGCCCGGATTCCCAAAAGTTTTTTACCTTATTTATCATGGTTATAGCTTGTATTTTCCGCTCTGGGCGCTGGCCCGTTACCGGAATTTGGGATGCATCGCCGGCGATTAGGGGTGGTGGTGGCCTTGGACGCGGAGGCGCAGACCCTTCATGCCGGTGCCCTGCGCCATGATGTGGTGGTAGAGGTGAGCGCGCAGCTCTTGCTGGTGGTCTCGGGCATGGGGCCGGGGCGGGCGATGGCGGCGGCGCGTACGCTGCTTGCTGCGGGTGTCGATGGGTTGGTCTCCTGGGGTACGGCGGGTGCCTTGCAGCCGGAACGGAAGCCGGGAGATTTGCTGTTGCCGGAAGTTGTGTTTGGGGCGCGCCAGACCTGGTCGGTGGATTTGCCATGGCGCGCGCTTCTGGCGCAATC
>JAAOMR010000259.1 GCA_018853935.1 Acidithiobacillus ferrivorans
CGAAGGGGGCGCAGGCGGTGGCGGAGGTCTGGGGGTAACAGGGGAAGAACGAGGCGAAGACTTCACCCGCCGCACTGGAGACTTCCCCCAGCGCGGACCATTACGCAACGAACGCCGAAGGAAACGATCAAACAGAAAGCTAGCGACAATAAAAACCACAAAGAGCAACCAATAAAGCCACCGTGGATAACCGAAAAGAAACGGAAAGACCAGCATACGCCCTACCCTCACCAAAAATCGACACAAGGTTAGATAGTCGAATAACGAAAAAAGGCAAGGCAAACAGGGAAAAACAATCTAAAAATAAGCACCGGACCGCTTGCGCCCAGGCGCAGCCGGTCCGGTTGCTAGACATTAGGAAGATGAAATCAAAGAAGCACGCGCGCCACCAACATCACAAACCCAATTAGAAATATTGCGCTGGCAATGCTTGCGATTAACCATAATATAATCATGATCTTTCGTAGCAACAACAAAATAAAAGCGAGTACCGTTAGAAATAGAACCGAGAATATGAAGCAATGGCAACTGAACATGTGTCACAGTGACCTGTGCAACATGAGACAAAGGAGAGGAGGCAATGGTAGAGGTTAAAGAGGAAGTAGAAGTTATTTTCTTAGTGCCAAGACTAGCAAACTCGCCAGAGTCCAACTTGTGAAACAAATAGACTAAACAGACAATAGCAAGTATAAAGAAAATCGGAATACTCCAAACTTTCCACGGAATTTTACGGCCATGCGTATGCGCGTCAGCGCTCTTATAAGCACCAAAAACCTTTTGTGGATACTGCCAACGTTTAGATAAGGCAACTTTACGGCGAGCAGAGCTATCAACATTATCTGTCCGAAATTCAGGCCATTCAAAGATAGTACAAGATTTCAGGCCAAAAACACGAAGAAAATGCAAGTGACGCCCGACCAGCTTCCTAACGTGACCGTCAATCATAGTAGGATGCTGAGATGTCATGATAACGTCATAGCCCTTATGTCTATGCGTAGAAAATTGATCTACCCAAGGGGGCGGGGGCTGATTAGCAGGGCGAACAGGGAAAGCATATTGAGCTTCATCGAAAATAATAACAGATTTTTCCGGCAAATCATTCCATGTTTTAGCATCCTCTAAAGGGAAAAGATTGCCACGAATAGAAAAATCAAAGCCGTCGATGTTATGAATATAAACAGGACGATCTTTATAATCAGAATTATTCAGTATTTCGTTAACAACCCATAAGGTTTTACCAGAACCGGGAACACCGGATAACATTGTAAGCATTAACCTTGTCCTTTAATAAAGAAGGAAGAAATAGACCCACCAGACTGTAAACCTTTTAGTGATAACTTAGCTAAATAAGCAGCAAATATGATGTTAACAAAACTATCAAAACCCATAAGACCAAGAATAGATGATATCCAAGTTAATGTAGTAGAGGAACCAGTTAAAGAAGATTCGATTAATGACTCTAATGCAGCAAGACCGGCAGAAATACCCGTAATGGTCATTATGCCAATACCCAAAGATAAAATAACACGGGCAAGCAAATAACGGGCACCCCATGCAACCAATAGGGCAAGCATAGACATAAGCCAAGCAGCAAAAGCGGATATTATGACACCCATTATAAACCCCTTACCATGCCAAGATCATAAGCGAAAGAATACCACCACTCCCTAAAACAACAGGTTTAAAATCCCCGGCAAGTTGGCAAATGTAGCTCGTTGGAAGCGTAAAAGTATGGGAATAACCGAAGGGCAAAGAAACGGGCCAAGTAGGCGCGGATGGGCAAGTTTGCGGAAGCCAAGAACTGCCAAAACCAATATTAGAGAATGGTGCAGATGTAGGCATTGATGCAAGAGCATCAGGCAAACCGGAGGATGGAAAGGAAACCGTAGGAGCCACAAAAGGGGACGGAGTAGCCGAAGTGGTGGGGCTAGTAACAACGTCTGTATTTTGCGTACAGGAACCAGAAGTCGTGCAAGTGTTAGTAATAGTTTTAGTTACCTGCTGCGGGTTAAGACCATTACCATTAGGGGCCGGAGTAACTCTTACTTGAGGCGTAGTGGTGGTATTCGTAGTATTGCCTGATGGGTCAGTGCTTGAGTTAGTTGTAGAGGGTCCAGTTAAAATATCAGGATTAGGAGTAACACCATAATCATAGGGAACCGGAGCAGGTAAAGGCGCGTTATTACGAGATAGAGGGTAAGCTATTAAAGGAGCATCAGCGGGGTTAGTAATAAGCGCCTGACCGATGGCAGGACCAGCAACAGGCCAGTTAGAAGAGGCCCAATCAGAAAGACTAGAGGGAGGAGCAACGGAAGTAGAGGAAGCAGTGCTATCATAAGAACCAGAAGAAGGACAAGTCAATAATTTATCGGTAAGATTACCAGAATAAGTAACAGAGCCACCGCAATAACCCTCAGAGTCTAAAGTATAAGCATTATTAGTAGCAAGATCAGTTACATAAATAGTCCAGTCAGGTTTAGTTGCACTACCAGAGGTACAGGGTAAAGAACCAGAATAAACAAGAAAATTAGAACCGGGAGTACAAGTATTAGAATAGGAGGCAGGAGAATCAAGAGGAGAAGTATTAAGAGCATCGTAAGCATCAAGAAGTAAAGGGGCTAACGCGGTGGCACTCAAAATAGCGAGACCAACAGGATTATCAAGTTTTAAAAGATTTCCCATTGAATCAATTAAAGTTGCGTTACTAATATCGCGGGAAATAGTTGGAATAACTTCACCCGTTACACCATCAAAGGTTAATGGAGTAGGTGGGACAGTGTCAATTACACCGCCTGAACCGTCAGCGGTAAAACTTGTGCCATTATTAAATTGCGGAGATAAACGACCCAAAGGATCATAAACTTTATAAGCTCCGGTAGTCTTGGAATACTGCCAAGTGAATTGGTCGGAAGAAGCAGGAGAGGCAAAAGCATCAGGGGCCAAAAATAATATAGAGAGAAACAAAAAGAATCGCATAAAAATAGTTCCATTCAGTGAGCCACATTTAAAAGCCTCCAAAATCTGCATATTATCCCCTACGGGTTAAGCTGATAACCCACTTAATGGCCAGAGAACCAAAAGCAACCAAAATAACAACGGCGGCAATTTCGCCAAAGACAGCCGTTAAAGTGGACTCAAAAGCAGAAGCATCAACGGAATCAGTTGTTGCAACTACCCCAGCCATAGCATAGGCTGGGAACAGATAAAGCAAAAAGAGAATAAAGAAAAGCATCACATTTTTTTCGACGTTTGGGAAGTTAAAACGAGAACCCATTGCAAAGCTAACATGCCCAAGCGAACTAAAACCCATGCAGTAGCAATTGTACCCAAAACAAAAACCATGGTGCCAACAAATAAAGTGGCATCATTAACAGGAATAGTTGGCATAAAACCCCCAAAAAATAGAAGGGGCCGAAGGCCCCCAAAAAACTAACCGCGCTTGGCAAGTCCAGTGACCCACTTAACAGCCAAGATGCCGAGACCAACCAAGATCAAAGCACCAGCAAGCGCCGTCATAGTGGTAGTCAAAGTACCCTGGAACAGACCAGCATCCGTGGTGGTGGCGGCAGAAATACCGAGACCCAAACCAGTAGCCGAAGAAACAAGGGGGAACATCAAAACAGATGAACCACCGATAAAGGCAGCAACCTTGCCAAAACGACGAACAACAACACCATTAACCTTTGACATAAAAAAACTCCTTATGGACGCCAAATAAGCCGCACAACAACACGCACCGCATACGCTGCCAAAAATGCAAAAATTGTCACAGTGGCAAGCGAACTAAACGCGGTACTATCCATGAGCAGGGGCGGCGGAACCTGCACATATGCTCCGCTATCACATTGAGCAGTGGTAGCGGAGGACGTACTAGACGTTACAGAAACAACGTCAGTACAGACATAAACGGAGTTGCTCATAAACTAACTAGCAACAGCCTGGGGACGAGCGTCAGCCTTAACAAGACGCTTAGAGGCAACCTTGAGAACCAAAAAGCCGCGGCGATCCTTTTCAAGAAAGAATTCAATCTCATATTCACCGGACAGCCAAACCTCAGACTCCGAGGCGTGCATAAAATCCGATTGCAAAGTACGAACACCGGAACCTTGCTCAAGATCATAGGATTGTTTCCACATCCGTTTGAATTCGCCGGTATCCTTCTTGGTCCACTCGATAACCTCAGGAACATAAACACGCGCCAAACCTTTCATAAAACCCCCTAAAAAAGTGTATAAAACCGCTATTGGCAAAATAAATTGCCCAAAAAAAACCATATATAAAATCAGTACCCTACAATTAGCAGTTCGGCGTACCGGAAAAGGGAGCGCTGTTAGTAGCCCCCCTTTCCCCTACCCGATCACCCAGCCCGACAGAAAACCTCCTGGTGCAAACGCTCGATGACGTGCGGCAGCGCGAGAGTGTGCGCACGCTCAACGAGGTCCAGACGGTCACGAGGGGGCTTAAACTCGCGTACATTGCACGCGGATGGCGCTTGACGTATCAGGGGGGCACCATCCTGCAACATGGCATCAGAGACACCCGCAAGGCCCAGCAAACGACGATGGGCATAAAACTGTGTCTTGCCGACACTGCGACGGGCAGCAGCAAAGCCATAAGTCCGGACAGAATGATAAAAGTCGGCAGCTCGGCGGGCTGCACCTGGTGTTTTAGCGATAGAGAGCAATTCATCGAGCAAAGTGTCGTCAGCCATGGCAACCTCACGAGCAAACAAGTGGGAGAACTCAGACTCCCAAACGGAAAGAATATTAAGAAAATCAGCTAAGTAGTCGACAGTGAAATAAACGATGGGGTTTTTAGAGCGAGAGACGGAAAGGGGCGTAATGCCTAAGCGTTGAAAGTACAGGGCGGCATTGTCAGCGAGTGCGCCCATTTGATCGTTAGCAAAGTAGTCCGGGAGAAGGCCGAGCCGGACCGCCTGCTTTGAAAGCCAGGAGGCGCGGATCTGACATTCATAACGTGCGATGGGCTGGAAATCTTCCACGAGAGCATCGAGAGTGTCAGGATCCATGCTCAAGCACTTAGGTGGGTGGGCCTTAAGGTCAGCGCCTTTGCAGTAGATTTTGCCGACTTTGTAGCGGGAACCTAGGCCCTGGTAGAGGGTCCGACCGGACGGGGCGGCATGAATGGCCATCTGGTCATCTGTTGCCCGAACATCGACAGAGGCGCGGCGCTGGCCACGCTGGACACCGGCAACAGTATCAAACCAGCCTTCAAGGGCGGCGCGAGTACCAAAATCGTAAGAGTGCGTAATATCCAGGCGGGCAACGTACCAAAGGCCAGCCTTGGGCCACTGTTCGAGCCGGAGGACAACACCGAAGACAAAATCAATGAGGCGCGAGGCCGCTTCACGCAAGGTGCAAGGACCGTCCACATTATGGCCCTGGTAAACCTTAGGAGAGGCTTCAAGGGTGACGCGGGAACCGATGACCAGCGAAAAACCATCGGCCCAACTTGGCATATTGAGGCCAGTGCAGAGGGACCATTGCTGAATGGACCCGGTGAAGTCCGTTTGTGTGAGCTTGTTCATCTGAATCTGCATCCAGCGGACGGCATCAGCGGGGAAATAATCGGCGGGAATCGTAAGGCGCAGGGTGTCAATCATGGGGAAGCCTGCGAGCCGAGAAGCGATCCACCAGACGAATGAGCTTAGACATGATGAAGCCGAGGGCGTCATAAACGAGCAAGGCGGCAAATGCACCGATAAAAACGGCCCACATCAGGGCGATTGAAAGCGACGCTATTTCGGGATTGGATGAGAGGGAGGGGATCACAGGCCACCCCCTGCCCTGCCCTCTGAGAGCGAAACAATCAGCAAACCGATAAGACCCATATCGCAAGTGATCGACAAGACAAACAGCGTGAAGTGATAGGCTAAGGGAGTCATAGGAGACCCCAAACAAAACGTTCTACCCTTCCAGCTTCAAGGTAATCATCAAGCAACGCATCAAAATGACCGTCACAAGCGCGATCAAAGACGGCATCAGCGCGGCGCATGACAAGATAACGAGAAAGGCGCAGCTGGTAGGCTTCCAGCTTGATGAAGCCAGGGAAGCGCCGCATGTGGTCCAACGTACAGACACCATAAGGACGAGTGGCACAACCTAAAACACCAGCCGAGTAGAAATAAGCACACTGGATAAACTGAGCTGACAGAATGTGAAACGGTTTATCTTTTATAATCATTAGTATGTCTCCTAAAAAGGGGAGCCGGGGAAGGCTCCAAACCCAGGGGCGACCTAGGACCGCTACAAAGAGAATTTGCTTGACGCTTGACGATCATCAAACACAAGACCGAATATACAGCCCGTTGAATGTTTGTCAAGCACTCGGCGCATAAACTATAAGTTAGGGATAGACAGCGAGGTGAGCCATGGAAAACAGGGAATTATTGCAAAGAGCGCAAGAACGCATCGGAGCAAAAAGCCAACGGGATCTAGCGAAGGCACTCGGAATGAACAACAGCAGCTTAAGCTTACTAGCCAGCGGAAAGGGGGAGCTGTCCGACGAAACCTACATCAAGCTAGCGAAGCTGGCCGGAGTGGACCCGGCAGAAGTGCTGATCGAGAAGCACGAAAGGAAGGCAGGCCCGGAAGCGCGGGCAGTGTGGGCAAGGATCAACGCGGCAGTATCCAAAAGCGCGGTTCTGGGATTAGGCGCGATATTACTGCTGCCAGCCCTGCAAACTCACGCGGATACGTCCAAATTTCAGGTTCCTCACAATAAGTATTATGCGAACCAATGAGCGCACATCCCTCAATGGAGCTACAGATCCGCAGAGCCCAGTGCCGATATGGATTTCTCATGATCTTTAAACAGGACTATGGGCATACGCAGCGCTAGCCACAAACTGGGTAGTGCCGCCGCAAATGCCAGTAGAAAGAATTCCACAAACCCTACCCGTGCCGCAAGAAAGCCACTAAACCCACCGACGACAGTGGCTGCCACAGACATCAGGGCGGAGCCAATAGCGAAGTGCATCGCCTGATAGCTGCCCTGGCAGCGCTGCATGAGAAAGACCATCAAAACGGCGGTGCCGAGACCCGCTGCCAGCTGCTCAAAGGCCACCGTAATGCCGACCCACCAAACAGAAGGCGTTGTCCAAGCTAGCCACGCATAGGCGAGTATCGCCAGAGACTGTATAAAAGTAAGCGGAAACAGTGCGTTGCGCAAGCCCCTGCGAGATATGATGAAGCCCCCCAGCAATGCGCCCCCAATACCCGTCACGGTGCCTACCGTACCAGTGAGAATGCCGCGCGTCACCAGGCCATAGCCCAGGTGGTTAAGGAATGGTGTCACCATCGCAAACATCATGGCGTCACCGGCACGAAAAAGCAGGATAAAGGCCAAGGCCCACACTATTCCCGGTTGCTGTATGTATGTCGAGAAGGCTTCGCGTACCGCACGCCATCGTTGTCCTTGATGACTCGTGGCTGCGGGTGGTGGTGGAAGTATGTGCTTATGAAAAGCTGCCAACCCCCACATCATCGCCGCTGCCGTTAAAAAACAAGCCGTCCAAGACGCCCATCCAGCAAGAATAACAAGGGCACCATTCCCCACCAGCATGGCCACCCGATAGGCGGCGACCCGCATTCCCGAAAATGCTGCCTGATCAGACGGATTAAGTATCTGAATATAATAACCATCAACAGACATGTCATGGGTTGCAGACATGAAGGCCATTAACACGAATATTTTAGTGGCGAGATCCAGATTCAGATGCTGCGCGGGCCAGACCAGCAAAGCCGTTACAGCACCCAGGATAATTTCCATCACTATCAGCCAACGCTTTTTATTGGCAAAAAGATCGATTAACGGACTCCAGAATAATTTGAGGTTCCAGGGCAAACCGAAAAAAGAGAGCAGTCCAATAATCTGCAAACTGGCTCCGGCAGAGGTAAAAAACTGCACAGATACCTGCTGCACCAGCGAATAAGGCAGCCCTTCTGCGTAATAGGTGCTGACAATCCAGCTGAATGTTTTAAACTTTTTTCGCAAGACTCATCCGGATCGGCGTATGATGCGGCCATTGTAGCACGCGCCTCTGCCCACCACCCGGCATGCGGGCCTGCCAGGACTTACCCTGCAGGAGCGCGCCCATGCTGCTCTCTTGGCACAGCTATAAAAACCCCCCGCATGCGGGGGGTTTTTAACACGGCTCAAAAACCCGTTAAACAGCTCTGGCGCGCACGATGGGCTTTCTGTCAGCACCCATGATGAAGCCAACCCTTCCGCCAGACACACCGTATTCAATGGTGTGGCTCAAAACATAGCCGCCCAAGCAAAAGCAGGACGAACCACTTTGGCAACGACTTAATGGCAGGCAGAACAGCCCTTGACCTCTGCCAGGGACTTCGCTTTGGCCATCATCACTCTGGGTATATATCCAGAGCCCTAGTCACTGCGCATAGCCGAACCATCACTCGGCGCGGTTTAGCCCGCAGAAGAAGAATCGCTGCTGGTGGCACTTGCGTCAGGTGCCGCGGATTCCATCGGCATAGTAGCACTGCCGCTGTCCGTGGTGGTGGTCGCCGGGGCAGCAGATTCGGTGGTGGTGGTGGCACTGCTGTCAGAAGCAGCGGTGGTGTCGTCCTTTTTGGCACACGCCGAGGCAAGCGCGATGGCACTGGCGACAAGGATGATCCGGGCAACAGGCTTAATCTTAGCAATATCCAACATGTTTTAAACTCTCCTTACGTAGGTTACACGAGATGACAGCGTCAATAGCTAATGGTATAGCGCAAATGACCTCAGCATGGTAGCACTAATTTCTCCTGTGCCAAATACCACCGATCGCAGCGTAAGCAAACGCTCGCAGACCAAATGTGCTACAACCGCCACGTGATCAGCGTTGTGAACCCATCTGATATCCGAAGAGCGGCTTGACCGTGGTATCGATAGCAAGAACCCAGGGGGTATAGCCACCAATGCCCGACCACGACGTCTATCTCTGTTGCATTTGAATAAAAACGCCTGCTTCAATCTCGCCAGCGCAAATCGTGGAGGCGAGACGCGCTATTTTTTGACAGGTTTTGGATCCGTTCCCCCTCCTTGCAGAGATAGAGATGTTCGACCTTTTTGGCTTGTTCCTTGGTCAGTCGCAGTTGGGCACCGTAAATGGCGTTGCTCAGTCCGCATTTCTCCCGATGGCTAATGGTGCCGGTGGTTTCGCAGAGCCCGCAATCAGCGATCTCCATTTCCAAGAGCAGCAATTCCCCAATGACGAAATCATTGTGACGGGATTTGAAGCTGATCCCTGCCGGGCTGAAATCGACGATATCGCAGGCAAAGGTTCTCGCGTCCTTTTTCCGAACAGTGACATGTCCGCACATGGGGAGCCTTTTGTGGGCGCGAACTTTTCGCTGAAAGAGTTCCGATGCCGGGGTGTAATGAAAAACACCATCCGCCACATATTCCAGCCGTGCGAGGAAAAGGCAGACCACGCCGTCCTTTTCTGCGAAAACCAGCGCGCGGTCATAATCTGCAACATCAACCTGAAACTTCGGCGTCAACAAAACCCGCCCTGACTCAATTCCGCGGAAATGAAAGGCGCACACATGGCCTTGCGGGTTTTCGGGGAACACGGTCATCAGGTATCCTTCCTCAAGGCAACTGCAGAGGTCCAAGGGAACATTGACGGCGCTCTGATCTGCCTGCAGTAGAGCAAAATAATCCGACAGACTGTACTCTCCGCGAATCGGGAGGATCATGGTCAGATTGTTAATTTCCTTAGTCAGCGACATGCTGCGTCTCCTTAGGAAAGCTCCCCGGCATTACCAGCCCTTGCGTTCAGCGTGGGGCGACCCCTTGTCCGTCAGGTGTGGGCACCCCACGGTACGGGGCGAGCGATGGCGTAGCCCTTCTGCACCCGCTGTACTTTTTTCAATGTCCGCTTCACCTGCAAAATAGGCAGGCCTTTCACACCCCCTCCCCCCTTCACCATCAGATAGATCCCAAGGCCAGCAGGCTCTACTATATACGATCGCAGATCATGTGTTTACACCGCGCGTGGACAGGGAGCTACCTGGCTACTTACAATTTTGAGTGGCACACGTATCATCCATTATAAACACCTACTTTACTCATACAATAGCCATCCATTATCGGTGTTTAGGCGACTGTAACACCATAATTCAAAATGGTACAATATACCCATAAGATCCTGTCGAAACTAGCCGAACAGCACCTTACGTCGGCACTTTGGGATTATATTCGCCCCCAAAACTTACCCTTATCCTCCAAGGCGAAACAAATACCGAGGTCACGAATAAACTGGAGGATATTTACGGTACTACTGGCCGAACTGCCGCTGCAAAATCATCTCGGTTGCATCACGCAGAGAACCGTTTTCTGCGGCACATAATTCATGTAGCACGTGGAACGGGATTCCCGCATCCCAGAGGGAGAACGCACAAGCCATAATACAGGCCCCTGTCCTGCTGCCGACCAGCCCCCATTCATCGACATCAAATTCGCGAAGCGCGGTGATTGCGGTCTGGTCCAGCCCGTATCCCGGCTTGTCTACGATCAGGGAATGTCCCACATCGATGATCGCTCCGCCGTCATGGCCATCCCCCAACCGGAGCCGAAAGAGGCTGTCGGGCAGGCTGCAAAACCGGGTGGCTACAACGACTGCATAATCCCGTGCGACATCCCGAATACTTTCGACAAGGCCGGCATCGGGAGAAAATCCAAATTGAAGATCAATGACCACTAATCCATTACGTTGTGACATAAATAAGCCCTTATGAAAGCGATTTTGGAAATCAAGCGATGGTGCTTCGCCTTGCTGGTATACAGCGATGGAAGATGTTCTGCGACGGCTCATTGACGATTATACAATGACAGATAGGCCGCCAGTACTCCTAACATTAGACCGGCCAGCACATCCACCGCCACATGCTGGCGTAAAGCCAGGGTGGAATATGCGATACCAGTACACCATACCCAATTGAAGAGGAGGATCCACAGCGGTGCGCCAAAGCGGCGTAGCAAGTGGTGCAACCAGATGCCCGAAAAAGTGGCGGTGGCGACATGCAGTGAGGGGCAGGCATTGCCAGAGGCATCCATGCTTTTAAGGAAATCCACGTCGGGATAATGGGCCCAGTCGATATGGGCTGCGGGCACTGCTGTAGGCCAGAAGTAGAAGATGATCAGCCCAAAAAGGCACGTCCCAGCCATGGCCATGCCATAGCCATACAGCTCGCGCCGCGTCGCCAGCAATGCCGGGGGAAGAGAGACATAGACCCACAGTGAGAGGTATATAGGCAACGCCAGAGGCTGAAAGCCAATCAGATGATCCAGAAACGTCCTTGGCATCACCGTTGGCGGATAGGCCGGGTCTTTGAGCAAATAAAAGTAAGCAACGAAAAATAGGCTAATAAAAAGCGTTGTGCCGATACTTTTGAGATACACATGCCTGGGTATTATCGCTGCCACCTGACGGTACCAAGGCGGCTGCTGACTATTTTCGTTCAAGTAGCGAAGACCACCCTGCAGCGGTAGTGAATCCTGTTCGGTTCGGCGCTTGAGGTCCTCGATCTGTTTCTGCATCGCAGTAATGATTTGCCCTTTCTCCATGCTCATGAGTTTTTGTTCGTCCTCAGCTTCGTGCTTTTCCATGACGGCGTCCTTATTCATTGTCACGAGATCAGTCGCTCTCACCCCAGGTTCAAGTGTAATCATGTGCAGCGGTGGAAAGCTTATTAACCACTTTGATAGGACTAGCTATCGAGATAGGTTGTTCAGCCTTTTCTGACGCGCAGTAGAGCCAGTGTCCCGGCCACCATCATCCCTGCGGCCAAGGCAAAAGCCAGCACGGGTGAAACCGTCGTCCACACAACGCCAACGATTGCGCTGGATATGAACTGTGTAACACCATTTACGGTGCCCAGCGCGCCATAGCTTATCGTCAAGGTCTCCGGTTGCACCATTTCCGCCGTTACCGTCGCCTCCAGCGCCTCTTGCACCGCCACATAAAGCCCGGCGATAAAGAAGATACCTGCCAGCAACGCAATATTGTCAATGCCGAACCAGAGTAAGCGTCTAAGCAACCCACCCTTGCGGATTGGCGCCGATCAGGCTAATGCAGTTTTTTCCAGTTCCAGGGTAAAAGTTCGTGGAGCCGTTTGTTGGGCCAGGTGGGTAATTTTTCGAGTACGTCGCAGAGGTACGCGAAGGGCTCGACGCCGTTAAGCTTGCAGGTTTCGATGATGCTGTAGAAGGACGCCGCCCGTTCCCCACCGGCATCATTCCCAACAAATAAAAAATTCTTGCGACCAATCGCAACGCCCCGCAGCGCCCGCTCAACCGGATTATTGTCGATGCTGAGCCGACCTTCTTCGAGATAGAGGGTGAGCGCCTTCCAACGCTTCAGAGCGTAGCCGATGGCTTTGGCGATGCCACTTTTCGGCGCCACTTGCATCTGGGTTTCGCTGAGCCAGGCGCGGAAGGATTCCAGCAGCGGGCCGGCTCGCTGCTGGCGGGCTTCGGCTTTCTGATCCGGCGGGGAGGCTTTGATGTCGGCCTCGATCTCATAGAGTTTGGCGATCCAGGCCAACGCCTTCTGCGCCACCGGACTCGGACCCCGCTGCTCCACGTCATAGAAGTGGCGACGCACATGCGCCCAGCATCCGGCTTCTGTGACTTGTTCCTTGCGGTAGAGGGCATCATAGCCCCCATAGTCATCGGTCTGGAGAATGCCTTGCCAGTCGCCCAGGAAGTGTTGCGCGTGGATCCCCTTGCGGTCCGGGGCATAATCAAAGACCACGACGGGATGCGGGGCATCCGCCTGGCTGCGATACACCCAGAGATAGGCTTTGTCCGTCTTGCCGCTGCCGGGGTTGAGGACGGGCAAGGGCGTCTCGTCGGCGTGCAAGATAGCCCCTTCCAGCAAAGCCATTTTGCAGGCCTCAGCGAGCAGGCTGATCCAGTATTCTCCCTGGCCCAGCCAGCTGCAAAGGGTGGCGCGGGAGATCGGTACGCCCGCCCGCAGGTACTGGGTTTCCTGCCGATATAAAGGCAGATGATCCACATGCTTCGCCGTCATTACGTGGGCCACCAGGCGCGCCGTGGGTAAGCCCTTGTCGATGACCTGGGCAGGCAATGCCGGGCTTTCAATCGTGCCGCAGGGGCGGCAGACCAGTTTGGGGCGGATATGCCGAATGACCTGGAAATGACCGGGGATGTAATCGAGTTTCTCGCTGATTTCTTCCCCGACGGTTTCCAAGAGGCCGCCGCACTGCCCGCAGGTGCAGGTCAGAGGATCGTGATGCACTTCCACTCGGGGCAAGGTGTCGGGCAGCTGCATGCGGCCAGGGTGGCGGCGGGGAGGACGTGCAGGTGCTTCGGTTCCTGGGCGGGAAGCCGTCACCGCCGCACTGTCTTCCAGAACGGTTTCGAGGAGGCTTTCCATCGCAGCGATTTCAGTATCCAACGCTTCTTCCCAGAGACTGATCTGGTCAGGGGAGAGTTTTTCTGAACGGCGACCGAATCGCCAGCGCTGCAGCTTGGCGATGGTGCTTTCCAGGCGGGCGATGGTTTCATCGCGCAGGGCGATAGCCAGTTCCTGTTGGGCGATATACCGGGCGCGTTCTGCCCATTCCGCTTCCTTTTCCTGTTGCGTCTGCAGCAGGCTCAGCACCAGAGCGCGCAGCGCTTCTGGCTCTGTAGGAATGGGGGTGGAAGTCCTTGGATGCATGGAAGAATAGTACCAGAAATGGGGTTTTTATACAAGCAATTCCAGTCATTTACAGCAGTGTAGGCGTGCATTTTTCAAGGGTCGGCAACGGGGTCCACGGCCGCCCCTCCACCAGCATCGCCCACTGCGCGGCCGACAGCTCTACGGCGCCCGTATCGGCTCTGGGCCAGTGCAGTCGCCCCTGATCCAGACGGCGGTAGATAAGCCAGAAACCCAAACCGTCCCAGAGCAAGAGCTTCAGACGGTCACCGCGGCGATTGCGGAAGACGAAGGCGTGGCCGCAAAAGGGATCCGCTGCCAGTACCCCCTGCACCT
>JAAOMR010000026.1 GCA_018853935.1 Acidithiobacillus ferrivorans
AAACCCGCCTCCATGGCCACGCGGCGTGCCCGCACGAGGGTATCTGCCGGTGTGGCGGGGACATCTGGCATCCGGTAGTCGGGATGGAAAGCAGAGAAATGCAACGGTACGTCAGGACCCAGACGCTCCATAATCCACTCCGCGGCTGCACGAATTTCCGCCTCGGAGTCATTATGGCCCGGAATAAGCAACGTAGTTATTTCCAGCCAGGTCTGGGTTTCTTTGACAATATACTCCAGCGTTTCTAACACGGGAGCCAGATGCGCTCCCGTCAGCTTGAAGTAAAACTCGTCGGTAAAGGCCTTGAGATCGACGTTAGTTGCGTCCATTTTGGCGAAAAACTCCGCCCGCGGCTGCGCGTGGATGTAGCCAGCGGTAACAGCCACAGTCTTAATGCCGACGGCATGGCAGGCGTCCGCCGTATCCATGGCGTATTCGGCAAAAATAACCGGGTCATTATAGGTAAAGGCCACACTTTTGACAGCCAGCGACAGGGCAGTTGCCGCGATACCTGCGGGACTCGCCTGGTCCTGGAGCCGGTCCATCTCGCGGGACTTGGAAATATCCCAGTTCTGGCAGAACTTGCAGGCCAGGTTGCAGCCCGCCGTACCGAAAGAGAGCACACTGCTGCCGGGGTAAAAGTGATTCAGGGGTTTTTTCTCGATGGGGTCAATGCAAAAACCCGAGGAACGGCCATAGGTGGTGAGGACCATGGTATTGCCCTCCCGCATCCGCACAAAACAGGCCCCGCGTTGCCCTTCCTGCAGGCGGCAGTCGCGCGGACAGAGGTCACACTGAATACGTCCATCTGCGAGATTATGCCAGTAGCGGCCGGGATGCGTTATAAACGTTTCTTTATCCACCGCTCTTCCTCTCTGCGGTCGGCTCTTCCCGCCATTTTTCGACCATATAGCGGTACACTTCTATGTTTGCCGACCAGAAATCTGCAGGCAGGCCCGCCTTGTGCTTCAGCGCTCGCAGAAACTCCCGTGGCTGGGGGAGTTCCTCCCATACCTGCGGGAGAAAGGTGCCGCGCTGCACCCCATGGCTTAAAACCAGCCCATCCTGATGGGGTTGGATTTGCTGCAGCAGGCTCTCCTCGCTGTCAAAATGCATGCGTTGCAGCGAAGAGAGTAGTGAAACTTCCACCCGCACCTGTGACCACTCCTCTGCGCCCAGCGGCGGGAAACGTGGATCCTCGAAAGCCGCGGCCAGGGCATTGGCGCGCAGGTCCACCCCGAGGGGACGGTAGGCTTGCAAGCTACCGATGCAGCCCCGCAAACCCTGGGGTCCGGTGAGCGTCACAAAAGTCGCACCCGGCGGCTGCGCCCAGTCCGGCACAGCCGCCAACTCAGCGGGCAAACCCAACGCCCCGGCAATCGTAGCACGGGCTAAATTCAACAGGACTTTCCCGGCTTCCGGCGGAAACCCACTGGTTTTTTCGTCACCATCATGCATGGTCATGGCTTTCTCCGTAAAAAGCTACCGCGGCATAGCCCACCACCGCATCGCGGGACCCCGCCGTATCACCCGAGTTACACAGATCCACCAGACGTGGGCGCAGGTGGTGCTTGCGGGCGACAGGGAGAAAGCCATTGATGGGCGTAGCGCCGCAAGCCTGGTCGTGCTCGATGGGTAGCGGGTCAAAGCGCAATATCTCCTCCACCGTATGGTGGTCTATCGCTCTGGCTTCGGTGTAAGGATGATAGTGAGAGAGATCGGAGCTGATAACAATGACCGTCTCCTCGCCCCCCCAGAGCTTCTCCAGAACCTCCGCCACCGCCTCTGGCCGGGCATCTCCCACCACCAGAGGGATGACGCTGACGCCATCCAGCACTTCCTGAATAAAAGGCAATTGTACTTCCAGGGCATGTTCCTGGGCGTGGGCGGCGGGCATTTCCAGAACCTGGGGCAACCCGGCCAGTGCCGCCACCCCCGCCTGATCCACCGCAACGACACCCAGCGGCGTTTGCATAGCCTGAACGCCAGGGAGAGCGAGACCGCGGAACGGCACACGATGCGCAGGCCCTAACAGCACGACCCGGCGAATGTGCCCCCGGCCCTTGGCCAACAAGGCGTAAGCAGAAGCTGCCACCGCTCCGGAATAGACGTAGCCCGCATGCGGGACGATAATGGCCTTGGGCCACGCGACAGCGGCCGCTTCATCCGCGCTTTCCGCCCCGGCCAATAAACGCGCTACTTCGGCGCGCAAAACAGAAGCCTTCGCAGGATAAAACGTTCCGGCCACCGCTGCTGGTCTGACGAACTGCATGAAGCACCCTCCCTGGCCGCCATAGAGCCAACATCTCCACGTCACACTACATGAGGATGGGAAAGGATTTTTTCAAGTCAGTGGCAACCACCAGGCGAGCGCCAGCAGAGTCACCAAAAGCACCGGCGGTGTGATCAGCAACCCAATCCTCATATACTGGCCCCAGGTGATGGTGACCCCCTTGCGACCCAGCACATGCAACCACAATAAGGTGGCGAGACTACCGATGGGCGTAAACTTCGGGCCCAGATCACAACCGATGATATTGGCGTAGACCATAATCTCGCGAATCATGGGATCCGCTGCGACTGGCGCGTGATGAATGGCCAATGCACCCACCAATACCGCTGGCATGTTATTCATCACTGAAGAAAGCAGTGCCGCCAGAAAACCCGTACCCAGTGCCGCCGCGACCCGCCCATGCGCGCCAAACCAAAGCAGGGCCTGTGCCACATAGTCCGTCAGTCCGGCATTACGTAAGCCGTACACCACCAGGTACATACCCAAACTGAAGACCACAATTTTCCAGGGCGCGTCCTGCAACACCTTACGTACGGAAATCTGCGCGCCGCGCCCACCCTGAAACCAGCGGCCCGCCAGGGCAAGCAGAATCAAGGCACCCGTGACAGTGACCACAGAGACGGGCACCTGCCACTGCGCGGTCACAAAATAGGCGATGAGCAACAAAATCAGCACCGGAAAGCTGGTACGGAACACCAGATGGTCTTTGATCGCCGTTGCCGGCTCCGGGAGATGCGCCGTGCCGTAATGCTGCGGCAGCACCCGCCGAAATGCGATCCAGAGCACCAACAGCGTCATCGCCAACGCCACCAGATCTACCGGAATCATCACCAGGGCGTAGCGATCAAATGAAATATTGAAATAGTTGGCGCTGACAATATTGACCAAATTAGAGATCATCAGCGGCAGGCTGGTGGTGTCAGCAACAAAACCCGTGGCGATGACAAAGGCAAAAGTGGCGGCCGGGGTAAACTCCAGTTGCAGCAGGATGGCCATCACAATCGGGGTCAGGAGCAAGGCTGCTCCATCATTGGCAAAAACTGCAGCGATGGCTGCGCCGAGGACAACAATCAGCGGGAATAAGAGCCGTCCCCGTCCACCACCCCAGCGCGCCACATGCAGCGCCGCCCAGTGAAAAAAGCCCGCTTCATCCAGAATCAGCGAAATGATGATGAGGGCCACAAAGGTAAAAGTGGCGTCCCAGATGATGTGCCAAACTGCGGGGATATCATTCCAGGTGATGACACCAGTCGCCAGCGCCAGCGCCGCCCCGCCCATGGCACTCCAGCCAATACTCAGCCCCTTGGGTTGCCAGATCACCAATATCAACGTTGCCAGAAAGATCAGTACCGCCAGCATGGACCCGTCACTCCGCAGAAGATTCAACGCGTAGTCTTGACGAGCGGTCAGCTCCTGTCAATACTTCAACGAAAGTTCGTGAGTTGATTTGTGGATGCTACAGAACAACGGGATCGAATGGTAATCTGCTTGGCGGCACTCGCGTCGCCGATACGGCTGGATATTTTCCGGCTCTTGGTGGAGCAGGAGCCTGTAGGCCTGGTATCTGGCGAAATTGCCGAGTATCTGGGGCAAACGCACAACGGTATTTCTTTCCATCTCAAGTCCCTACAACATGCGGGACTGGTCACGGTACAGCCGGGAGGAGCGCCACCAACGCTATCGCGCGGTCATGCCCGTAGTCCGCGCCCTAGTGTGGCCTATCTCAGCGAAAATTGCTGCGGTGGGCCTGACACCATCGATGCAGACAGACAGTGCCAAGCGCAGAGGAAAATTGTGTTAGTCAGGTTTTTTAATATGGCTCAGCATGTTCAGCAAGGTCTTGCGCAGTCGCTCGGCCGCTGTTTGGAGAATGCCAATCTCATTTGTTTCCGTCTGTTCTAGCGATTGCTCCAATCGCTCCCCCAGAGAAATGGCCCGCAGCCGCTTCGCCAATTCCACTACTGGAGCAAGAATACGCCGCTCGATGAAGCGTTTCAGATTGAGTCCGATCAAGAGAAACACTAAAGCACTCAAAATCAAAGATGCACCGAGCGTAATCGCTGCGATGCGCAGCGTGTTTGTTACGTTGTAACCAAACACGGCCAAGCCCAGCGGTTTCTTATCGTATCCCGTCAGAGGCATCACGAAGAGATGGTAAAACTCACCATCCTTAAGCCTGGCTATGCCACTGTAGTTCGCGTGTAACATATGGGGATGTTGGGCAATATATTCCTGCAAATCAGGCGAGCTAACATAGCTAACCACATTATTTCCCAGCGTTTTTTCATTAACATCATCAGGCGAAGTGGCGCTGTGATGGATCAGGATGGCGATACCGCTCCCGGGGATGTCATGCAATATGCGGCCATACAACGAGGCAATGGGCAAACTGACCTGCGCAACCCCGAGCACACTACCATCACTGGAAAGCACTGGCGCAACGCCACTTACAGAATAACCAACAAGCTTCAGCAGTCCCAGATTGGCCACTGGCAAACCGGTCTTTATTACCTGAGAGATATCTGGACGGGGAATTATATGATCCCCAAAAAACGCTGGTTTATTAGCGCGATACAATACATGCTGGTTGGCGATAAACACCACGACGGCCTGCCCATATTGTGACTTGAGCACACGATACAAGCTATCGGACTCGGCGCCAAGTTGGGTACGTTGACTCGCAGAAGGCGCGGTGGCGAAGGCAGTCATCACTCCTGGATTGCCTGCCAGAGCACTGGCAGCGCCAAGGACTTGCTGCGCATAACCCGCTGTTAGCTGATGAAATTCATTGCGTATAGCAGAAAGCTCCTGATCTTCCGCCTGGCGGATCAGCAGATACTGTCCCAATGCGAGAATACCAAGCACCAACACAGCATTAAGCAATACCGCAGGTATGAAGTGCCGTAAAAATTCCCGAGTCAACGTATTTTCGCGCGCCATCTTAATTATTCTCCATCCAAAACATGCTCAATCATGATCAAGAAATATCTGGGAAAACGTGTCTTCATCAAGCCCATAGTGCCCGCGTTTTGCGGTTGGTGCCGGTGCCGGTGCCGGTGCCGGTGGTGCCGGTGGTGCCGGTGGTGCCGGTGGTGGTACCACAGCTTGCTGAGATATGAACGCCGCCGCCTCTTGGCTGGCGCGGGCCTCGCGGAGGCTCTGCAGGTGAATAATAGGGTCCTGGCCGAGGAAACTTTCGTCGACTGTCAATAGTGAGAAAATTTCCTGTATCAAGGTCTTGCGCGCGCTCTCTGAGAGGCTCGACCCGATCTCTTTGCGGACAAATTCAATGCTGGTCGTGGTCGGTGTGCGCAGGGCACCTCCCATGTACGCAGCTTCCCACCGCAGCAACAATGCCAGGGACTTATCCCGGTCAAACCGAGCGCTGAATGTGCTCCATAGAATACGCCGCATGCGCGATTGATTGTCCATATTTTTTCACACGCTCCATATCTAGAGTACGTATCGCTGGAGAATTAGCCATGGCATTAATTACTTTGAAAGATATATCAGAAGTTTGCCAGATTCTGGCATCCCTGCACGCTAGAATGATACAACAGGACTTCGTTATAAACTAGTCATCACGGTAAATTCGTTCGCTATCTATATCGTCCCAGATTTATCAGTCGTTGCTTCGCCGGACTTCTTACAGACGCACGCCAAGACTTTTCAGCAGATGGTCGCAGCAAAGGATGGTGCACTGGAACAACATCTAAAAATTACATAATAAACAGACTATTGTGAATAATGAGCTGCAGTGCCATGTGGAATAAACAGATTCGAAGCGGGCGGGTATCGGGTCAACGTAAATTCACTATTTACACCGGTGCATGTTCGACACAGCTCGATACCATATCCATCAGATGTCAACACGCCTATAAAGCAACGATGGGTCGTATCCGCCAGTTCCCGCACGCGTAATACGGCAGGCAGGCAGCGACGCTGCATTTACCTCTTTTGGCGTATAGCACCATAAATATGCCTTATTGGTCCGGGCCACCGACACTCCGGCGCAGCCCCATAGCGAAACTGTACCGGACTAGGTTATCCTGACCTCGGAACCGTTAAATACTGGATGAGGGGGCCTCGCGAACGATGCAACGATTTTTTGTGCTGGCCGTCCTTATTCTGCTGGGCTGGCTGACGTATCGTCTCTCCCCCATCCTCAGCCCATTTCTGATTGCGGGCATCCTCGCTTATCTCGGCAATCCGCTGGTGACTCGGCTGCAACGCCACCGAATCGGTCGAACCTGGGGCACCACACTGGTTTTCGTCCTCGTCATCCTGATCCTGGCGGGAATCACCATGGCCCTGCTCCCCGTCATCCGTCACCAATCCGTGCTGTTTATCGAATATCTGCAAAAATATGCAGAACTTCTGCAAACCCAGATCATTCCACAGTTCTCCGCACGGATTGGCATCCACCTTGACAGCCAAAGTATTACCCATTACGCCACGGCCAATGCCCAGAAACTGGCGGGATGGCTGGGACGCAGTCTCCAATTGGCGCTGAGCTCCGGCTCCGGCCTGATCAGTAGCGTACTCAGTATCATTTTAGTACCGGTTCTGGGGTTCTATCTGCTGCGCGACTGGCCACGCCTTATTGCCCGCATTGCCGCACTGATTCCCCCGCACTATCTGCCCATTTCCCAGCACTTGGCCAGCGATGCGGACACCATGCTTATGGCCTTTTTGCGCGGACAACTCCTGGTGATGCTGGCCCTGGGCACCAGTTACGCGATTGGCCTCAGTATTGTCGGCCTGCAAACCGCCATCCTCGTCGGCCTGGTGGCGGGACTTCTCAGTTTTGTGCCCTATCTTGGCGTCGTAAGCGGAATAGCCATGGCCAGCCTCGCCATGTATGTGCAGACCGGCGCTTTTTTGCCCATCCTCTGGGTATTGATCGTCTTTGGCATCGGCCAGATACTGGAAAGC
Organism: Acidithiobacillus ferrivorans; assembly: GCA_018853935.1. Lineage (GTDB taxonomy): Bacteria > Pseudomonadota > Gammaproteobacteria > Acidithiobacillales > Acidithiobacillaceae > Acidithiobacillus > Acidithiobacillus ferrivorans. The sequence goes on from JAAOMR010000026.1 coordinate 7,229, forward strand.
ATGGTGTTCACCCCTTATCTGGTGGGGGATCGTATCGGTCTGCACCCGGTCGCCGTTATTTTCGCCGTGCTTGCGGGCGGCGAGCTCTTCGGCTTCGTCGGCCTGCTGCTCGCCCTACCGGTCACCGCCGTCCTCATCGCCCTGCTGCGCCACCTGCATGGCTGGTACTTGCAGAGCCCTTACTACCTGGGTAAGGAGTCATAACTCTATGGAAGACGTCATCATCATCGGCGCCGGCATTTCGGGTCTGGCCACGGCCTATTTCCTCCGCAAACAGGGCTGGTCCCCCTTGCTGCTGGAGGCCGCTGCCAAACCAGGGGGCAACCTGCAGAGTCGACAAGAAGAAGGCTATCTGCGGGATATGGGACCCAACTCGCTCATGCTTAAAGGCCACATCGTCCCGGAATGGCTCCGCGAGCTGCGTTTAGAAGAAGACATCGTCGAAGCCAACCCGCTCGCCAAACGCCGCTATATCCTTAATCGCCATCGGCAACCCGTCGCACTGGGACCGGGTGTGCTTTTCGGCGGCGGCCTGCTGAGTTGGCGCGGCCGCCTGCGTCTCCTTGGCGAGCCTTTCCGGTCACCGCGTCGGGTGCAGGATAGTGAGGAAAGCGTTGCTGACTTTGTGCGGCGGCGACTTGGAGAGGAAGCACTCACCTGGCTGGTCGACCCCTTCATCTCCGGTGTCTTTGCTGGCAATCCCGCCCGTCTTTCGGTACAAGCCACCCTTCCCCGCCTGATGGCGCTGGAGCAAGACGGTGGCTCGCTCCTCCGCGGCGCCCTGCGCGCCCGCAACAAGAAATCGCCCGGCACCCCGAAAACCCGCCTTATTTCTTTTCGCGAAGGCCTACAGACCCTCCCGCTCAGGGTCGCCAGCGCCCTTGGCGATGCGTTGCGTTGCAACACTCCAGTCGAGCAATTGGGGAATAGCGACGGTAGTTGGCAGGTCAGCAGCGGCAGCCAGACCTGGCAAAGCAAACGGCTTATTCTCGCCCTGCCCGCAGGTGCTGCGGCCAGGCTGCTCGCGCCAACGGACGCTGCACTTGCCCACGAACTGGACGCCATCCCTTATCCCGCAGTCGGCAGCCTGTCCATTGGCTTTCAGCGCATGCAGGTTCAACATCCGCTGGATGGTTTCGGGATACTGATTCCGCGGGTCATGGGTCTGGAAACACTGGGGATACTCTTTTCATCCACCCTCTTTCCCGGGCGCGCGCCTGCGGATCAGGTATTGTTGACCGCCTTTATCGGCGGCAGTCAAAATGACATTTCCGGACGTGATGATGATGATCTGCTGGCGACTGCATTACGCGAGATCTGCCCACTACTGGGTATCAGCGGCAAGCCCGTTTTCAGCCGCTGCCAGACTTGGCCAAAAGCCATCCCGCAATATGAAATCGGGCACCTGGATCGGATAAAGCGGATCGACGCCCTCAGCGCCCGGCACCCTGGGTTGTACTTCCGGGCCAACTGGCGGGAGGGCGTCGCGCTGGGCGACTGTATGGAAGAGGCTTACCGATTCAGTCAGGACGTCGGCTGGCAGCGCTAAAGCACACTGAAAATCAGTGTGCTGCGCTTGGGGCGAGCGCCGCAAGCAAGGTATCCATCGCGGTATCCTGGGGCTTCGCAACAGTTCCTGGCGTCGCCGTCGTATTGAGCACGGCTGCGGACTTATACCGGGCATCAGCACTGGCTGATTCTAAATTGCGGCGAAATCCGCGCACATTCCCCACAATCTCCACGGGCGTCCCTACCCGCACCATCGCGGCGATTTGCCGGGCATCCCAGTTAGACAAGGCCACGCAGCCAGCCGTCCAGCGCCCAGGGAACACCTTGCTCTGAGGGCCATCCGCAAATTGCGGGCCCATGCCGTGAATGCCTATTTCGCCGCCCAGCGGGGTATTTTGCGGCGGTGTGTGCCCGGCATCGACGGCAGCGACAATGGCGCGATATTGCGTCCTGGTGATAATGCCTTCACGCAACCCCCACGCCGCATTTTTCCGGTTAGGGTAGGTTAAACCCATGAATGGGCCATAGCGTGTGTCCCGACTGACCCAACCGATGTGATAACGCCCTATCGGCGTAATATCATCGCCTCGCATCCGTTTAGGGGCGGCGCCATTGAAACCGATGGCTACCGGATAGGTCGCCAGCACGGTGGCGCCCTTGTAGATCATCAGTGAGTGTGTGTCAGTTGAAATGACGATATGCACCGATTGAGCGACGGGCGCGGAGATTACCGGAGAGACTACTGGTGCCACCGGCTGAATAACCGGCGGGGGAATTTGTGCGGCATAGTAGGCCACCGAGTGTACTGGCGCAGAGGACAGATGTGTCGTCGCGCAACCCG
>JAAOMR010000260.1 GCA_018853935.1 Acidithiobacillus ferrivorans
TACTCGAAAAATTACCCACCTGGCCCAACAAACGGCTCCACGAACTTTTACCCTGGAACTGGAAAAAAACTGCATTAGCCTGATCGGCGCCAATCCGCAAGGGTGGGTTGCTTAGACGCTTACGCCTATGGTACGATGGGCGGTGATGGTCAGCCACAAACACAGGCTGCGCTGCTCATGCGTGCTAAACACTACGGGCTTCATTTGGCTGAGGCGGTTTCCAGTCCGCGCTGGCTATACGGACGGGTTTGGGGTGAGGCTTCAGCCGGGCTGCGCTTGGAACGCCGATATGCCACGTCCGTTTTTGAAGACTTGCGCCGTTGGGGACATGACGTCTCTTGGGTGCCAGCCTATAGCGATTTTATGGGCCATGCTGGCATCGTGGCGTACGACCCTGCGGGCAAATTTACTGGTGCTGCGGATCCACGCAGCGATGGTGGGGTTTCAGGAGTGCCTTGAGCAGAAAACACAAAGCTGAGCCATTATATTTGCGCAAAACTTGGCCTGATATCGCGGTAGGGATACCCATTACGGGCCCCCATCAGGCATGGACATCTCCTCACGGAATACCAGTTGGCCAGAGCTGACCACCCCATGGGGCTTCTCGTGTTACCCCGGTCTTCCTCGTATATGCATGCCGCCACCACCAATACCCCGGCGGAACCACACCCGCTGAAAAACCGTGCCTTTGCACGGCGCGCACATAAGCAGAACTTCCGTCCTGCTTGGTAACGAGTATTGGGAATACTCGTAAAACTCCTGTATTCGCAATGAAAGCCGCCCGATAACTAAGGCATTTTTGCAAGAATCGGCAACATTGTCTTGAACCAGCGAATATCGGTACTCCAATCTTGACAGACGCTGACCGGGTTCTTCGTCAAACTAAATTAATCTAATTGAAAATCCAAATGACCTATCAAACAGACACTCATCACGATCGTTAATATTCGTGTCTGACAACTCTAAATTTAAAAAGTTTTGAGTTTTTTTAGTCGTATATGGACCACTATGCCAGGTACCATGGTGGAGTTTGATTGCGATAGCGCCAGGTATTCTGAATGCTTTCAGCGTTGAAATGTCGGGCATTAATGGAGCGATATCAAGATGGGATGGACGAGCCACTAAAATCACCCATGATCTTGACTCATCGGTCGAAGCTAGGCACTGAGTAACTTGCACATGTCTATTTATCGTATTTATAGTCCGATCATATGGACGGCTAATACGCATTATATATAGCCTTGGAATACCCTGAGTTAAGTCGAGCACAGCATCTTTTTCTGAGTATGGCACACCATCATCTTGAGCGATGACCAGTTGACCATACGTCTGAAACTGTTCAGGACACACATCAGCAATCTTTATGTCAACAATCTTTATCTGCTTACTAGATGCATCAGAATATCTATCCATTGTTAAACCTCCTTAGTGTGTGATAGATAGTTAAGTATTTTCACGTCCCGTATTTCTGTATGATCACTCTTCAAAAAGTTATTATAATAGTTATTACTTTCAGATAAAAACAAAGCTCTAGAAACTCCACTTATTACTATTCGAGCTGCATATTTTACATTGCTTATCGATGCCGCTGTTGGCCCCATAGATAATGTAGACGATCTGTTTATAATAAATACATTTTCAAGCCATGGCGCGAGTCCTTTATTTTTCTCGGTTAATTGAGAAAACCTACCAAGATATGGATAATTAGCGAGACGCTCGTTTTTAAGGTTTTCAGGAGGACTGAGGCGCTCGCCCCATAACAATATGTCCTTATATAAAGTTCTAAACTCATCGCGAGTACTTAGATCTGTTATGAATCCTGCAGCGCTAAACAAGTAATCATAATCGTATGTGCCTCTTGAAGAACTTAATCTTACCATTCCCTCGTGAAGGGATATATTGAGCCTCTCATTACCTAATTTTAACTCAAACCCTTCGTATCCGAGTGAGCGTAAAAAAGTAGGTTCTGGTGGTGGTTGACCAATGTTCTGAAGATAATTCATATATCTCCACTTTTCCAAATCAGGAAGTTCAGAGTAGTTAGCTAGAAAACCAGAGAACTCCATCCAGCGCCTTGGATTTGTTAAAGGCATCGTTGCTCTTCTAGCATAAATTACAGCTTTACAAGCCCCTGCATTTAAGCACTCGTTTGCCGCGTCAAATGCTGAAGCTCCGGCTCCGATTATTGCCACATTTTTATTTTTAAACCTTGAGAAGTTTATTGGCCACTCATTTACATCTGCATAATATTTTTTAGGTAACGCTGCCTTTATATTTTCTGGGATAAGCGCACCACCTGCGCCGAGTGCTCCAGTGGAGATGACAACAGTTCTTGTATAAAGCACTATATTTTTGTTTATATTAGTATTCGATGTTATTTTGTAAATATAAGATTCTGTTTTACAGCTTGAATTTGATATGGGAACAGGTTCAATATCTGCAACTTTAGTATCATATAATACATTTGCACAAGTCACATCCCTATACCAATTAATATAAGCTTGCCAAGAATTGCGCGGGATTCTAAATAGCTTATTCCAACTCTCTTGACCATATTGTGCCTCATACCATGACTGGAATGTTAAAGATGGAATCCCTAAATCAAATCCAGATTGCTCTTTCGGTGTACGCAACATTTCCATTCTAGCATATGTAGACCAAGGGCCTGTCATATTTTTGCTCTGCTCATCCAACAAAATTACTTTATTGATTTGTTCGCGCTTGAGTCCATAGGCTATTGTTAGGCCAGTCTGACCAGCTCCTACAACAATACAGTTGTTAATTTGATCGGATGATAATGTTGTATCATTTTTGTCCTTCAGCGTGACATATGCGGTTTCAACATTTGGCCACAGTTTTGTCGGATAACCTACTAATGTTTCTTCACGCTTGAAACAGCGGTGCAACTCGTCTAGATCCATTTCTATATACCTTTTAGTAGACAACTATTTTATTCCACAAAACTCTTATGTATCATACATTTTTTAAGTTTAACTTATTGGTTGTAATGGTTATTATACCTATGAGCGCATGCCATATCGATGACCTAATAGCTTTAGTGCAATATAATATATAACTCCGGACAACACCGATGAGCAATATTCCCATGGAACATATCTCAACATCCAATAACTTGTTGTGAGTTTATAATAAGATAAAACCACGCCAAATAAAAAACATAGCAAAGCTAATGGTGCTGGTCTTAGGAAAATATCTCTGCATGTGCCTGGTGTAATAGAAAAATCTGACAACGCCATTTTATAACGTTCATTAGTGTACCAATCAACTATAAATATAAACGTGAAAGGAAACAACATCGCGCCAGCCACTTGTAGATATGTTTCATAATGAGACAGTATATTATTCATTGCCAAAACAGTTCCAAGCCCCGTCAGTGCCAATGCCACTGATGGTTGTATTAGTGGGTGTGGTGCAATAATTTCGTTAACCATATATACAACCTTTGTGATTGATGGATACAAGTTCATAGCGTTATGGCTAATAATAGAAAGCACTACTCCAAATGCAGCGATTGTAGAAAATAATGAATGGCTAGTACCAATTATCGCGATGTTCCAATGTCCTGTTATATGGTATGAAATCATTCCAACTGTACCGAAAAAGAAGATCGCAGTCATCACCCCAACACTCGGCGCTAGCATGTATAATATTTTTCTAATACTTCCCTCGTTTGATTGTAATCTTTTGCAGAAACGCGATATTGTTGAGAATTCAAATGCCCAGCCAAGTATGCCTGCTGTTAGCAGTAGATCTATATCATTTCCCCAGTTAAATGACTTTCCACCAAGTGGCAAGCTAAAACCAAACCTTGTTATTAGATGATATGTTAGATAGCCGTACATAATAATAAAAAAAGACGCACTAAAGTAATATAATTTCTCCATTAAACGTACCCCAAAAAGAACCAAGATAAATTCAGAGATCCCCATAAATATAAATAAATACATTTCCCTGAAATCTAGCAGTCGTCTTAGGATGTCTATACCCACATCAAAACTTACAGCGAACCATGACAAACTTAAAATAGAAAATACTACTGAAAACAATATTGAACCACCCGTGCCAAATGTCAGTCGTGATGCCACTACTGATATCAAAGGTATTGTGCGCCCCATTTCTGTCATTATTACTCCTGGAATAATTCCTAGCAAAGTTGACAACAAAATCAAAAGTAAAAAATCATAGAAACCCGCATTGTAAAGCAGAAATCCTATTAATGGCGCCGAAGCTGAAGCTGGTGTAACCAACCACATGACTAGCAGGGTATAAGCAGACATGTTCCGCATCTTATCTGGAATTGGTTCTACACCTATGGTTTCTATATTAGCTCTATTATCACTATTGTAGCAAGTGTTCACGTTTTTACTTCCCAGGTTCTTCATTAGTAAGTTACCTTTTCGGAAAAAACCAAAATATTGATATGCTTTATATGACATAATATCTATCAGATATATTTCACCTTTTCTTCTCCTAAAACAGAGTTTGGCATATACAAATACTCTGAACTATTCCGTACATTGATAACGTTATGTGCACAACATGATTAATAATTTTTACTTTTTTCTGTAACCATTAACCATGGAGTTGTATATCTTTACACAATATGCGCTTTTCTACTCTTTTAGATTGTAAAAACCTGATTATATAATCTCCAGAATGATACACAGACGCACATGCTTAACATGTTTCGATTGGCCATTATCTAACCACATACATTAAGTGACAATATTAACTTAATCATAATGTACAAATCTAAAACTTAAATGTAATATTGGTACCAACATATATCGGTGCACCCTGAACCCCTTCAATATACGAAGCTGGGGTTATTATATTTTGCTCGTATATCAGATAATTATTGTTTAGCAGATTATCAGCAAATAATGAAACATTCACTTTCTTTACAAATCCGTTCATGTTCTTTTTGTACGATGCAGACAGGTTCATAGTCTGATAGGCTGGTAGAGTCAGGCCGATGGTATTACCATTTGAAGTTCTGATGTACTGTCGACCAACGAAGTAACCAGACAAAGATAATGCAATCGGCCCATTATTATATGATAGCTCAGCATTTGCTGTGTACTGCGGCATATATGGTAAAGCTTGTCCTGGGTATGTAGTACTAGTTGGTGATACTGTTAAAGTTGTATATTTTGCACTGGTATAACCATAACTACCATTGAGCGAAAGATGTTCAACTAGGGGGATATGCAAACCTATGTTTAACCCCTGTATAAGTGCATTTCCATTATTATATACAAGTGTTTGTCCGCGCTCTGGATCTCTAAAATGACTAAATATACTTGAAAAATTACTTCTAAAATATGCCATTGTTAAATCACCAAATGTGCTATTATATCTAATTCCAGTATTATAGCTGGTTGCCTGTTCAGGCTTTATCAGTAGCGGAGCCGGTTCAGGCGACGCTCCCAAAACAGCATAATAACCAGATAGATTTGGATACTTATATGTTCTTCCTACGCTAAAAAACAAATTTATATTTTTAACTGGTGAGTAATTAATGCCAAGAGATGGTGTCCACGCATAATAGGTGTTTCCTATTACGCCACCATATTTATAATAATAACCTGGTGCTGCTGTTTCGTTTGTGTTAGTAATGGAATACTTTACCCCAGGATATACATGCAGTGAACCGTGCAGAAAAGATGCATTATCTTGTACGTAAGCTGAGCTAATATCCCTTGTACTAATTTCATAAAAAGCATCGTTATAACCTACTATACTAGGAACAGGTGTGGAACCATACCAATACCGATAATTGTAACCTACACTGTGCAAGATGCCTCCTCCAATTTGCACTGCATTATTTGGCAATAGTATTTCTATGCTGGGCATTACCCCCAACGTACTGGTATTGTAGACATAATGCGAATATTGCGCGCCCGCATAAGCTGAACCAAATAATGCTATAGAATTATACGAGTTTGTTGGCCCTGGAACATCATAACTGGCAATTGTAAATGGTGTTGGATAACCATCGTAGAACAGGAAGTTGGGGTATTGTGTACTTGCATACGCGGGATTTGAGTGGCGTAGGCTGGAATAATCTTGAGCCGAATAGAACGCTTTTGCTTTTCCGATCATGTAATCATTAAGGACACTCTTCCACGAACCAATAACGAGTAATGATTGAGCGTTAGCCGTTTCATATCCAATATTCTGTGGTAGTTGATATGATGTTCCATATTTATTGATTAGATTAATTGGCGCTGAAAAAGCAAGATTTGCGTTCTCATGATTATAGGCTACAACTAATCCCACCTTTGAAAGGCCATGGTTGTAAGGCTGAATCAACGATAAATAATACGAATTTATAATCGACTTGACGTTATTCAAAAAACTTGGCGCGTCGGTATAACTATATGATGCAAGTATTTTAGTCCCTGTGTTCTTTATTTTACCAGTATTTATAGTTGCTGTCGTCGTAAAGGTTCCCCCTGAATGTGAGTATTTACCACCACCCATTGAAATCTTTGTGAAATATTTATTTGTGGGTTTTTTGGCTTGGTATGAGATTGTTCCTCCTAGTGTATTGGTGGTATTCTGTGAAGGTGTACCTGAACCACTATAAACCTTTACTCCCGCAATCTGGCTTAATGTTATTGGTATGTCAGCCCTGGTATTCACTCTACCACCTGTTCCTCCATTGAATGGATCTGTAATCGGTACTCCATCATAAGTTTGAGCGATTTGCCCACTTTTGAACCCCTCGTACGTAAATTCTGAAGTCTTTGTCGTAATTAAATTTCCTGGCCCAGTTGTTATCGCATTGAAACCAGGAACCTTTCTAAGAATACTCGTTACGCTATCTTCAGGTGATAGATCTTTTGTTGTTATACTTTTTACTGACGTGACGGAGCGCTCTGGTGGAGCAATTTGTTTTATTTCGCCAATAGATGTTATTACTTTATTTTTATCCTCTTTTGAGGGGGTCGTTACTACCTTTGACTCTGTTGTTGCAAGCAATTTATGCCCAAAGGCAACCGTGGGTGTGATTAGTGCTATAGCTTGGAGTATTACACTAACACTCAGGGTTTTATTATTCATCATGTTTCTCCTGTTAAATATTAATCTTGAAACGGGCATATATGCATCCCACTTGCAGTCATGATAAGACGTCTTTTCGTTGTTATGAAGTGCTATATATTTGGTCTTGTGTTTCGAAATAAGCAACGCTATCTCATGAGCCTGAAGCTTTGTTTGTTATATTTTGCGTTATAAACAGTGATAATATGCCATGCTTTTCAGGGAGGTCATGGCATGGCACGTCCGGCAGGTGGAGTAGAGCATGTGGTGGCGGCACGAGAGTTGTTGCGCAGCGCGAAGACAGCTGAAGAACTGAGGCGGGCACAGGCGGTGCTGTTGCCCCTGGATTTGGGATTGAGCCTGGAGCAGACGGCGCGGGCCATCGGACGCTCCGTGAACGCCACTTGTGCGATTCGCACGCGTTTTGCCAAGGTTGCCGAAGGGGTTATGGCGCCGCCCCAGGCGAAGACCGCATTGCGCAACCATGCATTGGCTGATCTGGAACGAGAGGCCAGCATTCTCGACGAAGTATTGGCCGACGCACAAAAGGGCGGCATCGTCGTAATTCCTCAACTCAAGCCGCTGATTGAGGAGAAGGTGGGAAAACCCATGGCGCTTTCGACGGTCTATCGCATGTTGGCACGCCACGGTTGGCGGAAGCTCGCTCCCGATACCTACCATCCACAGGGCGATGCGGAACGCCGGGAAGTCTGGAAAAAAAACTGCCCGAAGCCATAGCCGAAGTCTTGGCGATGTTTCCGACCTCCCGCCCTTTGCGCGTAATGTACCAGGACGAAGCGCGCTTTGGGCGGATCAGCGACACCCGTTACTGCTGGGCCAAGAAGCCGACGCGCCCCGAAGTGAAAGGCATGCTGATCTACCAATACACTTATGCCTATGCGGCCGTATCACCCCAGGACGGACGTATGGATTCCCTGGTTCTGCCAGAAGTCAGCAGCAGGTGCATGCAGATTTTCCTCGACGAGGTTGCCCAGCGTTATCCCGGCGATAACATCGTCATGATTGTCGATGGTGCCGGTTGGCACAAAAGTAACGATCTCAAGCTGCCAGAAAATCTACGCTTGCTCTTTTTGCCACCCTATTCGCCGGAACTGAATCCTCAAGAGGACCTATGGGACGAGTTGCGGGAGAAGTATTTTCACAACCGGGCCTTTGACAGTCTGGGGGCGCTGGAAGACCAGTTGGTCGCCGGCCTTCGTGCCCTTGAGGCGGACCATGCGCGGGTGAAATCCATCGCCGGATGGGAGTACATAATTAACTCTATTTCTAATGCGATTTAGAATAAGCCGGTCGCCGCTCATGCCCATGCCGTATGACTTGCTGTTAGCCATATATTGAAACAGCTACACGCCGCTCTACTATCTGTATATCTATTGTGTTTTATGAAGAGGCTGACATGCGTGTTGCTGCCATCAATTTACGCGCCCTGCCGGAGCAACGTGATCTCATTGACTACGCCGCCAACCTGCTGAACAAAAACCGTTCCGATTTCATGCTGGAAGCCGCCTGCGAGCGTGCGCAATCGGTGCTGCTCGACCAGGTGTTCTTTGGGCTGGATGCGGAAAAATTCCAGCGGTTCACCGCCATGCTTGATGCGCCGCCACGTGCCAATGAGGGTCTTGAGCGGTTGATGGCGATCAAGACGCCGTGGGAAAGCAATCAAGCATGAGCTTGAAGCTATCCTCGCCGCAAGCACTTGCCGCGACGCATCTGTTCGGCGACTTTGAATGCGGAGAGCCTGCTCTGGATGAGTGGCTCAAACGCCGGGCAATGAACAACCAGCTCACTGGCGCCAGCAGGAGTTTTGTGGTTGTTGATGAAGAAAATCGTGTGCGTGGCTTCTACTCCATGTCAGCTGGTGCGGTTTCTCATCAATTGGCGAACGGCTCAGTTCGTCGCAATATGCCCGATCCGGTTCCCGTCATGGTGCTTGGCAGGCTGGCGGTAGATCGACGGGCACAAGGCATCAAACTGGGGGCAGCCATGCTACAAGACGCGGTAAATCGGGCCATCACCGTATCGCAGAACACCAGAGTTCGCGCTTTGCTGGTTCATGCGCTCCACGAACGCGCCAAACAGTTCTATGAGCACTACGGCTTTCAGGAGTCACCACAACATCCGATGACGTTGATGCTACGTAAGCGTTTAGGCAACCCACCTTCCCAAACTTTCTGACCTGACCGATCCTGATCCGCGTTCAGCGAGGAGGGGTGGATATGACGAAGAACGAGAAGGCCGCTTATTGGCGGCAACAAGTAGA
>JAAOMR010000261.1 GCA_018853935.1 Acidithiobacillus ferrivorans
GTCGGGGATAATAATCATCCGGCGTTCCACTTCTATGAGTCCGGCCTTACGTATGCGGGTCAACACCCGCGACAAGGTCTCCGGCGCCAGGCCCAAGCGCGCCGCCACCGCCGCTTTCCTGGCAGGGAGTTCGAAGGCCGTGGGGCCATTTAGCATCGGGCACAGTTCCAGCAGATAACTCACCAGCCGCTGCTCCGCCGACTCCACACTCAGATGACGCAGTTCTTTGACCAGAAAATGCAGGCGCATACTGAGGCGCGCCAGCATCTGACGCATCAACAACGGCCGCTGCTCCAGAAGCTCGACGAAGAGATCCAGTGGAATTTTCAGCACGGTGCTCGCAGCATCAGCCTGCGCCGTCACCGGATAGCGACCGCCGAGAAAAGCCACCGCCTCAGCGAAAAGATCATCAGGCTGGATGATTTCGACAATCTTCTCCTGCCCGGTCGCCGCCGCCGCAATCAGATCAATGCGCCCAGATGCCAGGAAATAGAAGGATTGGGCCAGCGATCCCTCGGCAAAAAGGATATCGCCTGACTCCAGGGTCAGCGGCCGGGACTGCGCCAGTAGCGGCGCGATGACATCCTCTGGCCAGGCAGCAAAGAGCGGAGTTTGCCGTAGGCGGGGGAGCAATGTCTCCTGGTTATTCTCCATGCGCGGCACTTTCTCCAGAATATAGGGCGGGCAAAGAAGATCAGCATCTCTTGCCATTTGCTCGGCGTCAACCAGTATGGCCAGCGTCAGGAACTATGCAGATGAAATGCCAGCTTGCAACGCGCGGCGGGGGTCATCCACGAGACGTGCATACGGTCAGGTGGCTGTATGGGATTTTGCCAGTCGTCATGGCTGGATAAACAACGACCGGAGCAGCGAAACAACGGGTGAAACGATTGGCGCATTTATTGCAGTGACTAAAACATTCTGGACAACGACGTCCTCGCTACCTGATTCTAGGCCGCGAGGATTTTTTGTAGGTGCCGCTTATTTTGGAGAATTTATCATGGCGCATGAACACTCTCTCAGCATTGGCTATGTAGCTCTGGTCGATAGCGCAGCGCTGATTGTAGCCCGCGAGGGCGGTTTCTTTGCCGAACAAGGTCTGCAGGTGGACTTACAGCGGGAACCGTCCTGGGCGAGTTTGCGTGACCATCTACTTTTCGGTGATCTGGTGGCAGCGCATGCCCTGGCGCCGCTGCCGCTGGCGGCGACACTGGGCATCGCCTCACCGCGAATACCGGTGATAACAGCACTGACACTGTCCTTGAACGGCAATGCGATCACCGTAAGCACCGCGCTGCACCAGCGTTTGACGGATGTGGGTCTGACGGGCGGTGATCAGCCCCTGGTGGCGGCCACCGCTTTGCACCGGGTCATTCAGGCATGCCCTGCCACCAAGCTGTGCTTCGCGGTGGTATCGCCGGTATCCAACCATCATTATCAACTGCGCCACTGGCTACAGGCGGCGGGTATTGATCCGGCGACGCAGGTGCAGATCAGCGTGGTGCCACCGCGCTACATGGTGGAGGCGCTGCGCGCTGGCGAGATCGACGGCTACTGTGTTGGTGAGCCCTGGGGAACTCTGGCTGCGGTGGAGGGGGTGGGAATGCCCATCGTCAGCAGTTACGCGCTCTGGAACAACATGATGGAAAAGGTGCTCGCCGTGCGCGAGGACTGGGCTTTGGCGCAGCCTGGAGTACATCAGGCCCTGATTCGCGCGGTTCTGGCGGCAGGACACTGGCTGGATGATCCGCAGCACCGGCTGGAGGCAGCACCTTGGGTGGCGGCGGCCATTGATGTGCCTGCTGAAGTCGTCGCACTGGCACTGACCGGCTCGGTGCCGGGCTTGCCGCAGCAGGAGGATTTCCATGTGTTTACGCGCTATTCAGCGAATTTTCCCTGGCATTCCCATGCGCACTGGCTGGTGCGGCAGATGCAGGCAGCGGGTCAATGGCCGGAGGGTGCGGATGCCGCGACACTCATTCCACAGGTGTATCGTAGCGCCGAATACCGGCAGGCGGCACATGCCCTGCAGATTCCCGTGCCGAAAGAGGATTTCGTCGCCTGGGGTGGCGAAGCACAGCCTTGGTTGCTGGCGGATGATCAGGGGGGCACGATCCGCATGGGTGCCAGCCGCATTTTTGACGGGAGCAGCGTGTTGCCGTAAAGCGCTTGCACCATGATAATGCGAGATTTTGGTGCGTCTGCACTGGTATTGCCCATCGCACGCGCTTCCCGGAAGGGTTTCGCATCCCCCGCATTCTTGTGGCTTTTGGGCAGAATATCCTATCAACATGCTGCACGACGGCACGGCGCCAGCACGTTCTACGACACCACACAAATAATGGCACGATAACTGCTTAAAGACCCACAAGCACTGTTCACCGACGGACAGCGTTTTGGAACGAAGGCGTTCCTGGCCCACCAGCCAGGAGCGCCTTTTTTCATGTCCAGCACTCTGCCTTCAAGGAGGCCATGATGAAAGAACTTTTGACGCTGCTGCGCACCGGCAACTGGCGGGCGCTGGTTGCCAGTTTTCTCTATTTCGATACCGGTTTTACGGTCTGGCTGCTCTACGGCCCCCTCGCGCCGTACATGATCAAAACCTTGGGACTCACCCCTGCGGAACAAGGTTTTCTGGTCGCCGTCCCGGTACTGGCGGCAGCGATTCTACGCGTCGCCATGGGCAATCTCTATCAGACCATGGACGGGCGCTGGTTAGCACTGGGCGGCATTGCCCTATCGGCCATTCCGTCGCTTTTCCTGCTTTTTTATCCGTTGGCACCCAGCTTTCCCCTGCTGATTGTCCTCGGGATTCTGCTCGGCGTGGGAGGTGCCAGTTTTGCGGTGGCACTACCGATGGCGGGGAGTAATTATCCCGCCAAGGTACAGGGGACGGTCCTGGGGATCGCGGCGGCCGGTAACATTGGTGCGGTGCTGGATGGCTTTCTGTTTCCGCCGCTGGCCGCCCAGTTTGGCTGGGCGCATGCTACTGCCGCCGCACTGCCCCTGCTGGCACTGGCCGGAGTGACAATGTTCTTCTGGGGTAAGGACAGCGCGCCGAAAAGCGGGCACGTCGGACAGGCGCTGGCGGGTTTTGCAGCAACCCTGGCCGGGCTGGCCTTTCTGGCGGTGGCGACACCGCTGGGGTGGCTCGGATTACATGGCAAGGCTGCGCTGCTGATGCTGCCCGTCTTCGGAGTACTGCTCGCGGGTTCGGTGCTGCCGCAGCGTTACCGCCTAGCCCTCAGGGAGCGCGACACCTGGGTCATCATCCTCATCTACAGCATCACTTTCGGCGGTTTCGTGGGCATGTCCGCCTACATCAGTCTGTTGCTCGTATCTTTGTATCACTTGCCGAAAATCGATGCGGGTATGTTGATGGCGCTATTTGCCTTCACCGGCGCCATGTTGCGGCCCCTGGGCGGAATGCTTGCCGACCGGGTTTCCGGGGTCATCGCCCTGCGCTGGTTTCTCGGCGGCATCGCGCTGACGGACGCCGCTTTTGCCCTGTGGACGCCGTCGCTGACCGTGGCCGTGGCCCTGCTGCTCTTCCTTTATGCCTGCTTCGGGCTGGGCAATGGCGCGACCTTTCAACTGGTACCCCTGCGCTGGCCGCTGAAGACCGGAATCATGACGGGTATTATTGGTGCGGCAGGCGGGATCGGTGGCTTCTATCTGCCGGTAATCCTTGGCATTGCCAAGGAAGAAACCGGGACCTATCACCTTGGTTTCGCCTGCTTCGCCCTCCTCGCAACGACGGCGCTGGGACTGGTGCTGGCCATGCGCCGCCACTGGCTACCCTGGGCACGACATGAAGTCACCGCTCCGGACGCCAGCAGCCCCCCCGCTTTGCAAAGCGCGGCGATCATAAGCGACTAATCCCCGGCGTCAACGTCCCCGCGGAGGATACTTTTCGAGCGCACAATCTTCGCGCCAGGGAACGCTTGCCCAGACCTCCGCAGGTCCGCACAGAAATATCCTCAAAATACTGGAGAAACCCATGTCGAAATCCTTTTCACATCACCGTCGTCATTGCGCTGCCGCCCTCTTTGCCCTGCTGGCCAGCACCGCTCACGCAGACACTCTGAGCAATGCCATCAGCGGTGGCCAGGTCAACCTCGACTTTCGTCCGCGCTATGAATTCATGTCTCAGGCGAACAAAAACGACGCCCATGCCTTCACGGTGCAAACCCTGCTCGGTCTGGCGAGCAAGCCCGTCGCCGGGATCAGCGCCGATCTGCAGTTCATCAATGTGGCCGGGATCGTCAATCAATACAACAGCCTGAAAAATGGTAAAACAGCCTATTCACTGATTCCCGATCCAGAGGAAACCAACGTCAACCAGGCCTATCTCCAGTATGCGGGCATTTCCGGTCTGCGCCTGCGCGCCGGTCGTCAGGAAATTAATCTGGATGACGAACGCTTTGTTGGTGCGGTGGGTTTCCGGCAGACGCCGCAGAGTTTCGATGCGGTCTCGGTACAGGACGAAGCACTGCCCGATCTGACGCTTTACGGGGCTTATATATGGCGGATCAAAAACATCCTCGACGAAAATGTACCAACACGAACTTTTCTCAGTGAGGCGAGCTGGACGCCATCTCCCTTACTGCATGCTCAAGCCTTCGGCTATGGCTATGGAAATCAGGCGCATAGCGCCATTCCCGGAGCGGCGGCATGTTTTCTGGCGGGTAATGCACAGGTTTGTAACAGCGCTACGCTGGGCGTACGAGTGCAAGGCGCCCTTCCTCTGGGGGACACTCTGCACCTACCCTACGACCTGAGCTATGCCAAACAGTTGCCTTATGACAACGGGAGTGCGGCGGTGAATGCCCAATATTATCACGTC
The DNA here is from genome assembly GCA_018853935.1 of Acidithiobacillus ferrivorans. Classification (GTDB taxonomy): domain Bacteria; phylum Pseudomonadota; class Gammaproteobacteria; order Acidithiobacillales; family Acidithiobacillaceae; genus Acidithiobacillus; species Acidithiobacillus ferrivorans. The sequence goes on from JAAOMR010000261.1 coordinate 4,847, forward strand.
GGTGCCGGTCTGACGCTGGCGGAGCTCTGGCTGCATGCCGACTACATGGTTATGGGGACAAATAGTCAGGGCAGTTACGGCTTTCAAACGCCGCTCGCCACCAAACACGCCTATAATGGCTGGGCAGAAGTTTTTCTGACCACGCCGCCCAAAGGTTTGCGCAGTCTGTACTGTACCCTCGGCGGTAAGTTCATGGACACCCAACTGGCGGCCATTTATTATGATTTCCAGGCCGCCCGCGGGGGAACGCAATATGGGCACGAGCTGGATTTGTCGGCCACCCGCAGCTTTTCCAAACACTGGGGTGCCGGGGTACAGTATGCAGATTACCGGCGCACCAGTTACGGAGTGAATACCGAGGGCGCGTGGATTTTCGTGACGGCGAAATTCTAGCCGCAGCGTCACCCAATTGCACTGTTTTGATGCAATTGCACCAGAGGCCGCACCATAATACGTCAGCGCACAGCAGAGCATTTACCATAACTATCTGTTTTTATTTGCCATGAAATTAGGTATGATTATTGCTTAAAAGTTTACAATACGATCCGCAATGATCGTTATAGTGCAAAACGGCAAAGGCGTCGTCAGCAATCCGGCTGACTACGCCTTTTTTCTATTTCGGGAGCCTTAAAATGATGAACCCCGTAGCTGTACAGCGCCGCAAAGCGCGCCTGGTGGTGGTCGGCAACGGCATGGCGGGTATTCGCGCTGTCGAAGAACTGCTGAAAATGGCGCCAGAACTCTACGAGATTACCGTTTTTGGGGATGAACCCCATCCCAATTACAACAGGATTCTCCTCACCCCGGTGCTCGCCGGGGAGATGGCTTTGGAAGAAACCATTCTCAATCCGCTGGGCTGGTATGCGGAACACGGAATTACTCTGCACACCGGAAGCCGGGTAACGGCCATAGATCGGGTGAAGCGGCAAGTGCTGACCGAAGACGGATGCTCTGCGCCCTACGATCGTCTGTTGTTAGCCACCGGAGCGGCGGCGGCTATTGCACCCATTCCCGGCAACCATCTGCCCGGAGTGCTCAGTTACCGGGATATGTCCGATGTCGAACAACTCACCCGCAGTTGCGAGCTGGGTGGCGAAGCGGTGGTCATCGGTGGTGGCCTGCTGGGACTGGAAGTAGCTCATGGGCTGCGCGCGCGGGGCATGGGAGTGACCGTGGTGCATCGTCGTGCCTGGCCATTGGACAAGCAACTGGATGCCCGTGGCGGTGCCCTGCTGCAGAAGGCCATGGAGGACCGCGGGGTGCGCTTTCTACTCGGCAAGGAAAGTGCCGAGATACTCGGTGATACCCACGTCACCGGCCTGCGTTTTACCGATGACAGTGAGATTTCGGCGGACGTACTGGTGATGACTATCGGCATCAAACCGCGCATTGCCATCGCCCAGGCTGCAGGTTTGCAATGCGAAACCGGCATTCTGGTCAATGACACCCTGCAAACCTACGACCCGCGCATTTATGCCGTCGGCGAATGTGTGCAGCATCGCGGCCAGACTTACGGGCTGGTAGCGCCGCTGTTTGAACAGGCCAAGGTGGCCGCCAATCATCTCGCCGAGTACGGGCGGATGCGTTATCAGGGCTCGGTCACCAGTACCAAGCTCAAGGTCACGGGAATTGAACTGTTTTCTGCCGGGGACTTTATGGGGGGCGAAGGGTATGAGGAAGTTACCCTGTTGGATGGCAGTCAGGGTATCTACAAGAAAGTTATTTTACAGGACAACAAGGTGGTCGGCGGTTTGCTTTATGGGGATACCAGCATCGGTCCATGGCTGTTTCAGCTCATGCGCGATGGCACGGACATCTCCGCCTTCCGCGACAATATTGTCTTCGGCGAAACCCATCTGGGCGACTCTGGCCATGCCGGTGAAAACCAGGCTTCGCGGCTGGCCGACGGGGCCGAGATCTGCGGCTGTAATGGTGTAGCTAAGGGCAGTATCGTCAGAGCCATCCGCGAGCAAGGCCTGTTTACCCTGGAGGAAGTGCGTAAATGCACCAAGGCCAGTGCCTCTTGCGGTTCCTGCACCGGGTTGGTGGAACAATTACTCGCCAGTACCCTCGGCGGTTTTTATGACAGCAGTCCGAAAAAAAAGGCGCTCTGCGGCTGTACCGATTTCAGCCATCAAGAGATCCGCGATGCCATTATCCAGCAAAAGCTCCTCTCCGTGCGGCAGACTTTCGCCTGTCTGGACTGGCGGCACCCCGGCGGTTGCGCTACCTGTCGGCCGGCGGTGAATTACTACGTGCGCACCGCCTGGCCAGCAGAGGGTCTGGACGATGCCCAGTCTCGCTTTATCAACGAGCGCGCCCATGCCAACATCCAGAAAGATGGCACCTATTCAGTCATTCCCCGTATTTACGGCGGAGTGACCAGCCCTGCTGAGCTCAAGCGCATCGCCGAAGTGGCGGAGCGCCATAACGTGCCGATGGTGAAGTTTACTGGCGGCCAGCGCCTCGACCTGCTCGGAGTGAAAAAGGAAGACTTGCCGCAAATCTGGGCGGAACTGGGTATGCCTTCGGGGCACGCCTACGGTAAGGCTCTGCGTACCGTCAAATCTTGTGTGGGCACTGAATTCTGCCGTTTCGGGGTGCAGGACAGCACCCACCTGGCCATCGAACTGGAGAAGGGATTAGAGCGCATGTGGGCACCACACAAGGTAAAGCTCGCTGTCTCCGGCTGTCCGCGCAATTGTTCTGAGAGTACCATCAAGGACTTTGGCATCATCGGCGTTGATTCGGGCTGGGAACTTTACGTGGGCGGCAATGGCGGCATGAAAGTGCGTGCCGCTGAACTCCTTTGCAAGGTCAAAACCCATGCGGAAGTGCTGGAAATGGCCAAGGCCTTTCTGCAAATGTATCGGGAAGATGCCCAATATCTGGAGCGTACTGCGCCCTGGGTGGAACGGGTCGGTCTGGACCACATAAAAGCGGTTGTGGTGGTGGATGTGGCCTCCCGCCAGCAGCTCGCCGCACGCCTGGATTTCGCCCTGTCCCAGGAAAAGGATCCTTGGGCAGAAGCGGTTTCCGGTTGCCTGAATATTCACGCCGCGCCCCTGCGCCGCATCCCTGCTTGAGGTGATCTCCATGGAATGGTTAGCGCTTGGCAGCATAGAAGAAATCCCCGCCCTCGGTGGTCGTTATGTGGACACGCCTCAAGGACAAGTCGCCATCCTACGCAATGAAAATGATGAGATTTTCGCCGTCAGCAATCACTGCCCGCATCGTGGCGGGCCATTGTCTGAAGGCTTCGTTTCTGGAAAAATCGTCTTCTGTCCGCTGCATAACTGGCAGATTGATTTAGAAAAAGGTGAGGCGATGGCGCCAGACCATGGTTGCGTGAAGACTTTTCCGGTGAAAATCGAAGACCAACAGGTCTGGCTGGGATTGGAGGGGGTGACACCATGACCTTGATCCGCCCGCAGAGCGGGCAGTCATTGCGCCGTCTAGAGAGCAAATCGGCTTGCCCCTACTGCGGGACTGGCTGTGGCGTCATCATTGAGCATGATGGCCAGCACATTACCGGCGTGCGTGGCGACCCGGATCACCCTGCCAATTTTGGGCAACTGTGCAGCAAGGGCAGCAACCTGCATTTGACCAGCCGGGGGGATGATCGCGCCCGCGAACCCCTGCAACACCAGCGCGGCAGCGAAAGCTGGTCGCCCCTGCGCTGGCCGGAGGCGCTGATGCAGATGGCGAAGGTCTGGGCGGAGATTATCCATACCCAAGGCCCCCAGGCCGTGGCCTTTTATGTCTCCGGGCAACTATCGACGGAAGACTATTATGTCGCCAACAAACTGGCCAAAGGCTTTATCGGTACCAATCATATCGACACCAACTCGCGGCTCTGCATGGCGTCTGCGGTAACGGGCTACAAATCCAGCCTCGGCATGGACTCGGTGCCTTGCAGTTATGAAGACTTCGACAGCGCTGATTGCCTGTTTATTGTTGGGGCTAATGTCGCCTACGCCCATCCGATACTGTTCCGCCGGATCGAAGCAACGAAGTTACGCCGCCCAGAACTACAGATTATCGTTGTCGATCCGCGGCGCACGCCGACCGCCGCCATCGCTGATATTTTTCTGCCCATTCAGCCGGGCACCGATGTGGCGCTGTTTCACGGCATGTTGCACATTCTGATCTGGGAAGGGTTCCTGAACAGGGCCTTTATTGAGACCCATACTGAGGGCTGGGAAGAGCTCAAGGCGCGGGTGCAGAACTATACCCCGCAATGGGTAGCGGAAACCTGCGCTATTCCGGTTGCCGACCTGCGTGCGGCGGCGATAGCCTTCGGCCAGGCACCCGCCGCCCTTTCCCTCTGGTGTCAGGGCTTGAATCAATCCAGTCATGGCACCGATAAAAATGTTGCTCTCATCAATCTGCATCTGGCCACCGGACAAATTGGCCGGCCGGGCGCCGGTCCTTTCAGCCTGACCGGACAACCCAATGCCATGGGCGGACGCGAGACCGGTGGTATGCCCGCACTCCTCCCTGGTCATCGCGAAGTAGCCAACCCCGAGCACCGGGCAGAAATCGCCGCACTCTGGGGAGTGGAAAGTCTGCATCCGCAGCCCGGCTACACCGCAGTACCCCTATTCCAGGCACTGGAACGCGGGGAGATTGAGACTGTCTGGATCACCTGCACTAACCCGGTACTGTCCATGCCGGACCAGACACAAGTGCAGCGTGCTCTCGAAAAAGCCCGTCTCGTCGTCTTGCAGGACAGTTTTCTGGGCACCGAAACTGCTGCCTATGCGGACCTCCTGCTCCCCGCTGCCAGTTGGGGTGAACGCGAGGCTTTGGTGACCAACTCTGAACGGCGCATCACCCATCTGCGAACTGCAGTTCCCGCACCTGGCAGCGCCCTGCCCGACTGGATGATCTTCCGCGATTTCGCCTTTATTCTCGGTGACGCCCTGGATACCCTCAACCATCCACTACCAAGCGCAAAAGATGCCTCTTGGGCTGTACGTGCCCAGCGCATGTTCAACTTTGCCGATTCCACCAGTATTTTTCTGGAATATCGGGAATGCACCCGAGGCCGGGATTTGGACATCACGGGTCTCGACTTCTCCGTATTGGATAATCAGGGACCGCAGCAGTGGCCCTATCCAGAAGGCGCCGTAACCGGGCAAGCGCGCCTGTACGCTGATGGCGTTTTCCCCACACCTAGTGGCCGCGCCCGTTTCCGTGATCCCGAATATCTGGGGGTTGCCGAAGAAATCGACGCACGTTATCCCTTACGCCTGACCACCGGTCGCTTGCGGGATCATTGGCATAGCATGAGCCGCACTGGCAAAGTAGCCGCTCTCTTCGCCAGCGATGAAGAAGCCTTTCTCGAAATACATCCGGACGATGCGCGACGCCTGAATCTCGATAACGAAATGCTGGCCAAAGTCAGCAGCCGGCGTGGCAATAATATCCTCAGGGTGCGGGTTAACGCCGATCTGCAGCCGGGGCTCCTTTTCGCCCCTATGCATTTCGGGCGCCGCTATGCCCCCGCCGCCCTCTGCAATCAACTGACTCTCGCAGCCATTGATCCCAATTCCGGCGAGCCAGAATTCAAACATACGGCTGTACGGGTAGAGCCGGTGTTATTCCCCTGGCAAGGTACGATTCTGCGCTTGCTGGACAAAGACGCGTATTTCCATGCCGCCCAACGGATCGCCAGCCAGTTCCCCTACGCCAGCCTCGGTCGCATGCGCCGGGGCGAGCGCGAGGGCTTTATTCTTCGCATCGCCGGTGAACAGGCCCCGGCGGCCAGTGATATCCAGGACTGGGATCAGGCCATGGGCATGGACGGCCTTGACATCCTCGACTATGACGATGGCCGCCGGGGCATACGCAAACGCCTCTGCATTCGGCAGGACCAGCTTTATGCTGCGCGTCTCTTCGGGGAAGACGTCACCCGTGACTGGTTGCGCGAATTATTACTCAGTGCCGCCGATGTGCATTCTTACCGGCATGCCCTTTTTGCTCCCAAAGTCCCCACCGACATGGGCACTTGGGTGCGCTCACGAGGAGTGTGTGCCTGCACCGGGATGGATGAGCGCACTTTGCGGCAACACGTTGCTGCGGGTGCGGTTACTCTTGGCCAGATCGCCCAGGCTTGCGGTGCGGGCGGCGAGTGCGGCTCCTGCAAACCGGAAATCCTCGATATCATCCGCCTTATGCGCCGGGAGGCCTCATGAGCACCCCAACTCTGAATCTGCCCCAGATCGTCGGCCGTGTGGCTCGAGGCCGCGAACATGCTGAAGACTTATCTCTGGAAGAAGCCCAAGCCCTCTTTGCCGCTTGGCTGGCGGGCAAACTCCCTGATCTTAGCGCCGGTGCGCTGTGGACAGCCTATCGTATCAAGGGCGAATCCGTAGACGAGTTGCGCGGCTTCGTGCGCGCCACCGAGGCCAACCTGCAGCCCGTTATCCTCGACAGTGCTTGTCAGCCGGTCATTTTACCCAGCTACAATGGGACTCGGCGCGGTGCCAATTTGCTGCCTTTGCTGGCATGCATCCTCGCCCGTTGCGGCGTACCAGTATTGCTGCATGGCCTGCATGCCAGCAGCACGGAAAGTGCTATAACGCTGAGCGACCATGACCCTTCCGGGCGGGTCGGCACGGCACAGATTTTTACTGAATTTGGCCTACCCATCGCCCAGGACAATGTGCAGGCGGGTACTCAGTTGCAGCAGCAAGGGCTCAGCTACCTGCCTGTGGAACAGCTCTGTCCAGGCCTCGGGCGAATATTTCGACTCCGTCAGCAACTCGGCGTTCGCTCCAGCGTACATACGGTCGTCAAGCTCATTAATCCCTTCCGGATACCTGCGGTACATTGCGCCGGGGTTACCCATCCACCCTATCTGGCGCTTCTGCAAGCTTTTTTTACCGCAACAGGGCGTCGCGCTCTTTGCCTGCGCGGCACCGAAGGTGAACCTTTCGCCAACCCCAAACGCCGCCCCGATCTGCATACCTGCCTAGCCGGAGAATGCACCCTGTGGATGGCTAAAGACGATAAGCCACTGCTCCAGATCCCGGTCTTGCCTGATGATCAGGGCGTCAATGCTACCTGCCGATTCATGGAACAGGTGCTTGCCGGACACGTTCCCTTACCCCCGGCGCTAGCCGATCAGGCAATTTGCTTGCTTTGCCTCAGTGGCCGCTGCGCCGATGTGGACAGCGCCCGCGCCCACCTTTCTCAAACCCTTTCCCGCGATGCGGCATAACCGGAGAAACCCCCATGCACCAACCCTCCCTCCCTCCGGTCTCCATTGTCGGCGCCGGCCCCGGCGACCCCGAACTGCTCACCCTCAAAGCGGCGCGGCGTATTGCCGAGGCCGAGATCATTTTCTATGACGCCCTCGCCAACCCGCGTATCCTCGACATGGCGGCGGATCATTGCCGCAAGGTCGAAGTGGGCAAGCGCGGTGGCCAAAGCTCGACGCCACAGCTGCTCATTCACGAGCAGCTCATCCGCGCCGCGCAGCAGGGGCTGAGGATTGTACGCTTGAAGGGCGGTGACCCCTTCCTCTTCGGTCGCGGCGGCGAAGAATGCCTGGCCCTGCGCGCTGCCAACGTCGACTACGAAATCATTCCCGGCATCACCAGTGGCATGGCGGCGGCAGCTTACGCCGGAGTGCCCCTCACTCACCGCCATCGCAGCCAGTCCGTACTCTTCCTCACCGGCCATGAAGCGCGTGGTGGCCAGGCTCCAGACTGGTCGCGCTACGCCCAGGCGGCTGATACTCTGGTGATCTATATGGGCATCGAACGGGCGGCTGGCATCTGTACAGATCTTATGGCAGGCGGTCTTGCGGCGGGAACCCCGTGTCTTGCCGTACAATGGGCCACCTTAGAGCAAAAACAAGTGCAGGCCCCCTTGGCACGACTGAGCACGGAAATTGTCCGTGCCGGACTCGGTAGCCCGGCCATACTGATTATCGGCGCGGTCGTAGAGCTTGCCGAACTCTGCGCCTGGCTACCGAAAACAGAAGATGCTGCGCGCCACTTAATGCAACAACCTTAAGGAGTTTTCGTGTCTCAAGTGCAGTTCCTGCTGGCCCACGGTTCACGCAATCCGCAATGGCGACGGCCCTTCGAGGTTATTGCCATGCGCCTGCAAGCCAGCCAACCGCAGCGAAAAATCATACTCTGCTATCTGGAAATATGGACGCCCAGCCTCGCTGAGGCGATGCGCAAGGCCTACGCTTCCGGTTTGCGCCAGTACCGGGTTTCGCCCATTTTCTGGAGCAGCGGCAGGCATCTGCAGGAGGATTTACCCGCGCTTATCACCCAACTTCAGGGTGAATTATCTGGCTGCGCAATCACCATCGATAGCCCTCTCGGCGAATCAGAGATCATCGTCCGCGCTGCACTGCAAGCCCTGCAATGAGCCTATGCACCGCATCGTCCTGATCGACAACAATACTGAGCGCGCAGAAATTCTTCGTGACGCCCTCCATCTAGAAGGCCATCAGGTCGCTGACATTTTTGCTTGGACCGAACTCTCGTGGCAGCGTTTGGAAAAACTGCAACCCGACGTCATCATCGCCGAAGCCGGCACGCCGGAGCGCGATGTCCTCGAACACATTGTCTTTCTCAGCGAAACCTTAGAACTTCCGGTTGTCGTTCTCGGCGCTCCCGAAGATGAAGATACCATGCGTCGCGCCATCCGTGCAGGGGTCGCTGCCTACGTCGCCCACGGCATCTCCGCCCGCGATATCGCCCCTATTATCAAGGTCGCCGCCTTGCGCTATGCCGACTACCGTCTGCTACGCAAAGAACTCAAAGACACCCAGAACGCCCTCTCCGAACGCAAGCTGGTGGAAAAAGCCAAAGGTATTCTCATGCGTGATCTGCAGATTGACGAAGCCGAAGCCTACCGCCGCCTGCGCCGCCTGGCGATGGATAAGGGCAAAAAATTGGCGGAGATCGCCGAGATGGTGATTACCATCAGCTCGTAACCACGCTCCAACAGATCAGCACTCAGTTCCCTAGCTGTCCACGGAAAAAATAGTATCATCTTAACAAATTCGTAACCTATTGATTTAATGTTCACCGCATTTACAAGAAAATTAATGTTTCATCCTGGATCGTTAGTGCGCAATTTGCCTAATGGCTTTCCCCGGCAAAAAAGTATCATCCTAACGCTTCGCGGATTCTCTGCCTCCTGATGATCTTTCCAATGGTGTCAATCAGCGTCAGCCATTGACCATGCGTCAGCACCAAACATTTGCCACCTATGGAGTGTTGTAACGCTTCGTAACTACATGAACCAAAACATAAACATAAAATTCCCGATCTGATCAAAGGTGAATAAACTTGACGCCGATTTCTGGTCAAAACTTGACACACTCAGGCGCTGTTTTATAGAGCGTAAGTTCATAAGTACGCTTGGGAACTTGCTCCGTCCCTATGAAACGGTAGGGCGTACTGGAAGCCCTGGGCAGGGCGGAGCGCGTCCCGCCGCCGTGGTGACCAACCATCACCCTGGTGTCTCTGACTCTGCTAACTTTGCTTGAGCATCAGCCAGCGACGCGTGATCGCTGAGAAAACCATAGGGGCCCAAAATCTCCCAATGAACCCTCCCATCCTTATTTAGTTTCGGTGACCTCTTGGATTTGATAGGGATCGGCTGTTTGTACAATTTTGCGTTGCGTCATATTTCGCTTCCTCTTTCCGTTATCGCTGTACTACTCCCCTTTACGCCGCCCGTCCCTTGGCCGTTAACTCGATCCCCAGGGCTTTCATGACCGCAAGTGTAGTCTTGAGCGTCGGGTTGCCGCGCTCGCTGAATGAACGATAAAGCTGTTCGCGGGAAAGCCCAGTCTGCCTGGCGATCTGGGCCATGCCCTTGGCCCTGGCGACAACGCCCAGCGCGTGAGCGATATAGCCAGCGTCGCCGGACTCGAGCGCGTCGGCCATGAATGCGGCAATGGATTCGTCAGAGGTTAGACCTTCGGCGGCGTCGAAAGTAGTCAGTTTTCGGGTGGTCCTGGCTTCTTCGGCAAGGGATTCATCAACGCGGTACAGCAACTGAAATATTTTGGGATCATGCAGAAGGTTATGGCACACTGACGGGGTCCTTTTCTTGGTCGGAAAGTGACACTCCCCCAACAGGCGCGTTTGTTCAAGCTCTTCGAGGGGGTTTACCCCCAGCCCCTCACGCTACGTGACCGTCAGCGTATCCAAAGCCATCAATATCTTTGACCGTACTCACTGTTGCCACGCTGCTAGTCTTTCTCAGCCCTTTGAACGATTCGAGTCACCGAAACAAGTGGTTGCTTATGCTGGACTGAATCCCAGAATCCGACAGTCTTGGCAATGGAATGGGAAGACTTCCATTGCCAAGACGGGCAATTCCCAGCTACGCAAAGCCATTTATATGCCAGCACTTACTGCAAAACGCTTCAATCCCGTCGTCTCGATTTTTTGCGAACGATTGCTCGCTCGTTAAAAGTGCCAAATGCAGGTGATTCTTGCCGCCATGCGAAAACTCCTGAATATCGCTTATGGAGTACTGAAATCTAGTCGGCCGTTCAGTTCTGAAACAGCACTTGCATAGAGTCTGTCAAGACGGTATCTGACACCGGGGGGGCTGGATAGCGTTGCCTTTATCGAAACTGTCCGGTGCAAAAAATATGCTACCTTGAAACCATTTAAACGTCTATCATAAACTTAATAGCGTATTTAGCAAAGTGCGGTAATGTAAAAATTATGTACCTGCATAAAATGGATCGCACAACGATGTTTTGCCAAGCGCCGAGCGTACAACACTAAATTACGCATTAATGTATCAGTCCATTCTCGCCAATTGGGAGACTAAACGCCGCATTTTTCTGGATGCCACACTAAATTTAACAATGTTGCTAGGTTGCATTGTTTTGTGAACTTTTGTTTCCTTACAACTCCAACGGTTCTGGATGGGAGGAAACGAAATGTAGTGAAGCGTATTGCCAACAAATTGTGTTGTATTTATTTACCAGTTAAGTGCCCAGTCTCTAAGAGGAAAGTTTCATGAGTTATTTTGTAATAAATGCTCCAGAAGTCTTACAAGAAGTGCAGGGCGCCTTTCGCTGTTATGAAAAAGCTTTGGCGGAAAATGACGTTGAGGTATTGGACGAATTGTTCTGGAACTGTGAGCATACCTTGCGTTATGGTGAGGAAGAGAACCTCTATGGTTATGCCGCGATCGCAGAGTTTCGCGCGTCGCGTTCCGCACCCATACTGAATCGGCAACTAGTTAACACCATCATCACGACCTTCGGAAAAGATTTTGCAACGGCCAACTCGGAGTTTCACCGTGGTCATCGACACGGCCGACAAAGTCAGACTTGGCTGCGCACTCCGGAGGGATGGCGGGTGGTGGCGGCGCATGTGAGCATTATGCCGAAGGCGACCTAGAGTCGCTGTAAGGCAGCGAATATTATTCTGGTGGGCGGCTAGTCACGGAAACTTGAGGAAACCATCAATGGAAACTAATAAACCTCATCTATGGGAACACTCCGCTCACGGCGTCGTCAGTGCACCGCATGCGTTGGCATCTGAGGCCGGAGCTGCGATTTTATACCGTGGTGGTAACGCCATAGAGGCCGGTATCGCGGTAGCCTCGACGCTCTCCGTTGTGTATCCCCACATGAACGGACTGGGAGGGGATGCGTTTTGGCTGATCTCGGATGGTGACGCTCGAACGGTTCGTGGGCTGGCAGCCGCGGGTCCCGCAGGGCACCACTATTCGGCGGCGCTGTTTCGTGATCGCGGGCTTCGCGAGGTGCCACTTCGTGGTGGTTTGTCGGCTTTAACAGTGCCGGGTGCGGTGGGTGGGTGGGGAACAGCATTTGCGTTCTCGCGCGACTGCTGGCGGGGCGGTCTTTCCTGGTCAAGCCTACTAGAAAGTGCGTATGGCCATGCGGCCAGAGGGTTTCCGATCAGCGCTAACCAAAGCCAGACCCTTTTCCGGTCTGCCGAAATGCTTCGACAACAGCCTGGTTTTGCGGCGCAATATTTGCCGGCAGATAAGATTTTGCCGCCCGGCCAGCTATGGAGGCAACGGGCACTAGCGCAAACTCTTAGGACGCTTGCAGAGAATGGTGCAGACACATTTTATCATGGTCCTCTCGCCCGGCAGATGGTAAAAGGCCTTAAAGCCGCAGGAAGTCTGCTGACCGAGGCAGATTTACAGTCCTTCGTGCCGCGCTGGGTTGCACCTCTGCGAACGCCATTTGGTGTCGGTGAAGCGATCAATATGCCACCACCAACCCAGGGCGTTGCGTCCCTCGTAATCCTTGCGCTACTGAATCGCATTGGTGTAGCGAACGCTGATCATTTGGGTTCAGAACTTGTTCATTATACGGTAGAAATAACCAAATTGGCATTCAAATACCGTGACCGCATGGTGGCTGACCCAGATTTTACCGATGTCGATATTACGGCTTTATTAAATTCGGATTTTCTGGATGACTGCGTCCATGAGTTAAGACCCCGCGTCGCTATGCCGCCTCCCGCCATTGGCTTGGCCAAGGGCGATACGGTATGGTTTGGTGTTGTCGACGGACAGGGCCGAATGGTGAGTGTGATCCAAAGCCTCTACCACGACTATGGTACGGGCGTGGTAGCGGGCAACAGCGGAGTTCTTTGGAATAATCGCGGTTGTGCGTTTTCTTTGGAGCCAGGGCACATTAACGTCCTGGAGCCAGGAAAGCGTCCCTTTCATACTCTCAACCCTGCCCTTTATGCCGAGCAGGGAAAAGTACAGATCGCCTATGGGTAAGCGTTTAGGCAACCCACCTTCCCAAACTTTCTGACCTGACCGATCCTGATCCGCGTTCAGCGAGGAGGGGTGGATATGACGAAGAACGAGAAGGCCGCTTATTGGCGGCAACAAGTAGAT
>JAAOMR010000262.1 GCA_018853935.1 Acidithiobacillus ferrivorans
CAGAGTGGTACACTTGGTATGGATGGAATGCCCGTATTTTCTTGTGGGTGAACCATATGAGCCAAGCCCCCGCATTGGCGGAAACGGCTGCGTTACTGTCCAGCGTAGCCCAGCCACGCAATTTCCCGTTGTGGATAGCCTTGCTGGTCATCGTACATCGCTTCAAGCCTGGATGGATTTCTTTTGCGGTTCTCTGGAATTTCGTTATAGGTGAACTGGCAATATGGGCCGCCATAGCCACCATCAAACCCGACATGGATTATCCTCGCCCATTGACTGCACTGGGGAAAAAGGCGGTGGACGTGATCGGAAAACCGGAATATTGGCACAGCTTTCCGTCCGGGCACGCGGCACTGGCTTTTTTATTGTTCGGCAGTTTGTTTTTTGGGACATCGCCTAAAGCCATATGGGTGTCCGCTCTGATATATGCATTGCTGGTTGCCTGGTCACGGATAGCAGTCGGGGCGCATTTTCCGACCGATGTCATCGGTGGAGCTTTTATCGGGTTGGTCGGCGCCGGGTTGGCCATGCTGATGTATCGTAGGACTACAATTGCGGCAGGACAACCGGATGAGTAAGGTATTTTGGACTGCGCAAAAAACGGAAGGGCTAACCCATGCCCAGTGCTGGGCGCACACCCGCCGTGAATTCTTCGAGAGCCAGGACGCCGATCCGCAGCGGGCGGCCATGGCGCTGGAGATGATCGGCAACCTCTATGCGGTGGAAGCCGAGATTCGCGAGCAGGGACTGAAAGGCGCCAAAAAGCAGGATGTCCGGCTGACCAAAGCCAAGCCCTTGGTAGAGGCGTTCTTCACCTGGGTGACCGATACGGCCGCCGATACTGGATTGTTGCCCAGCAATCCACTGAGTAAAGCCCTAGCCTATGCCCACAAACGCCGGGCGGGGCTGGAGGTCTTCCTGAACGATGCCGATGTGCCCACTGACACCAACCACCTGGAGCGGGGCTTACGGGTGATCCCCATGGGCCGGCGGGCCTGGCTGTTCTGCTGGACGGAACTGGGTGCCAAGCAGGTCGGCATCGTGCAGAGCTGTCCCGATTAGGGCGCTTGAGAACATGCCGCTGACGCATCGCCCCGTTGACGAGAAAGACATTCAAATCATGTGGGTTTCCACAAAGTGAAGACGAACTATTTTTCTTGTTCCCAAAGGCGGAATTCCCGTTGTCCTCTTCGCAATTACGGGATGCCATAGCGCAGCGTTCGGACTCAACGGTAGTCGAGCTTGGTGGTGAAGTCATTGCTTTTGCCAATTTCTATCGCTGGGAGTCTGGTGGCCGTTGCTCCATTGGTAATGTCATCGTTTCCCCGGCGGCCCGTGGGCGCGGGGTGGGCCGCTATCTCATCGAACAGATGATTGCCCTTGCTTTTTCAAAGCATCAGGCGGCCGAGATAATAGTGTCGTGTTTCAATCAAAATATTGCCGGCTTACTGTTTTATCAGAAGCTGGGATTTCAACCTTACGCCATTGAGGAGCGGCAGGGCAGGAAAGGAAATCGGATTGCGCTTATTCACCTGCGGCTGTCGAGAAATGCGACCTGACTTGGTGGATTCTCTGAACCGATGAGGAAAATAATTGTATGATGATTTTACTAAAAGTCACCCAAGCGCGCAGCGTACTGACCACCAATTTCTGAATGACTGCAAACGCTGCCCTGCCGCCGTTGAGCCCTGATGGTCGGCAGCAGGCTGGATGCGGACGTATGAATAGGCTAGAGTTGCCTTTATGCTTACCGGGGTCTGAGAGGGAGAATTATCATTGAAGGCGCCACATGGGACAGAATGATACAAATTGTCTCCAGTCATGCGTTGCACTTCAGGCTGCGTGGGACACTATAAAACATGGTTAGGGGGTATTTATATTCACTTTTGGCGGTGGTTTTGTGGTCCGTTAATTTTGTTATAGCGGATATCGTTAGTTCAAAAATAACTCCAATAGAGTTATCATTTTATAGATGGCTTATCGCATTTGTGGTTCTTTTTCCGTTCATGCGATCCGCGCTTAACAGTGTTAGAAGTATTGTCAAAGACAGGGCTATGCTTTGGTCATTTATTACGGCATCGCTCCTTGGAATATCTACTTTTAACACGTTAATTTACATAGCTGGCCGGTATACTTCATCAATAAATATGTCGCTCATAGCGGTCACGTCTCCAGTATTTATTACGGTTATCAACAGGATATTCTGTGGGAGGCCTGTCAGAGTCATAACATGGTTTGGAGTCTTGCTGGCAACAGTAGGTTGTGTAGTTCTCATCACTAAAGGAAACCTCGCGATACTAACCAGACTTAAAATATCCTTTGGTGATATACTCATGCTGTTGGCTGCAATATCATTTTCTGTATATGCCGTGGTCCAGAGGATTCCTAAAGGTATGACCCATGTTGAATATTTATTCCTGATGATATTTGTCGGGTTAGTTGCTTTGCTCCCATTTTATTTGACCGACATGTTTCTTGGCAATAGTCTGCCTGTCAATTTAACAACCTTGTCCTATATTCTTTATCTGGGTATTTTCTCGTCATTGGTCGCATTCTATTTGTGGAACAGATCGATTGGCATCATAGGTTCAATGCAGGCTGTGGTAGCTTATTATTTGCTCCCAGTGTTCGTGTTTTTGATCGATTATATAGCGTTCAGGACAAAGTTAAACAATCTTATTGTGAGCAGTTTTTTGCTCATTTTCGGCGGCGTTATGATCATACACTTCACACGGCATGAAAAACGTACAAACTGATAACTATGTGTAGATTTCCACATGTGCTTATCAATCTCGATCCTTGAAGCGATAATTGCTTTCGAGCTATTTTCAGGAGCGTCTGGGCAAATGTGTTCAAGGAAAATCATTATATGTCCCGCGTACGCATAATCTTGCTGACTCTGATAGTACTCTTTGGTATGGCTGGTAATAGTCTGCTGGCAAGAGCAGCCTTGGTAGGACATTTAATTGGGCCGCTTCCATTTACCGCGATTCGGCTAGCGAGCGGTGCGGCGATCTTAATCGTCCTGATGATGGTGACTAAGGCTCGGCCAAGATTGCATCATTTTCTGATGCCAATGATGTTGTTTGTGTATGCGTTGGCATTTGCATATGGCTATGAGCAGATTGGGGCGGCTACGGGGACTCTTTTTTTATTTTTTGCCATCCAGGCGACCATGCTGGCATGGGAGATTCGTGGTGGCTACCGGTTGTCAAAACTGCAGTGGATTGGCAGCGGGATAACTCTCGCGGGGTTGTGGGTGTTGGTGGGTGGCATCACGCATCTTCCTAAGCTTTTGGGGATAGGATTGATGATAGGGGCCGGTGTCGCATGGGCTGGATATTCGATACTGGGCAAAAGTTCTATGGATGACTTGGCGACTACCACGGCAAATTTTGTATATTCTGGGCTGGCAGCTATTATTCTATTGGTGATCTATGCAGCGATAGAAAGCTGGCATCATGAAGTCATTCATATAAGCCTTGCAGGAATCTATTATTCTATGCTCGTTGGTGCAATAACGTCGGCATTGGTTTATGTGCTCTGGTATATCCTAATGAAGGAGCTAAGAGGCGTAACGAGTGCTGTCATACAAATGCTGGTTCCCGTGATTGTCGTCATTAGTGCGGCTCCGTTGCTGGGCGAACAAATAACTACCCGTCTGATTTTGGCCGCAGCTACTATGCTAGCGGGGATACTTTTGGTAACGATATCAAAAATTAATGTTACCAAATGATTTACGGTTTAGAACCGCACTGCCAAATATCGCAACGGCGCACTGAATCGAAAATGCGGCTGGAAAATCGCGCTAATCAGGAACTTTTTTGTCATTGAACAGGTGGCTCTGCTCGTTTTGCATTGGAAGTACCGGCGTAATCCCATGTGGGTTGCTATTCCTCACGAGTGGTCCGCCATGCGTGCCCATAGCGGCAAGCAATCACCCCTATTCACAATTCTTGACACTTTGCCGCTGGCGTCCGCCGGGGCGGCGCGTTAACTTGTCTCCTACGGAAAGGGCACACCTTTCCCCCTGAGTGACAAGGAGCAGAGCGATGTTAAAATTTAAGCACATGGTATCCGGATTGATGGTTGGAACGATGGCGCTGGCGGTAGTACCCGCCTTTGCGGCAGGTGCTGAGACCCCGCCTGCCATGCAGGGTGGCCCCATGGGGCCGGGCATGATGCAAGGTCATCACTGTCCGGGGGGATGGGAGCATGGCCCCATGCGCAAGGGCGGTTGGATGCGGAATGCACCCGTGCCCATGCTGATGCCCATCGTCTGGCGGCATGCGGTGGACCTCAAGCTGACCCCGACGCAGGAAACGGATCTGAAAAATTGGCGAAGCCAAATGGAAAAAGCCATGCCAGCTTGGCGCCACGAGATGCTGGTCCACAACACCGCATTGCGTGATGCGTTGCTGAATGGCGACTCGGGCAGTGCTATCGTCCCCTTGCAGGAAGCGGTCCTCAAGGATCATGCCACAATGCTCGAACATGGCATCCAGCAGGTGAATTATCTCCACAAGATCCTGACGCCGGTGCAGTGGCAGAAAGCTACCGCGTTGTATAAAAAAATGGGAACCAAGCGGGGACATTGGGGCAAGTAAATGACGGCGGGTGGCAAAATCCTGCTGGTTGATGATGACTCCCGGCTGCGCACTATGCTGGTGCGTTATCTGGAAGGGCAGGGTTTTGTCGTCCACGCCGCTGCCTCCGGCGTGCAGATGGATCGCCAATTGGAGCGGGAATGCTATGACCTGCTCTTGCTGGACGTTCTCATGCCCGGCGAAGACGGCTTCAGCATCTGTCAGCGCCTGCGGGTGCAGGAACCGCATTTGCCTATCATCATGCTGACTGCCCGAGGTGATCTCCGCGACCGGGTGCAAGGCCTTGATGTCGGTGCCGACGATTATCTTTCCAAGCCTTTTGAGCCGCCGGAACTGGTTGCCCGTATCCGTGCCGTCCGGCGCCGCAGCCAGGATCTGCGCAGTAGCGATCCAACTCCGGGAGCGCTTGTTTTCGGGCCCTTCCGCCTCGCTCTCGACAGCCGCAGTCTGTGGCGGAATGAGGAGAAAATCTCCCTTACTGACAGCGAGTTTTCCATTCTGCACGCGCTGGCCAGTCATCCCTGGCAGCCGCTCTCGCGAGACCGTCTGCTGGCCATGACCCACGGCAACGACGACGCCACACCGGGTTCACGGGGTATTGATGTGTTTATCTCGCGCTTGCGCCGCCTCGTCGAGGACGATCCTGGCGAGCCACGCTATATTCAGACCGTTTGGGGGCGGGGGTATGTGCTGGTACCCGACGGCGGGGGCGCCATGCCCAGGGAAGGAGGCGTTTTACCCGGATGAAAAAATCGCGCTTCTGGCCGGATACGCTTTTTACCCGAATGTTCCTCATCATCGCCGGGCTGCTGCTGCTGAGTCAGCTTGCGGTGTACTGGTTTTTCAATATCTATCAGGCCAACCCGCAGGCGGCGCGTCTGGCGCAGAACTGGGCGCAAATTCTGACCCTGAGTGAAACGCTGAGCCCGGCCCAGCGTCAGGCGACAGAGTCCATGCTGATGCGCCAAGGGCTCCGCATCGTTCCTGCCGGTGCGGTGCGCGGCCATAATCCCCGTATGCCGGTACTGGTAAATGCCCTGCAACTGCTGCACCGCATGGGCTGGCCGCAGGCACAACTGCGCATGGACGGCCAGCGCCGGATGCTCTGGTTGCAAGCCCGGCCCGATGCGCTGTTGGCGCTGGCCATGTCCATGCCCCATCCACCGGGGTTGCCGTTACCCTGGTTCAAGCTGGCGGCCATTTTGCTGCTCTCCTGGCTGGGAGCGTATCTGGCGGTACGTCAAGTCACCCGGCCTCTTACCCGGCTCATGCAGGGGGTGGCACGTTTGCGCGGCGGCGATACGACGGCTGATCTGCCTGAGGCGGGTCCGGCTGATTTGCGGCGCCTGGCCGAGCGCTTCAACCAGACCCTGCGCGATTTGCATCGTCTCTGGAAAGAGCGGGAGATGGTGCTGGTGGGGGTCTCTCATGATCTGCGCACGCCGCTTACCCGCATGCGCCTGAGCGCCGAATTTCTACCGGCCGAGGAGGCTGTCCGTGGTGAAATTATCGCCAATATTCAGGAAATGGATAAGGTTATCCACCAGTTTCTGGATTATGCCCGCAGCGGCGAGCAGGAGCCGCTGGTAGCGACTGACCTGGGTCTCTGGCTTAAAATGTTTATTCTGCGCCAGCAGGCTGGCGTGGTGTGGCACCCCCCTGTGGCGGATCTGCCGAAGCTGCCCATACAGGAAGTGGGTCTGGCCCGCGCCCTGCAAAACCTCATCGACAATGCGCAGTCGCACGGTAGAGCACCCATAGACGTCAGTGCAGAAGCCGCGGCGGGCGGCGTACTGATCCGCATCCGCGACCACGGGCCAGGTATTGCGGAGACTGAACTGGAAACCGTGCGTGCGCCTTTTGCACAAGCCGGGAAGGGCGGCGGTGTAGGACTTGGGCTGGCCATCGTCGAACGGATTGTGGCCTACCATCACGGGCGTTTTTCCCTGGCCAATGCCCCAGGTGGCGGCCTGGAGACGCGCATAACCCTGCCGCAGTCACGTTAATATGGATGACTTCAGGACCGGGCAGCGGCTGCGGGCGGGCAAAGCTTACGCAGGTTGGCGACTTCGGCGGGACTGAGATCATGCCACTTGATGTTGCCGCACTGCCCGCTGATGGGGCCTTCCAGCGTGCCTTCCTGAGAAATGGTCCTGCCAACGGGAAAATTCGCAACAGACTGCGTAGAGGCCGTGGGGGATGTCAGTTGCACGGCAGCCGCCGCCTCTGCTGGCGCTTTGGCCCGTGCCTTGACCTGCTGATTCTGCCACCAGAAGAACAGTACCGCCGCCACAATCAGCAAAAACAGCAACACGATCAGCCAGCGCCGACTATGCGTTTTTTCGGCTTCGTCCATTCGTTGTACCCCCGTGTGTAAGTGCCTCTTTTAGACTGTAGCAAGAGCCGGAGAGGAATGCCAAAGAGCGGTGGCGGGAAGCGCTGGCGAACAACGCCCCCTTTTCGTTATAGTCGCGGGCAAGACAGGAGGGGTGGGCATGAGTGAAAAAATGTGGGGTGGGCGCTTCGCGGCGGGCACCGATAGTCTGGTCGAGGCATTTACGGCATCTATTCAGGTGGACAGTCGTTTGTATGGGGAAGATATCCGCGGCTCCATGGCGCACGCGCGCATGTTGGGCCGGGTCGGCGTGCTGACGGAGGCGGAGGCGGAAGCCATCGTCACCGGGCTGGCGCAGGTGCGCCAGGAAATTGCCGAGGATCGCCTGCCCTTTGTCGATGCCCTGGAAGACATCCATATGCATGTGGAATCGCGTCTGACCGAGATCATCGGTGACGTCGGCAAGAAGCTCCACACCGGCCGCTCGCGCAACGATCAGGTGGCCACCGACCTGCGCCTCTATACCCGCGGCTGTCTGGATGACCTCATCCAGGCGCTCCAGCATCTGCAAAAGGTGTTTATTGATCTCGCTGAGCGCGAAGTCGAGACCATCCTCCCCGGCCTGACCCACATGCAGGTGGCTCAACCGGTCAGCTTCGGCCACCACTGCATGGCCTATGTGGAGATGTTCCACCGCGATACCCAGCGCTTGCTGGATGCGCGGCGGCGGGTGAACGTGCTGCCCTTGGGTGCTGCGGCGCTGGCGGGGACCACCTTCCCCATTGATCGTTGGGATGTGGCGCGTCAGCTCGGCTTTGAGGCCGTCGCCGAAAACAGTCTCGATGCCGTCTCCGACCGCGACTTTGTGATGGAAGTGTTATCGGACCTGGCTATCCTCGCCGTCCACCTCTCGCGCTTATCGGAAGAGCTGATCCTGTGGATGTCGGCGCCCTTTGGCTTCATTGATTTGCCCGACAGCTTCTGCACCGGCTCCAGCATTATGCCGCAAAAGAAGAACCCTGATGTCGCGGAAATCATTCGCGGCAAGAGTGGGCGGGTGATTGGCGATCTCGTCGCTATCCTCGTCCTCATGAAGGGTCAACCCCTCGCCTATAACCGCGACAATCAGGAAGACAAAGAAACCTTTTTCGACGCCCTCGACCAGATGCGCGCCAGCGTGGAGATCATGGGCCGGATGCTGCCGGGCCTGCAGACCCGGCCTGCAGTTATGCGCGCGCAGGCAGAACGCGGCTTTGCCACCGCCACGGACCTGGCCGATTATCTGGTGCGCAAGGGGCTGCCTTTCCGTGATGCCCATGCCGTGGTGGGACGGGCGGTACGCCTGGCCCAAGAACGCAACATTGGCCTGGAAGCCTTGCCACTGGCGGATTTGCAGGCCTTGTCACCGCTCATCGGTCGGGAAGTCTATGAGGTGCTGGTGCTGGAAGGCTCCCTGGCGGCGCGCGACCACTTGGGCGGTACGGCACCCCGGCAAGTGCAAGCCGCCATCCGGCGCGCCCGTGAGCGCTTGCAGCGGGAGGCCCTGTGAACCACGCCCGCGCCATCTTCCTCCTCCTGCTGCTTGGTCTCGCGCTGGGCGGTTGCGGCCGTAAAACGGCCCTGACCCTGCCGCCCGCCCACAGCGTTACACCTGGCGCACCCACGGTTTCTGCCCAGAACCCCACATCCGCTGAGCCCACGGCGCCTGTTCAGAGCCCTGCTGCCCCATGAATACGTTTCACTACCGCAATCACGCCCTTTATGGCGAAGATCTCCCCTTGCAGGAGATCGCGGAGCGCTACGGCACGCCCTGCTACGTCTATTCCGAAGCGGCGCTGCGCGAGCGCTATCACTCCTTCAGCACTGCCCTCGGGGGGAATACCCAGGTCTGTTATGCGGTCAAGGCCAACAGTAATCTCAGCATCCTGCGGCTTTTCGCGGAGATGGGCGCGGGCTTCGATATTGTTTCTGGCGGTGAGCTGGAGCGGGTGCTGCGTGCCGGCGGCGATGCGGGCAAGATCGTTTTTTCCGGCGTGGGTAAGTCCAGCGTCGAAATCCGTGCTGCCCTCAACGCCGCTATTTCCTGCCTCAATGTCGAATCCGCCGCCGAACTCTGGCGCATTGCGGACATTGCCGCCGACATGGGCAAGCGTGCGCCCGTCGCCCTGCGGGTCAACCCCGACGTGGACCCCGGCACCCATCGCTACATCGCCACGGGGCTGAAAGAGAGTAAGTTCGGGATCCCCATGGAGCAGGCCCGCGATCTCTACCTGCAGGCCGCGCAACACCCCGCGCTGGAGCTTAAAGGCATTGCCTGTCACATCGGCTCCCAGTTGCTGGACCTGACCCCCCTGGGGGAGGCGGCAGCGCGGGTACGCGCACTATATGATGAACTGGCTGCCGATGGAATTGCCCTCCAGCATCTGGATCTGGGCGGCGGTGTGGGTATTTGCTACCACGACGAAACCCCGCCCAATCCCGCCGATTATGCCTGGACGCTGGAGCAGGCCTTGCAAGGCTTAGAGGTGCGGCGGGTCGTGGAACTGGGCCGGGCGC
>JAAOMR010000263.1 GCA_018853935.1 Acidithiobacillus ferrivorans
CCACCGCCGGTCCATCCAGTATCCAGAACGACTTTTTTAGATACTTTGAAGCGCAGCCCGTCGATGTCGAACTCAGCAGTGCGGGTTTCGGACAACTCCGGCGGCAGAAACAGGCGGGTATAGGCTTCCTTTACCAGCGCAAACACCTTTGCACAATCGGCATCCATGCTGCTGGGCACGGTGCCTGTCGGAATGATAGCGTGATGCGCCGAGATCTTTTTTGTGTTCCAGGCGGGATGCCGGATACTCAGATCCAGCCCGGGAGTTTTGTCAGCGCCGATGGCTTTGAGCACCTTGCCCGCAGCAGAAAGCTGCTCTTCGGGGAGGTATCCGCAATCAGTACGGGGGTAGGACATGGCTTTGTACTCTTCGTACAGCTTCTGCGCTGCATCCAGAGTTTTCTGTGCGGACATGCCGTGCCTTTTGGAGGCCACTTTCTGCAGTTCAGATAGCGAATATGGTAACGGTGCTACCCGCTTGCTCTGCTTTGCTTCATAGGCTAACACCCGTGCGGGCTTGCCAGTGATGCGGGCAGCCGTGGCGTTGGCGATGGTCCGGTCCAGCAGGCGACCTTCGTCGTCGGTGCCATCCCTGTCAGCGGGGGTCTGCCATGCAGCAGAAATGCCCTGATCCAGATTGCCAATCACCTGATAAAAGTCTTTCTCCCGGAAATTGGCAATCTCTGCATCTCGCTGCACCACTAACGCCAGCGTGGGTGTCTGGACACGTCCGACAGACCAGCCGCCACCTTTGCCCAGCATGGACAGGCGGCGGGAAATGGCAATGCTGGCATTAAAGCCCACCAGCCAATCCGAATACTGGCGGGCCTGGGCAGAATTCTTGAGATTCTGGTATTCAAGGTTGTTCTTTAGTGTCGCCAGCGCCTTGTTTACGCTTTCGCCATCCATGGAGGCAAGCCAGAGGCGTTCTGTTGGGCCTTTCCAGCCACAGAACTCCAGCACTTCATCCACCAGCAGTTGGCCCTCACGGTCGGGGTCTCCGGCGTTTACGACGCTGTCCGCTTGTTTAAGCAGGCTTTTGATAATTTTGACCTGCTTTGCAGCCTTGGCATCCTTCGGCTTCAGCTTCCAGGCCTTGGGCACAATGGGCAGGTCATTATACTCGATGCGCCCGCCGTGCACTTCTTCGGGTGTTTCTGTGGACAGCAGGTGACCGAAGCACCAGGTGGCAGTCCATCCATTTTTGAAATGAATGAACCCATCACCATTGCTGGTCTGGCCCACCACCTCAGCGATGGCTCTGGCAATGCTTGGCTTCTCCGCTATCAGTAATTTCACTGTACTCTCCTATGCTTCAGGTAGTGTGACTTATATCTTCTATAAAGTCAAGATGCACAATAAAGGGGTGCACACATTTACATCAACGTCTGCGCTGCATCATGCACTACCACCCTTTGCAAATTATTGATTATCCATGCAATCAGAGACGTAATTAAAATCGATACGCCCCGCAGCATCGCATGGATGCCATATACCATCACCAATCGCTTCAGCACTGCAAGCTTCAATCTCAGCAATAGCTATATCAATCGATATTGGGAAGCCTGATGCATTATCGTCGTACACAACGTACTTCACGCCTCCGGCTTTTGCCCGATTCAATTGCACCAGCATTATTAAATCTTTTGCTTTCATCAGAAACCTCCTTACCCTTGCTTGCCACCCCATATACTTGACGCAGTGATATGGAAACTGCTTCGTATGAATAATTCTTGGCACTTCTATTGATCACTACCATAACAACATGAATGATACACACATTTACATCAACGTCTGTGCTGCACTATGCACTACCACCCTCTGCAAATTATGGATTATCCCTGTTTTCTCCATCTCGCTGAGAGCTGACAGTAAGTCTTTCTCTACCTTTTTCCGCAATCCCGCATTGCTTTCGTAATCCGTAATAGCCGTAAGCATGGCTTTTTTAATCGAAGACAGCATGTCTGGTAACAAATATGATGCCCCCATAGCTATAGGCTGCAAGGGTAGCTCACCCGTTTCTTCCCCTTGATCTATCAATGATTTACACACCAATTCTGTAACCAGACGCACACCTGTTAATATTGGATTTTGCCACCTACAACCACCCCTCCCGACCCATACTGCAGTTGCACCCACACCGTGACCTAATGTATTCATGTACCCGATCGTGTACTGTAATGCGGAAATTTGATCTGTGACCTCAGCTAACATTAGCTCACAAAAAGAAAGTCGACTGTACAAAAACTCCCCTGGATTAACTACTTCGGCCTTGCCATGCAGCAAAGTGAGTACATCCAACTTTTTGAGTATTTCTGTGGCCTCAAACATCATCGTGTTTCCTTATGTCACAAACATTATCGTAATACATCTTACTCTTACCCTTGGATTTGCCGAGACAAATTGCATTACCCTCGTTACCGAAAGGGACGGCTGTCAGCAGCACCCAATTTTATGATGTGCCGGTATATTGCATACCCAATAACCCCGACCCATAACACCCCACATACACGCTCAAGCCAATGATTAACTTGATTCCCGGCATAGTCGCCACCGTTTATCCCGAGTATTCCGACTATAGCGATGGGGATGGATACCATAAGCAGCCCCGCAATGCCGACACGCAGCAATGCCCATATAGTCGGCCACAATTCGTCCCGCCAGCACACGTACAAGCCTCTCTTGAATGTGTTCATGACCACCCTCCTCCTTTTTTTACCCATTAACCGCTGAGACCACGGGAGCCCCCAGCAACCTGCCCCAGGCATGTAGCGATGCCCTTTGGTTTGCTGCTACGTCCGTACCTTTGGTCCACCAATCGTTTGCTACGCCGATGAGCACCGTAGGCTTCCGGCCAGTCACCATCTCGTTCCAGAGCAAATGCAGCCCGGGCCAGGCCAATAGCTGGTCATAGCACACGAGATAGTTCACTTTTTGTCCCAACACGGTCCCGGTTTCCGTGCCGTTCAAGTGGTCCACCGCACCGCCGGGCGACCATGGGTGCCACATAGACACGGGCACGGCTATATCGTCCGGCAGCACTTTTGTAGCCCCGCCTTGTATGCGTAAGATGGTGTCTTCATATCCTTTTCCTATCGGATACTCCACCCCAAGAAGCACCGCCTGGTGGTGGCTTTTGGTCCACTTGATGACTGGTTGCCAAAGCTGTGCCGTGCCTGCATACCACATGCCCGCCACCGCTTCGGGGAGTACCACTACTTTAGTGTGTGGATCTTGCAGCCTATGCATGACCCGTTGTTCCAGGTGTTCATCACGGACAATTTCGTTTACGCCATAGCCATTCAGTAATCCGTAACTTGTGTGTACGCCGACCCAACCAGTGGGTGGCGTTGCGGCCGGGGTAGTCAGGTAGCCCGGCAGAGAAAAGGCCACCATCACCATCGTCATCGGCCACAACGTCCAGCCCGCTTTTAGCCCTGGTGTTGCCCAAAGATTGACCCACAGCACCCAAACGATTGACAGATATATTGTCGCAAACTCGCCCCACGCAAAGATGCCAAGCAGCGGGCTGGCCCAGCCGAACATGCCGATGGGTAACACTACATCCAGCAGCGGGGCAAGAATTAGCCAGCGTCCAGGTAAAGCATACGGTGCGGCCAAGACAAGCGATGAGATTACCCAAAACGCTAACCCCACATACAGGCTGGTTCCAATTCCGAAAAACTGGACTGATCCATGCACTATGCCGTCGCTGGCGGCCAGGAAGTAACCAGTAGCCAGCAGGAGGCGGTTGTACCACACGCCAACCATTGGCAAGGCCAACAACAGAAGGATGGATAGCGTGATTGCGTGCGGCCATGCCGCCCAGCCAATTGTGCCACCGCCAAGCAGACACCAAAGTGGCACTGGTAATAATGTCTTCCAAAAATCCCAAAACTCACGCACGATTACCACCCCTCAGCGAGATCTTTAATTAGTGCGGGGAAGGGGTTTTCCGGCATGTCGTCGTCAGGCGCAGGCTTATCCGGGGCCGGTTCCGGCACTGGAACAACCGCCGGTTCCGCAGGTGCCTGAGCTGGTTCTGTGGCATCCGGGGCAGTCGTCAATGATTCATTGACAGTTGCCACCCTGCTACTGCGGGTTCTGCACGACTTATGCAAAGCTTGCCGCATAGCCTCCAATGCCGCTTTACGGCTATCAAGAGACAGATCCCGGTATGCATCCAAAAGCCCGTCCGGGAGTCGCATAGTCAACATTTGATGTTTCATGTGATACCCCTTTTTACAGACCAGCAGCCATTAGTGCGAACCCCATAGCCACGGCATATCGGCCTTGGGGTGCCATGACGGTCGGCACATCAAACTTGATGAACCCTGCCCCGCCACCGGCCAGAACCACCCCGTCCAGTTGCCCCCGCAGAGAGGCAGACATGGCGTTCAAGGCCCGTCCAACCTCGCTGTTGAGCTTTTCCCGTGCCGCAGCAACTTGCTCTGCTATATCTGTGGTAGTCATCGCATGACGAAGGGTACCAGTGCGTAGTGCGTCTTCCAGCCGCTCGAAAGTCGGAGTTCCCGAAACCAAAGGACGTACCGCAGCCGCAAGGGCATCCACCGCAAGGCGAACACCGGGGAGTGACTTGTATGCGCCTTGAACTGCACGACCATTTTTGGCGACGGCCATGTCCGTCGAATAGCGGCCAACATCGACTACAACGATGGTGCTTTCCAGCAGATGCCGGTTGTCTGCAGCGGCTGAGAATAGCGCACCGGCGGGCTGGGCAACGATCTTGATGCGAGATCCAGTTGGGGCATGACGTGTAAAAAGCGCATGGACATACTCCTTGACCGATTGCCCGGCTTCTGACGGGACGCCCGCAACGATACGCAGGGCTTCGCCAGTGGACACTTTTGCAATACTGGCCGCCACCAGGGCCTCATATTCGTCTGTCTGGTCCCATTCTGCGAACACACCGGGGGTGGTGTCTCCCTGGACTACGGCTGTTTCGCCCGTGAACCAGCGTTTGCCGTCCTGCAGTGCCACCGTATCCCGTTCCGCACGTTTTACTTCATCAGGATCGTCGATGGGAAAGTGTGGACAGGCCACCGCAGGCATGATCGGCAGTTGCTTGCCCGCATGCACAATCTTCACGCCAGACCGCCCGATATCAATGCCTGTTGCCATTTTACTCTCCTTGATATGTGTTAATGTGTTAATGTGTTAATGTGTTACAATCTTACATGCTTCGCCAATAAAGTCAATAACCACTAGCCACCACCACTGATAACTGATCCCCTTGCATGGTGCTTTAGCGATGATGGTTACTTTAGCCATTTGGGTGGGCCAGCACGTTGTCCGCAATCGACTGGCTCGTCAAGTAAAACTGGGCACCGGTTGCGGCAGAGCAGTTATTGCGCTGCACCGAAGATGGCCTGTGGTTTTTAGAGTTACACTTATCAAGCATTTTTTTCATAGCCGCTGGGTGGTGGATGTAATAGTGCTGGGTGTAGCTGCGGGTGTTGCCTGCACAACCCGCTAGACCAACCGCCAACGCCACAATGATAATCGAAGATTTGTTCATGGTGCTTTCCTTTTCGTAAGTGGGAGGGCCACCCCCTCCCATACCCCTAGATTTGCCGAGACAAGACCCGCAGAGGCGGCATCACGCTGCATCAGCCACGTAAGTATCGATGCGATGAGTACAGCGCTCACGGGTATAATCAGCAGACCATCGGCAAGACCGCCGCCACCGATCCAATTGATTGCATAAGGTGCCATAAAAAAATGATGGTGATTTGCTTCAAGCATTTGCACAATGTCAGCAAAAAGATTGGTCGTGCCGACCGGGTATCCGGCCACCGGCATTAATGCTACGGCTACACAGTCAGCGAATAAAGTGCCAATGTAAACAATTGGGAATACCACTGCCGGAGATATTGATTGCACAGGCTCACGCTGTCTACCTGTACTGTTGTGCCTGGTTCCATTCGATTTACTATGATTTAAAAATAA
The DNA here is from genome assembly GCA_018853935.1 of Acidithiobacillus ferrivorans. Lineage (GTDB taxonomy): Bacteria > Pseudomonadota > Gammaproteobacteria > Acidithiobacillales > Acidithiobacillaceae > Acidithiobacillus > Acidithiobacillus ferrivorans. The sequence goes on from JAAOMR010000263.1 coordinate 5,970, forward strand.
AAAGTACATCAAAGGGGTAAATGATGAAAACAAATCGAGCGACCTAAAACCAAAAGTAAAAGGGTCCGATATACAAAAATAACTCAGCACACTAACAATAAGTGTCATGACGAGCATTATGTAAAATGATCTTAAAATAATTATGGTATAAAATTGCTTATGATATGCTGTAATGATTGCAACACTTATTAATGCTGGCAACCAAAAACCAAAGCCCGTCATACCTAAAAAACAAAATGACCCAAACATGACACATAACCTCCTGTTTTCAGATTGCTGGCTAATTTTAGCCTGTGCCAACAATCGTACATACTGTGTTCATCGACACCACCATCACCACACCCTACGCCGCATAAGCCGCATTGTGCACAGCATTAACCGTTAACAATAAAAATATGGCGGTGAATACAAAGACAACAATATCCAGCGTTGATGCATCCCACATCGCTTCTGTAATGCTAAAAATACTTGCTGCTGCAATAACAGCCATAATTAGTGTCTTCATTGCTAAATCCTCTTGTGGTGATGCCATAATGCCCTACGCTTATAGATTTGCCGAGACATAACCTGACAGTGACCACGATTTTCAATTCAAGACATCAATGCTAGACATCAATGCCGGATACGCCGCAGCATATCGGCGGCCCGTGCGGCCTGCACTCTGCTTTTAAAGCTGTCTACAAAATCGGGAAGGGCAATCGGGGTGCTTGGGCGCATCCACCTGCCAGCCGATGGCTCATACACCTCATGAATGGCCGTGTGTGCTGCATCAATGTCTGGCGTCTCATAGACATCGTCAGAGTGAAGAGCAATGACTGCAACAGTCTGCATACCCCCAGCAGTCATGCTGACCGCCATGGACTCATACAGCTCCCGCTGCCCACGGCTCATGCCCTTGTAACTGGTGGCATACTTAAAATCTACCAAGAGGCATACTTTAAGTATGGGGTCCAGATGCACGAGATCAACATCGGCCGTGATGTCATGATGCCCCTGACGCTGGTGGAGGCAGTCAAAATTGATATTTCGCAGACTTCTGGTGGGGTTGGTAAGCATGGTTGATCATCCTTTTAATGTGTCAGATAGTGCGGCGGAAGGCCACGACTCTTTACCCATGGATTTGCCGAGACATGCCGGGGTGTTGGTGCCGGGATGCCGGGATGCCGGGATGCCGGGATGTTGGGGTGTTGAGGTGTTGGGGTGTTGAGTGGGACGTTTGGTGGCGTGGTGTTGGGGTGTTGGGT
>JAAOMR010000264.1 GCA_018853935.1 Acidithiobacillus ferrivorans
TGTGGGCACCGCCGGAAGCGTGTCCGCCGAGGTGATCCGCCGATACATACAGGAGTGCCAAGGCAAATAGTCGCTATCATCCCAATCCCCTAAAGGGGATGGGAATTCCCGCGCCATTCGTTAAGTGCTAGCTTGCGTCATGTGGTAAAATTGTTCTTTGCTGTATGATACTAAAAGTTTGTCGATTCAAAATTGGTAGCATTTTGGCCTGTATTATTCTCCATGAAAATCAGTTTGTTGCACGAAGAGTCTTCCCCGTACGCACGGGGGTGTTCCGTAACAATAATCGCCCCTGAAATACTTCGAGTCGTCTTCCCCGTACGCACGGGGGTGTTCCCGGCAAGGCGCATGTTTTCATAGTGCATACGGCGTCTTCCCCGTACGCACGGGGTGTTCCGACAGGCGACATGGATGAGACGATTGGCAGAGAGTCTTCCCCGTACGCACGGGGGTGTTCCGGAACCAGGCAGTCGGCGGCAACTCAATTCTGGGTCTTCCCCGTACGCACGGGGGTGTTCCCAAGGTGGGTCGGCTGGTGCGTTATCGGCTTCCCCGTTCGCACGGGGGTGTTCCGTTTATTCCTGCGACAGATCGGACAGACCTTCTGTCTTCCCCGCCCCGCGGGGGTGTTTCTGGAACGCAAAATAATTCAACGTGCATGGGCGTGGCTGATATAATCAGAATGCACAGGCAGCCAATCACCGGTAGCCCAGAAAGCAGTAATCGCATAACAACAAATCTAAAGGAAACAAAATGCTCTACAAAATTAAACCGGGTAAAACCAACTTCACCATGATCGCTACGGCTATCGTGACAATCGTTTTGCTCGTCCTGGTATTCATGTCTACGACCACTATCGGCCCGGGTCAGCGCGGGGTATTGATGAACTTTGGCGCCGTGCAACAGGGCGTGCTCAATCCAGGCCTGCATTTCCTGATCCCCGTCATGCAGCATGTCGCAAAGATCGACGTTCGGGTGCAGAAATACTCGGTACCGGAAACGGCCGCATCGATGGATTTGCAGGACGTAGAGACAACTGCAGCAGTCAACTGGCATATCCTGCCGCAAGACTCCGAGTGGGTGTATCAGCACCTCGGCCGCGAAAATGCTGTCGAGCAGAACATCCTGGCGCCGGCGGTGGCCAACGCGGTCAAGGCGGTCACCGCCAAGTACAATGCGGAGGATCTGATTATTCACCGCGACGAGGTACGTGCCGGGATTGAGACCATGGTCAAAGAGAACCTGCTTCCGTACCATATCGTTGTCGATAGCGTCAATATTACCAACTTCTCATTCTCTTCGCAGTTTTCAGCCGCGATAGAGCGCAAACAAGTGGCCCAGCAGCATGCGCAGCAGGCCACCTACGAACTGCAGCGTGCCATTGTGCAGGCCAAGCAAAAGGTGGTAACCGCGACGGCAGAAGCCAGAGCAATGAAGCTCAAGGAAGTTTCCGTCACTCCTGAATTAATTCAATGGGAAGCGGTTCAGAAGTGGAACGGCAAGTTACCAACCATCATGGGCGGCGGGCACATGCCATTCATTATTTCGCTTCCGCATGGGACCGTTCCAATAGGTGCTGCGGGCATTGGACCAAAAAAATGAACAGATTTAAGAACCTTTCGAAAAAGAACAGTAGGCGTCCCATTTACGGCGACAATCGTCCGGTGTATCGGCTGGATGAAATGGAACTTGGAGAGATTCGCCACTTGGCGATGTTAGCCACCAAAATAGGGACCAGCAAAACCGTTACCAAAGAACAGACTGAAGCTCTGGAATATCTGTCTTCGTCGGTCATCGTACTTGCCAGGCGATCTCTTAAGCATCTTGCCGAGCGTGAGCACTTTATGTTTACCGGCTGCGAACCGCTCCCTGATCGGCCGGTAGACGGCCCACTAGAAGATCTGTAATTCGTTTGTATAATCGGACACATAACGGAGAATTGCAAATGGCAAATAACCAATTAGGAAACATCGTGCGGCAGGCGCAGGCAGCTCAGGCGCGTATTCAAAAAACTCAGGAAGCCTTGGCGCTCGTAGAGGTACAGGGCCATGCAGGCGGCAATCTGGTAGAAGTCACAATGACCTGCCGGCACGACGTACGCCGGGTGCGTATTGATCCCTCCCTGCTGGCCGATGGTGATCAGGAAATGCTCGAAGACCTCGTGGCCGCTGCAGTCAATGACGCCATGCGCAATGCCGACAAGGTCAGCACGGAACGCCTGGCGGAGGTCACGGGGGAATTGAATATCCCGGGCCTCAACCTGCCTTTCTAAGTATTGTATGGCAGACCTACCTAGCATGGATGCCCTGGTGGCGCTTCTCCGTCGGCTGCCGGGTATCGGGCCGCGGTCAGCACAGCGTATTGGCCATGAGTTACTGGTGCGCAAGCGGGATTTGATGCCACAGCTGGCAAAGGCATTGCAGCATGCCAACAATACCATTCGACTGTGCGACCGCTGCAACAACCTGAGTGAATCGTCATTGTGCAAAGCGTGCAGTTCGGATCGGCGGGACCGATCGATTTTGTGTGTCGTGGAGTCCCCTGCGGATTTGCGCGCTATCGAAGATACAGGGGCATTCACCGGGGAGTTTTTCGTGTTGATGGGGCATTTGTCACCATTGGATGGCATCGGTCCGGAGGCACTGCATGTCGACCGCCTTATTCCACGTTTGGCCGAAAACCAGTTACGCGAAGTAATTTTTGCGACCAACCCCACCATGGAGGGGGAAGTCACAGCTCAGTATCTGGCAGGTTTGGTTCCCGATGGTGTCACGATCAGTCGGCTCGCTCGGGGTGTGCCGGTTGGTGGGGATCTCGAAAATGTTGACCGCAACACGCTGGGGAGCGCACTACAAGGCAGGCGATTGCTGGCCGATTAGTTGCACTTGCGTTGAATCGTTTCGGCCAAGATGCTGTAGGCATTCCTGAGTTGGCCACCACGGTATGGGCCAAGATGATCCGCGGGTCGCCATAGCGATTATCCACCTAACCGCCATTTTTGTTTGGCAAGTCTCCTGTGTGTGCTAAATTCCACACACGATCATCATCAATAAGGAAAAAAGAAATATGTTACGCAAGCTTCTCATCGCTACACTTATCATCCCCTCCCTTACGGGCTGTGCTTTGACCACGGCAACCACACCACTCACTTATAAGCCGTCAGCCGGGGTCATGGCCGTACCTGGTGCCAAAAATGTGGTGGTGCATGTTGTGGTCAAAAATGACAAGAAGCACAAACGCATTAGCAGAAAAATAGATGGCTTCGGAATCCCCATGGCGTCAATTTATGCCAAAGGGCCCATCTCCAAGACCGTGCAGGACGCCTTCCAAAAAGAACTCACCGCACGGGGGTTCGGTACAAATGCCAGCGGGTTGGTTACCATTAACGCCACGGTTAATGAACTCCACAGCACTTTCGAAATGGGCGTGTTTGAAGGGGAATCCGTAGCGCACCTCAGCATGGTGGTCGAAGTCATGACCAAAAATGGGAAAGAGGTTTTTTCGAAAAACATCAAGTCCACAGGGGAAACTGGCGCGATGGTTGCCGCTGGACATGACGCCAGCGAAGCTGTGGATCGCGCATTGCATGCGGGGATTCACGCCCTGTTTGCTGATCCAGCTTTTATCCAGGCATTATTTGCCGCCCAAAAGGCCAGCCAGTAAGGGGGTTGTACCAGAAACTTACCATCGAGCACTTCGGCAAAATAACGTGCAAATATGGTTAAACGACATGGCATCCGTCGGCCCGCTCCGGTGCCGGCGGTTTTTTAGTGAAC
>JAAOMR010000265.1 GCA_018853935.1 Acidithiobacillus ferrivorans
AGGCAACAAATGATGCCGGTGCATGCTCTCCCCCTACCCACTGCGCGCGTGCTTCCTGAATCTCATCACTGGTATATTTTTCCAGCAGTTTTTCCAGCGCGCTTTCCGCGTCCTGCTTTTCCTTATCCGTGGCATCGGGATCGTCTCCGGCCACGATCTTTGCCAGTTGCTTCTCCAGCGTATTTTGTTCCTGCCGGTTGCGCTTGTTCGGTGTGGAGAAATCGAGATATACCAGTTGCGTCCCCCGATCTTCGTTCCATTCGTCGTAAATCTGTTTGACGTCTCTCGCACAAATGCCCAGCTTTCCGGTTTTCTCGCCTTCTTCCGTCACATAGGATGCATCGAAGGCCCGCGCATCCAGACCGGCTTTGCGCAGATCACTGATGATGACCAGCGTGTTGTCTTCACCCGGTCCGGGACGTTTGGGCAGATGGTCCAGCCGATACAAAATACTGCCTTCGGCGTATCTCGGTTCG
>JAAOMR010000266.1 GCA_018853935.1 Acidithiobacillus ferrivorans
CAACCGCCACGCCAAGGAATATGGCATTTCCCCCATCTGGCTCGGCCATCCGTATCATTGCCACGCGCTTTGGCGGGGAATGGCGGTCGGCAAGGATGGATTCACCCGCGACGGGGTTGCGGGGCCGGAGCCAAAGGGCCTAAGCGCCATCGTGGATACAGCCATCGCGCTGGGAGTGCTTGAGGACGAAGATGCTGCATAAATATCGTAATCCCATCGAAACAGCCTGCCTTATCGCCCGCAGCAAGCTGTATGCCGGGATAGGAGGAATTCCTCTGGATAAGTGCAGGGTGAACAACGATGCACTAAGGGCCATCGAACGCTTGGCCGAAGTCTTCCCAGACCGGGACATGGCTTCTGAATTGTCGATGCCACCGATGCACCGGATGGAGTTCGAGCGCGTCCGCAAATCCATTGTGGAAAAAGAACAGCAGTGCAGACGCCTGGCCACGGATCCTGACCTGATTATCGAGACCTTGAGGCGGGAGGTCGGCGGCTGTGGTCAGTATTACGAACTGTGGCTGCCCCGGATGATGCGGGCCATATCGAGTCATATACGGAAGTATTCTGTGGACAAGGCCGTAGCCGCGGTTCTTTGGGCTATCGTGGACTGCGCCGCCGACGGCCCCACGGACAAGGACTGGGACGAGGCTTGTGAGATGGAAAGCGAGGTTTGGGCGGAAATCCGGGAAGCGATGGAATGACCGAAGAACAGAAACTCGACATGATAGTCAGCGCCCGGCTTTTCTGGCGGTATTTCTGGCGAATGACTCTGTTCACCATTTTCGGCATGATCGTGCTTGGCGGCGCTTCACATTGGTGGATCACAAAGAACCATTACACGGGAATACACGCGCACAACGTGGCCGCGTGGCTCACGCTGGTCTTTCTGCTCTTGCTGCTGATATACGGCATTGGCATTTGGGCTGGGCGACTGGTTACTCGGCCCATGACTGTGCATGGTGAACGCATTACGGTGACGGTCGTGCGAAAGAATGGCCATCCCGTACACCCATTGACCAAGGCGCTGGCCTGCTGGTGGGGCTTTAATTGGCGCAACAGCCTGATCTTCGTAGGGGGAACCGCACTGCTCGGGGCCGTCACAAAAAACCCCGATGTCCTGGTGATTGGTTATCTTCTGTTGGTCGTCCTGGGCGGCGTTGGATCAATGTGGTGGTGGATTTTTCATCCACTGGGGAATATTCACCTGGTACTACAAAAGGATTCCACATGAGCATCTTGCGCTTCCTGAAAGGCGTCATCCTACACGGATTTCTGTACAGTATCGCGGCAGGTGTCCTGGCATGGATGCTCATATTTGGTATTGCTGTTTACCGTTACCATTACCTCGGGCACACGCCGGATCATATCCTCTGGCTGACACCGCACATGATGTCTTGGCCGAAAGCGCTGGATAAGGCCGCTTATATCGCCAGCGTTGCGGCCATCATCACCGTTGCTACGGGTCTGGCCCTGACCGTGCTCTTTAACATCATTAGTGGGCTGGTGATGTTGGTTGCCATCGCTATTTTTAAGACCCGGAATCACGAGACGCTGGGCCAACATATGAAGTAGTTATAGGTATAGGAGGCGTCATGTTCTGGTTTCTGGCGGTAATTGGTATCCCGATCCTGGTGGTTTTGATGCTGTTCTTCTCGGCGGCTGAGGATTTCTGGTCGATCATCACCTTCAGGATCGACTTCTCCCGACTTGTCAGCGATCTTCTCCATGTTTTGTTTATCATCGGCGTTGGTATCGTGGCGGAACTATTCAGCGTATTCATGCTGATTAAGGATATCCTTTAAGGACCGAAAATGCGTAATAAACCTATCCTTGCAGGAACTAGAATGCTGACCGCGCACGCCATCAAGGCGTTCGTGTTGCGCGGGGCGTTATATACCATGTTCATGGCAACGCTGGTGTGGTTTTTTGTGTTTGTTGCGGGGATATATCACTGTTTCAGCGTTGAGCACCTGGCTTGGGATACGGCGCTGGAAATTTCAGCGCGGCTCTCCGGCGTTGTGGCTCTGGTGATCGCGGTAACCACGTTGACATTGATGTATGCTGTAACCGGGGCGGCGCTGGGGTTTTCATGGATCACCGGCAAATTCAAACAAAAAGAACAGGGGGCGAATAGGTGAGCAATATCATAAAAATATCCCCAGGACAAGGGCGGGGTGAAACCTTCGAGCACGTTACGCGACTTGCTGCGGACTGGATCTACCGCTTCGGTTATACCTCACGGGACATCATCGAGAACCATCTTTTTCCAACTGCGCATACCAAGGGCCTGGTGCGCGCCCTCTTCGCAAAGGGCTGGGCCACCGAGATTCCGTGCTTTTGCGGGGATCCGACGAAGCGGGATCAGCCTAAGACCGTCATCGTTCTGACACCGCTGGGCGTTGCGCAGTTCCGGGATGAATACGATACGGTCTGGGAATACCCGGAGGTGGCGTGGACGCGCTGTGACCTGGTGCGCTGCGACGACCTGCTCTATGTGCAGCAGGCTACGGCGAATAACCTGCGGATCGGCTCCATAGATCAGTTCTGGACGCCACGGATGATACTCGGGGTCGGCCCCGAGTATCCGCTTCCCGACGCCGAATGGCTGACTCGAACGGGGGAACGCTTATCCGTGGACGCGGACACTGGATGCTCTTATCCGTGGCGGCATCAACTGTGCCTCAATCTGAGCATTCGCATGGGTACCGATCACCCGATCTATAACCGTGCCGCACTCCTATCGACGCAGTACGAAATCGTGGAGGATTACCATGAGCGACTGAAGGCCGGGAAGAAGTTGCCCATTTGGGCCGATGAGCCAGAGGATTTCGTCCCCCTCGCAGAAGTTGAGGTGCCAGATCTGTCGCGCAAGATGGTGGTGTTCCTGGCGGAAAGCGGGCGGGAGATCCTGTTGTGATAGCTGTAGAGATTGGGGGGTTGTTCATCGTCGGGTGGTCGCTGCGCCTGCTACAGCCGTCCATAAGAGGTATGGTCGGGGAGTGGAAAGTACGGCAGGCGTTGTCCTGGCAGAAAGCCATCGCGCTGAACGACGTGATTATCGCGGATGACCGCGGACTCACCCAGATCGACCATCTGGTGCTGACGCCTGCGGGTATTGTGGTTCTGGAGACCAAAAACTATGGCGGAAAGCTCTATGACCGGGGCCGCAAGCGGCCCTGGACGCAATATATAGGCAAGCAACAAAACCAGATTCACAATCCGCTGGACCAGAACTACCGGCATCGCAAGGTGCTCGCCTTTCTGGTGCCAGGTACGCCCCTTCTGGACTTCGTGGTCCTCGCCGGAAGTGGCAGGTTTGCGGGCGTGGTGCCCCAGGGTGTGCTGACGATCTCCGAGTTGAACAGGAAGATCCGCGAGTTGAATGCGCTGGGGAGAGTTCCAGAATCCCTACAGGATGCGTGGCACACGCTACAGCCGGCGGCCCGCACGGACAGCGCCACCCGGCGGGCGCATTTGCGCTCTATTCCGGGCGGTACAGAGGCGATCTGGCGTAGCGGCGCTGGAAAGTGGGGACTGCTTCTGGGTGTGGCCATGGTGGTAGCGGGAATCGTATGAAGAAACAGCTATTTGCAAAAAAAGGTTGACTAGCGATCATAAGGTGGTGATGGGAGAAATGCCTGTAGTGTGCAAGAAATGGTTGACTGGAGTCATTCTCAATATTTGCCGTTCTGTGCAGAACAGGGTTGAACAAGCGGTCGAGGCACTGCGATCAATTCTCAGCCTGGTGGTTAATCATCCCCGACCTGCGAATGCGAATGACAGGGTCGCAGCGAAAGCGGTCACTCGTTATTCTGTCACCGCTATCATCCCCGAATAATGAGGCGAAAGCTGCCACTCAGCGACAGGGTATCATCTAGTCGCGAGCACAAGGCCGCTCGCGCATGGACGCGCGAAAAAGCTTGCAAAGCACGGCGTCTCTCTGCCTTTGCAATATCTTCTGGTAAGCAGCAATCAATGATGGCAAGATTATCAGCATCATGGTTGATGATAAACACATCGCCCCACTATCGACCGGACAGCGATTCAACAACGCTCATTTTAGATTCGCCTTAACCCGCTTGACAATATAAGCTGTTTGTTTTCTATATGATAACAAGTACAGGGCAAATAGGCTGACAATTAGAACCCAAGGTAACGCGGTTTTTAGTTGATCATAATAGTTGGCCGCATGGGCATATAAAACAACTACTGCAACACTTAGCATTAGCGCGCAAAGTGTGCGGTACATATTATTTACCTCGGATAAAAGTTCTATCTTATCGTCAAGCTTAGAAGCTGCAACAAAATCATCATATGGAGCAAAATCCAAGAGACTAGACTTCCGAAACAGCGGTTCAACAACAAGCGAGCCGACCCTGCTAACTACCGAACCTAAAAAATAGTATAAAAATACTCCTATTACGATGTTTTTCTGAACCAGGTGATACGATGTCATCGAGTCAACAAAAATCACGAACAAAATTCCAGGAAATAGGTAGTTAAAAATATTGTATGAGCTTAATTTATCCAGCAAATCTTTCATCAGAGTATCCCGCTAAATCGATGCAACCATGATTTCAGTTCCGTAGTTTGTCAATCAGCATCATCAAATGAACAACCATCAGCGGCTAACATTGACCAAATGCGGAAGGCTCTATCTGCGTTCTATCATATTGATATTGCATGATAAAAGCGAGGATATGCCCATCAAACAATGGAGTCGATCGCGCTGCTGATTCCGCCCTGTAATTGTTCAATATTGGATGCTGTTTGACAGTCAGCAGAAAGTTGAAAAGCAGTGGCGGCCGTTAAGCACGCTCATTTTTCTTGATCTTCAGGATACGCCGCTTGGGGAATCGGTACCCAGCCGTCGCGGGTGATGCCTGCCCCTATGCGTATGTTCTGGCTTTCGGTTGCTGCCCAGTGTCCGCCCCGATGCAATACAGCGCGAATCACCGACTTCCGTGGATGATCTTCATCCGCCTTGGCAGAGCTGCATATGGCGGTCCAAGTATGCTTGTCCGGCATTCTGTCCAAACGTGGGCCGACCAGTTGATCCAGGATTTCAGTCGATACATTGTGTCGCCCACCATGGTGAGGCACCTGGAAATACCGAATGCCTGGCAGCGCAAGTCCTGCGGAAGGCGCGTAGTCAATCACTTCTTGCAGCGCTTCACGCCCAGCATCGCCAGTAAGCATGACTCGATGACCGTTCAAGGCGGCCGACTGCACCACACTCATTTCATTTTCACGGCTGGTCGGCTCGGGTGGAAAATACTCTTCTCCCCACAAGGACTTGATGTAGGCGGTTGCGGCCTTCACTGCCCGCAATATGCCGCTCAGCGCGCTATCCAAAGCACTTTCCTCAACGGTTTCTGGTGTCTTCGCGGAGTCCACGATCAGGTCAAGGTAGCGCCCTAGGGTAGGTGCCATCACCGTGAAAGGACCGATGCTCTGCCCCTGAAGGGGGGCATGGATTGGAATTCCCTTCTCCACCGCAAGATCCTCAAGAGTTGCCGTGGCATCGTAGATGGAGCGCAGCTTCCGTCTCAGTGCTTCAACTGATTCATAGGTCTCAAAGCGATCGATCAACTGGTCTGCGTATATCCATGGCCGATTGATCCAAAGATTCCTGACCGTGCATTTCTCCAGGACTTTTCGCAGTCCATTGGCGTGATCGCGATCAGTGTGCGTAAGAATCACATGGTCGATGACAGTTGTTCCATAGTAGGTCTTCAGGTACTGAACAATCTGATCTCCCGTATCCAGATACCCACCGTCAACGACGTGCACGCCCTCAGTGCCATTCACCGAATAGCGCAGCGTGATCGCATCCCCGCTCTTCGCTGTTTCGACGCCAAGAAAATCGATCTCAAAGTAATCGGCCATACGTCCCTCTAGTTTTATGCCAACAAAGTGCTGGCGGTTTTACACCTACCAGCAATCCACCGCACACGTGAGTCCTGTCGGAGTCCATACTAATGAAACGGCGGGAAGGCCGCCAGCATCCTCGGCGATGCCTCGCAATGTATTTCGGTCTATGCCCGAATGTGCGCCGCCTTTCGGGTGGCTGTGCCAGGTGCCGATAAAGGCGAGATACCCCAAAGAGGCCGCGTTTGCAGCGCGCAAATTTTGAGCAAGCCCATTGGTTCCGAGGAGGAAGCGGGCGGCCTCTCGCACGCTGTCAGGCGGTACTTCAATAAGGCCAGCAATGGTGATGGTTCGATTTTCAAACGAGATGTGGCCGATCAAGGCACCGCCTGTTTCCAGAGCGCCCCAGCGCAGCGCATCAGCATGGATCGTTTGCGCGACCGGATTCAGAATCCGAATGTTCCAGCCACCGCCGTCTGCAACATCGAGCACAGTGGTCGGGCCAAGACTGGCACGAGTCCATGCCATGCTGAGGCCTTCGGCATCCGATATCCCAGCGCAAAGCGTCGCTTCCTTCGGAAGCCCGTCAACGAGCCAGCGTTCCAGTTGCAACCCGGCCAGCGACGCAGACCGCGAAACAACGGCATCAGACATTGGCATCGTCAGTGAACGGCAGTTGTCGCCCACAAAAATGCATGTCGGCTCAGTCGTATCACCGGCAATCGACGCTCGCAGTTCCGGCACAAACCGGCAGCGCTCGAACAAGAATGCCGTGAGGTCGTCAACCCGACCGGCGCGACCGGCTCCTTCGAGCAACACCGCGACACAGCGCCCCTGACCATACATCGCGATCCGTGCCAGCCGGGCAGAGGATTGGTCCAACGCTGCCGATTGTGTTTCTGCGGCGAGCATCTGAAGTGAGGCCGTCGCGTCCACGATGAGGGCCGCATCCTGCGGAACGGTTGCAGCAAACTGTGCTGGATCGACCAAAAGAGTCACTGCGTCAGTGTCGAACGCGCGCGATTGAAGATGCGATAGGGACTCAAAGGCCGTCTTCATCAGCGCTGACTTCCGAGGAGGGACCAGCACCGATGCCCGCTCAATGAGTGCATGCCGCGCCGCGTTGTGAGGCGACATGGATTCGTTATCGACAAAAGTCATTGAACCGAAACCCGCTCGCCCCAAGTGCATTGCGATTTTCGATCCCACGCTTCCGCAGCCGAGCATGACCAGCGGCTGCGACGTGGCCGTTGATGGAATGCCGGACGTCCTTGCCAGCAGTTCGGGAGACAACGCATGCGCATGAAAGGCTGGGTGAACCGTGGCGTTTCGCTCCAGGAGCGATTGAGCGTTGAGTTCATAGCGCACCACGTAGGGCAATACCTCGATATTCCTCCGTGGTGAGCCCACAAGCGACGCTGGCCTTTGCACAGTCAGAATCACAATCGCGTACAAGCCATGCGTCCAGCCGCGCGAGTCCTGCTGCCTATCTAGGATTGAGCGTCCGTAATAACCATCCAACCCCTTGGCCAAAGCGTCGCGATCGATGCCGAGTTCCGCTGCTCGATCGAGCAGCGTCACAAGATCGACAACCGTCTCCGGTTGATAGCGTCCGACCACATGCGGGTGGCCGTCGGTCATTGGAGCCCGTGCAATGAAGGCCGCGGCATGGCCATTTCCCCATTTACCCAGCTTGTAGTTGTGAGCATCCTGGTAGAATACAGGATCGGTTTGTGCGATCAGTTCGGCATTGATGATGGCGTATAGCCCGCCATCAAAAGTCACGTAGTCTGCGGGAACGACCAAAATCGAGCCGTCAACGGGAGCGGCGGCCGCGACCTTCTCGGCACTGAATACAGCGGTCGAAGGGCAACTGTCTCGGCGCGTCGGCTCCCACCCCTGTTCGAGGTCCAGCAACGTCCCAGCTGCGGCCTTGTGCATCCAATCGATCAACTGATCGACAATGGCGTCCAGACCAAACCGATGCAGCAGCTCGTCCAACGACCCCTCGAACAGGCAAGGCGAGACCAACTCGCCTTCGCGGTGGGGGTTGATGTGCGGCAAGTTGAGCGGGAAGTCTGCACGCAAGAATGGCTTGGGTGCGGACAGGGGCCAGTCACTGCCGAATACCAGAACGCATGTCTCGACCGAGCGCACTCCGGTCTCGGATACGCCATTGCGCCGAGACCGGCTTGGCAGTTCAACAGCAACATCGACTTCAATCTGCGTCGATTCACCGCTTTTCCTTGGCTCGCCAACGTGGACAAGGCCTCGATGCCGCTGAAGTTGATGCAGTGCGTCCGAGATGGTGCCCGTCATGATGCCCCGTGCGGCATGGGAGTGCGCGCGGAGGTGATCACGGCGGCGGCCTTCGATCCTGCTTCCTTCTTCGAGGGAGGCTGCACACCCTGAGCGGTGACGGTGAAAACGAGAGGTTCCACGGCTCTTTCGCTCGGATATTCGCCCGTGCAGTAAAACTCGCCATTTGCTTCGTCCACGATCGCCACGTACTCACGCTTCGCTCGGATGCAGGGCGGATCGCTGTCGTCGTCTGCAATCGGCTTGCAACTGGCGACGATGACTGCGCCGTCACGCGTCTGCGAAAGCGCCTTGCGGGCGTCGGCATCGAGCTTGGCCTTTTCGCCGTAGTCGGACCAACTGTCATAGGACAGCGAATGCCAGGAACAATGATGCGGTGCCTGCATGATGTCGTACTCAAGCACATCGGCTTCGGCCTTGTGGCGTTGCCACTGGCGGTTCCAGATGAATGCCTCAGCATCGCCGCCAGTAAGGAGTTTCGCGCCATCCTGCGTCTGTGCGTCAGCGGCCAATGTGATGTTCAGTATCACACTGGACTGGTTCTTGACTAGGCACTCTTCCTCTTCTTCGTCGTTCTGCGCATCCAGAGGTGCCAAAAGAAACGCGGAGAAAAATGCGGAACTTTTGCCATTGATCGTCGAGAAGCGCGTGTCAACCTTCCGCACAATCGAGGTGAGATCATCCGTTTTTCCGTCGATGTCCTCGCCCATGATCTGAATGCGGTCACCGTTCCCGACAGCGGAACTCTTGTCGCGGTTCAGTTGTACGCGCCGACGTGCCTCCGTGTTGAATGCCTTGGCGTCGTCGCTCAAAGTGTGCGTTTTGCCGGTGCGTCGAAACACGATCGGGGACGACCACATCTCGCAGATCACGATTTTTTTGTCTTTGTCGTCCTTCTTGTCATCCGGGTACTTGTCCAGTGGCCCCAGATGGAAGTGCCGCGTCAGGCCTCGGCAATGATCTTGGTCCGGGTGGCTCAGCAAGAACGCATCAACATACGGCCTGCCACTCTCATCCCTCTTCAATCGGTTGCGCAGATCCTTGGCGACATCGCGCGCCTCCTCGTCAGGGTCGTCGGCGTCTTGCCTTATGTTTACGTCGATCAGCAGGGTGGTTGCGTCGAGATCGCCGAACTTGATGAGGGTCATGTCCCCGTTGTCGACGGGAAAAAAAGTGATGGTTGTGGGCATTGAGGTCTCCGGGTAGACGACCGAAGGATGATCGCGTATAGTAATTGTACGACTATTTTTTATATCCGTCTACTTTTTAGGTGCAACCGATGCAAGAGCTCCCCGCCACTACCGCCGATCCTGCTGAGCCCAAAGGGCTAAGTTGGGGGTTGGAGAGCAGGCTTCAATTCATAGATTTCCGTTTGCGCTGGGAGCGGCGTATCAATCGAATGGATCTCACTGAGCACTTCGGCATATCGGTTCCCCAGGCGTCACTGGACATTGCCAAGTACACGGAGTTGGCACCGAGCAACCTGACTTACGACCGCAGCTCCAAGACCTACACGGCAGCGCCGAGTTTTCACTCGCTCTACCAACGAAGCTCGGCGCAACGCTATCTAGCGGAGCTGCTGGCGACCAAGATGAGAGTTGTCGAGCCGGCGGCCAGCTTTATCGGCTCCGCGCCGGAGACAGATTGGGCACCTTCCCCTTGGCGCACGATTAATGAGCAGACCGTCGAAGCAGTGGTCCGGGCAATCCGGCAGCAGGAAGCCATTCGGGTGAGCTACCAGTCCATGACGTCCTTGGATGAATCGATTCGCCTGCTGTCGCCGCACGCCCTTGGCCACGACGGTTTTCGCTGGCACGTGCGCGCGTTTTGCCACAAGCGCCAGCGCTTCAGCGATTTCGTTCTCGCTCGAATACTGCGCATCGACGGTTTCGAGCCGAGCCAAGTGGACTTCAGCCGGGATGCGCATTGGCATACTTTGCTGATGCTGGTCCTGGCGCCGCATCCCGATTTGCCCGCAGCCAAGAAACGAGTCTTGGAGCTGGACTACGGCATGGAGGACGGACAGGTCGAGCTTCCATGCCGCCAAGCGTTTCTGTACTATACGCTGAGGCGTTTGGGCTTGCATACCAAGGAAGCGCCAGACCCTCTCGCGCAACAGATCACGCTCAAAAACCGCGATGAAATCCAACCCTACATCGATGCCTTGAAGGCCTAGGCTTGACTTTACATGACAAAAATTTTTGAACTGGTTAAGGACCCGTATGAGCGCAAGGCGCGCGTCATCCCTAGGCTTCTTGTTGAATTTTACACCACTTTGTCTGGTGGGCGTAGACCTGCAGGGGCGGATGCCATGATTTTGCATGGCTCGTCACTTACCCATTGGGTGACATTTTAAGATAGATGGCTTGAGGCTGCTCTTTCCGGGATTTGCCGGTTGCCCAACCCGTCGCATTGTTGCCATGGTGACTCTGTCCTGCTGGCATGCCGTGCCGAGGAAATCGTAGTGCAATTTAATCACCCAGCCTACTTATTACGCGATCGGTGCTTGGAGTCCTGTTGAACGGGCTTCCTATGGGTGGCCCAATGTCCGCAATCAGTCTTTATGTATATATACATAAAGACTGATTGCAGTCATTCAGCAACGGAAAGGAAATGGCATCATTCGACCCTAAGCAGTCCCACAGCGTTTCTGCAATCAGTCATTCGCAGACACGGTAGTTCAGACAGTTTGCGACCTATTTGATTAGATCACCGCCGGATTTCCAGTATGCCCTCACCGTTTCAGTTCCGCCTCTTCCGGTCATCCTCGAAGGGTATGAGGTCAAACTCAGCGAGCAATGCATCTGCCGGCAACTCGGCATGCCGGTGCCGTTCTTCTGTGTGTATACCTAACGTGAGGTAGATCAAGGCAGCGCGAACAAGGCGAAGTAAGCGAAGTGAGCGGCGCTCGCACTCATCAACAGTAAGCGAGTACGCAAAGTCATCGAACCACATATCCGAGCCATTCGGTTCCGGCGGAATCGCGAATAAGTGCACCTTCACGTACTTGTGTTCCAGGTTGTTCCGGAGCTTGTTGAGTCCGTGCGCATCTGGATCAGTAACGTCCGTAAACTCTGGCTCGAACATATCCTTGCTCAGCCAATAAAGGCCGCGCAGGGGCCAGTTCTTGGATGCGTTGAATTCTGGTCTAACCGTGGGAGAAGACTTCTTCGGCTTCCAGATACCGCGAAATGACACATCTTTTTCCGCGATGCCCAGCCCAAGGTACCGGTTTAGGAAGTACGCGATCTTGTCCAGGATCGAGTATGCCATGCGGAAAGATATCTTGAGTTTCTCTACGGCGAGACCATACGCGGGGTAATCCAGTGTGTTGTAGAGGTACACTCCTAAGTCCGAGTCATGGACCTCGTCGGAATTTACTGCTTCGAAATACAACCAGCGGGCAGAGACGAACTCCTGCTTAAGTTGGTTAAAAAGACCAACCACAACCGGTGCCTTACCGAGCTCCGTGACCATGTTGGGTAAGTCTAGGTCATCGTGCGCCGCCAACTCAATCGGCCCAATGTCATTCAACGTGTTCAAATACAGTCCACTGAACAGGCACCAGCGGCGATATTCGTCGTTGACATTTAGGTTGTTTTCCGAAGTATCTAGCGAGAACGCTTCATTGATTGCTTCCAACTTGTAGTCTCGCTTAATGTGGTCGACTTTGGATGTAAAGTGCGCGCGCAGGCCCTGATCGCCTAAAGTTGGCTTTTCTTCCATGTCGCTAAGCGTCCGCTCCAGTTCGCGATGGGCGAACCACATGAAGATGGGACTATGTGGACCATCATTGTGCGAACGGGCATAGTTCACCAAGGAGCTACCGCGATTACCTCTAGCCATCCAGAATTTTGGATTTTTGCCCAAGGCATCAGTCCAAACTGCACTTGCTTCCACGAAGCGTCCGCAAAGGCTCAAAGCGTTCGCTAAATTCGTCAAGATTTGACACTGCAAAAACAAATCTACTTGTTCGTACTCAGGATGCCGGGTTGCACGCCTCAAAAAGTAGATTTGTTTTTGCAGTTCTTCTTGGTCCCACGCCAACGCGGAATCTTCCTCCGAGCGTCGACGAGCACCGGCAAATGCCAAAGCGTTTGACCGAAAGTAGTCGAGCATTACTGCGTGCTCACCGCTCAGGGTGCGTGCATCAAGCCGCTCACACCACAGCAATGCACGTGCATTCAGGGTTGCGTCATCGTCATCGCCCGCCTTATCTATGGCTGTACCAATGATACGTAGGCAATCAAGATCGGGCAAAGAATCTAGTTTGAGATCATCGTAGAACATGCCCATAGCGTATCAAATTTTTGGTCAGTATGCGACTTAGCGGCGCTGTTCATTCCGCCGCTTCCTTGCGACAACGGCCCTGCCGTTCTCTTAGCCTTTGGCTCTGCGAAAGCCGGGATGCCGGAATTCCACCGACATAGTTACCTGCCATACTCAGCACACACATAAAGGTAAGGGGTGTGCCGCTTTTGACCATCTCGAAATCCCGCCAAGTTAGGCACATAGTTCGTCCCGCAACATGTGGAGCTCTTTCAACAAGGCCTCTGCTTCTGACATAGTAATCTCGTGAGATTCCGGCGTGACCAACACTAACTTCTCCTTTCCAGAACGGGCGATTATTTCGATGTAAATACCACCATCTTGATTATTGGAAGGCGTCACATCCGTTCCGTGTGCAAAAGCATTTCTATATGCCTTGAACTCTTCAATTTTTGTGAGTAGTGGTTTGAGTTTCTGTGCTGCTAGTTTATTACTAAATTGTGGTAGCATGGCTCGGACGATTTCAATTTTATCTTGAAACGTAAGGCCGTCACGACGTAATAGCAGGCGTTCAAAATCAACGCGTCTTGCCGGCTGGGAGAATTGAGTTGAAATAAGATCAATCAGCACGTTCTCCATCCAAATGCTATAGTGTGTCAACTCTCCGGTTACAATGGCGTCAAAGTCCTCTTTGCTAAGGTTACGGTAGTTCATGAACGTCATTAGGTAGTGTTCCAAAAAATTTTCTCGCTGCGATACAACCTCGTTGAACTATGCTCTATCAACCGTCACGAAATTCCCATCGAAAACTACACCGACACCTCTATAGTAATTGGTCACATTGAGCCTTTCTTCAAAGTCCGACTGATCCAATTTAAGGCCATGCAGCATGTCACAGGCTGTATTATTATCGTCAAACAAGTGAGGATTCACCACGAACCTGGAGGAATCCAGAACCTGTACGCCAAATATGTGAGAGGCGAATAAAGCACCCCGGACACAAAATTCCTTCTGGTTAGGATAGAGAGCATCCCCTTTGTATGTGGGTAACCCTTGGAGCATGAGTGAATTTTCTAACTTTTCCATTCTTCGGTAGGTAACTGCATATTTCACTATCGGGCTTGGTATGACGTAACAAATAATATAATCATTGCCGCTGTCGCCTACGAATCTCTGTGCAGTGTCGTAGTCACTTGACGTTGAGACCAGAAAGGACTTGTCTCCTAGGCCAATGTTATCTGCAGAGTGGAGGAAGTAGAGGTAGTAGTCTCTTGCATCTTGCCCGAGACTACTTACGGCACTGATAAAATTATCCCGGTGCTCGGATGAATTAAAAAATTCGTAAAAATAAGGATTGCGATCAATAAAACGCGCTATTTCCCTGCGTTTATTTTTAAAAACATTGCGTATCTTATTATATATTTTCGCACAGGTAACTGTAGACGTATCTTCTATCCTGGAAAGCCAGCGCAAAGATTTTGCTTCGACATCATCAAATTTATAGTGGTGCTTGGCTTTGTCCCCAAAGTAGAACAGCAACGACAGCAACTTCTCCTCACTCAAGTCGCTGCCTTGTTTCGAGAGTTTCTCGATCAGGTGTTCACGACTTACACCACGATAGGTGACGATCGGGCGGCGGCGAAAGCAGAAAGTTCGTCCGGCCAGAACGTCCAATGTTTGGCGATACTTTTGATACTGGTTATCAGTAAGATCCTCAAAGAAAGTAGACTCTTGTATGGTCTGCACCTGGCACTCTTTCTGCACCGAGTACAAATTGTGGACTCTATTCATCGAAGAAAGGACGTTTATAACACCATGATTTAACAAAATTGGCACTCCCGTCAATTTCTTTAATGTGCATAAACGAAAAGGCCAACCTGGCATTGTCGCCCTTTATGCATTAGAATTATGCTCCAATTCTTTGTCGTCGGCCATAGGAGCGAACTTCATGGGGTCATGCCGCACCCTGATGGTTCTGGTATCCATGCCACTACAGTCCCTGCACCGAGGACAGCTACAAGTGCTGGATCCATTAGTTCTTCTCTTTTCGTGACAAACGCCATCTCTGCACGCTGGCGGCTCCCGAGATGGAAGCCTTCCTTAAAACCACTTGGCCCTTGAGCGCAGCGTCTCGGCTTCTTCGATCCAAATCCAGGCGCTGAACGTCCACGTTCCACAGCGGGACATGAATGACCGCTATCAGTCTGCTGCCGACCATCAGGGCTCAACGGCGGCAGGGCAGCGTTATGTATACTACGTGATTATGTATAGTACGCATGTCGAGCTGGCTGTAAGCCTTGTCAATGCTGGCCATTTGGTAGGAGCGGTATCGTGATGCTATACATAAAATTGGTCGATTCGGTGTGTAGTCACCACGACAGGGCTCCGCATGCGCCACAGATCAACACCCCAACTGCCGGTCTGATCCATGGCCACAATGCTGATCGGAGATCTTTGGATCACCATTAACTTACTGCTCGGGAAGGGGGTTGCCTGTGAATCCTAGCACTCCTTCCGTTCCAGAAGGCTGACAGCAATATTCGGCACCGCCGGTAGGCAGTCATCTTGCTGGCGTCTCCAAAACAGCGTTTATTATGTAGAGCTCGCGAGCAAGGTTCGTCCTTACAACCCCGTCGCAGCAAGGCTCTCAGCTGTACCGCTATACATAATCGCGAGGTATACATAACGCTGCTTATGTGTGCGCCGTGCAAAGGCACGGTCTTTCAGCGGGTGCGAATCCCGCCCGGCAACTGTCGCTCCAGCCGGTAGCAATCGGGGCAGTCGTGGAGGTAACGAAGCGGCTGAAGCCTCCGGTGTAGAGGGCCATGAAAAGTGGCTTGGTAAGTATGCAGGTTGCAACGTGAGTGAACACTGAGCAGGCCTCGAAAAGCGTAATGCGGAAGCC
>JAAOMR010000267.1 GCA_018853935.1 Acidithiobacillus ferrivorans
GGGTTCCGGTGCTTTTTTCGCCTGTTCCGCTGGTTTGGGCGGTGGGGTGCTTTGCACCCAGGGGTTGCCCTGTTCCTGTGGCGTCTCGCGCAATGCATCCGGTGATAGTTCAACAGTGTCCCCACTCGTATGCTGTCGGCATCCATCTGGTGGTGAAAGCCCTACGGACAGCGAACATTCTCGCCATGCCGCTTCCAATGCTGCGAATGCCGGTTCCGGCACGGTAGCATGAAACTGCTTTCTCCGGTTGTTGGAAACAATACCACCGTTCTGGATGCAGGACAGGGCCAAGATGGACAGATCGCTATTCCGTATGTCGTACTCCCGTTCCATGCGGTGAATCATGGCATCATAGATGGACAATAGTTT
>JAAOMR010000268.1 GCA_018853935.1 Acidithiobacillus ferrivorans
AACCGCCGCACTTTTATGCGGAAATGGCGGCGGTGCTGGCGCGTGAAAAACCCGATACTGCCGGGGAGGATATGGAAGATCTGCTGCGGCTGGATTTCCGGGTTGCCGAAGGGCCGGAACTATATACGCTGGGTATCGACCTTTCCCGGCGATACGGGCATCATCTTTTTGATACCCTGTACCACGCGCTGGCTCTGCTTCATCCGGAAGCCACGCTGGTTACTGCCGACCGACGGTATTTTACCAAGGCGCAAAGAGAAGGACGCATCATTTTGTTAGAGGATTTTTTGCGGAAATGAAACTCCTGCTCACCGGTGCCAACGGCTTCGTCGGTCGGTACGTGCAGGCGGCCCTGCCCTGCGTGCCGTTGCCCGGCGGGCTGGACCTGCGCGACCGCGCAGCCCTGACCGCCGCGGTGGCCGCTATTCAGCCCGACACAGTCCTTCACCTGGCTGCCCAGAGCTTCGTGCCCGCCGCCTTCGAATACCCCCATGAGACTTTTGATATCAATTTCTACGGCACCCTGAACCTGTTGGAGGCACTGCAGTCCTCCGGATTTATGGGGCGCATGCTCTTCGTCGGCTCGGGCGATACCTATGGACAGGTCCCGGAGACCGATCTGCCGGTGCGCGAGGATCACCCCCTGCATCCCCGTAACCCCTACGCCGTGAGCAAGGTGGCCGCCGAGGCGCTTTGCTACCAGTGGAGCCAGACTTCTGGCTTTGAGATCATCATGGTGCGGCCCTTCAACCATATCGGCCCCGGCCAGAGTTCCCGTTTCGCCATCGCCGACTTCGCCCGGCAGGTGATGGAGATCCGCATGGGGCGCCGCGCACCGGTCCTGCAGGTGGGCGATATCGACGTCACCCGCGATTTTACCGATGTCCGCGACGTCGTGCGCGCCTATGCCCTCCTGCTGGAAAAGGGCCGGAATGGCGGGATATATAACATCTGCTCGGGGCGGGAGCATAGTATGCGCGACCTGCTGCAGCGCTTGATCGCACTCGCCGGGGTGGATGTGCGCATCGATCAGGACCCGGCCCGCCTGCGCCCTGCCGAACAGCGGCGCATGGTGGCAAGTTTCGATACCCTGCATCGGGACACAGGGTGGCAACCGCTGATACCCATTGAACAAAGCCTTCAGGATTTACTCAACGACTGGGAGAAACCACTGCAATGACGAAGCACGCCCTCATCACCGGCATCACCGGCCAGGACGGCGCCTATCTGGCGCAATTGCTGCTGGAAAAAGACTATACGGTCTATGGCCTCATCGCCCGCCGTGGTACCGATACCCTCGGCCGCCTGCGCGAACTGGGCATTGCCGATCAGGTGCGGCTGCTGGACGGCGACCTCATCGATCTCTCCTCCATGATCCGCGCCATGGAAAAATCCCAGGCCGACGAGGTGTACAATCTGGGTGCCCAAAGCTTCGTCGGTACCTCTTGGGATCAGCCCATCCTCACCGCCGAGGTCAGCGGCACGTCGGTGGTCAGGATGCTGGAGGCGGTCCGCATCGCCAACCCCAAGGCGCGTTTCTATCAGGCCTCCACCAGCGAGATGTTTGGCCAGATTCAAGAGGCCGTACAGTCGGAGCGTACCCCTTTTCATCCGCGCAGCCCTTATGGGGTCGCCAAGCTCTACGGCCACTGGATCACCGTCAACTACCGCGAGAGTTTCGGTCTGCACGCCTCCAGCGGCATTCTCTTCAATCACGAATCCCCGTTGCGTGGCACCGAGTTTGTCACCCGCAAGATCACCCTGGCACTCGCCCGCATTCGCCACGGCCTGCAGGAGGTGCTGGAACTGGGCAATCTCGACAGCCAACGCGACTGGGGTTACGCGGGCGACTATGTGCGCGCCATGTGGATGATGCTGCAGCAGGAGCAGCCCGAAGATTATGTCATCGCTACCGGCGAGACCTGGACGGTGCGGGAGTTCATCGAAAAGGCCGCCCCCCACGCGGGCTTCGATCTAGTCTGGGAAGGTGAAGGCGAGCAGACCCAGGGGATCGACCGCAAAAGCGGCAAGATCATCGTCCGGGTAAATCCCGCTTTTTACCGCCCCGCCGAGGTGGACATCCTCATCGGTAATCCAGGCAAGGCCCATCAGCAATTGGGTTGGAAACCGGAAGTGCAGTTTGACGCGCTGGTGCAGATGATGGCCGAAGCCGACTTGCGGCGGACGGCGAAGTAACCGCGCCGTGCTTTGGCAAGTGCGTTTGGATAGGCCATACTCAGCGGGTCCAGGGTGTGTCCAACATATGGGGGGGCTATGAACAACATCCAGCGTATCACCATTGAGCCGGGTAAACGCGGCGGTCAGCCTTGCATTCGGGGTATGCGCATCACGGTTTATGATGTGCTTTCCCTGCTCGCAGCCGGTATTTCCGAACAGGAGATACTAGATGATTATCCCGAACTCGATCATGAAGATATATTAGCCTGCCTGTCCTACGCTGCTGAAAGGGAACATCACAGCACCCGGATTGCCATGTGAAGTTGCTGTTAGACGAGAATCTCTCCCGACGGATAGTGCCGATGTTGGAGATGGGCTTTCCGGGAAGCAGCCATGTCGTATTATTAGGCCTGGAACGCGCTGGTGATCATGATATTTGGATTTACGCGCAGCAGAACGATTTCGTGATCGTCACCAGAGACAGTGATTTTAGCGACATGAACGCTCTATATGGTCCGCCGCCTAAAGTGGTGCGTTTTTGCCGGGGCAACTGCCATAGAAAAGTAGTGGCGCAGGCATTGATAGAACATCGTGAAGAAATTTTGTATGCACTTTCTGAGGCAGGGCGTGGACTTGTGGAAATTCTATGACTAAGCAAGAGGCATCTACATGAATCTATTGATCCCCGTCATCCTCTCCGGCGGCGCCGGCACCCGGCTCTGGCCCTTGTCGCGCCGGAGCCATCCCAAACCCTTCCTGCAATTGCCTGATGGCGAGACGCTGCTGCAAAAGACCGTGGAAAGGGCGCTGGCCCTGCCGGATGTGACCCGTTTCATCACCGTCACTAACCGGGAGTATTACTTTCAGACCCGTGATGTCTATGCGCAGGTGGCCGAAGCAGCGGCGAGGGAGGCGTTCTATCTCCTGGAGCCGGTGGGCCGCAACACGGCCCCGGCCATCGCCGCCGCCGCCTTGCAAGCAGAAGCGATGGTCGGGCCGGAAGCCATCCTGCTGGTCCTCCCCGCCGATCATCTGGTGCAGGATCAGGCCGCCTTTGCCGCCGCCGTCACGCGGGCACGGCGCCTGGCCGAAGAGGGCTATCTGGTGACCTTCGGCATCACGCCCACCTGGCCGGAAAGCGGTTATGGCTACATTGAGGGTGGCGAAGCCCTAACCCGTGATGGCGAAACGCTGGGCTTTGCCGTACACCGCTTTGTCGAAAAGCCCGATGCTGCCACCGCCGCCACGTTCCTGGCCCAGGGCGGTTACACCTGGAACAGCGGTATGTTCTGTTTCCGGGCCGATACGTTTTTGTCCGCCGTGGCGAGCGTTCAGCCGCAACTCGATGAGGACATCCGCGCCGCCTGGGCCGAAGGACGTTGCGAAGCGGATTTCCGGGAACTGGCGCCGACCTTCGCGGAGCTGGTGGATATCTCTGTGGATTATGCCGTCATGGAACACGCCGACAGGGTGGCCGTGGTGCCGGGCGATTTCGGCTGGAGTGATATCGGTTCGTGGACATCGTTCGGTGCCCTGCTCGCCAAGGACAGTAGCGGCAACCAGGTGCTGGGGGAGAGCGTGCTGGAAGATGCGCAGAACTGCATCGTCCATAGCGCGGACCGTCTGACCGCCTTGCTGGGCGTGGAGGAGCTGATCGTGGTGGATACGCCCGACGCGCTGCTCATCGCCCGCAAGGACCGCGATCAGGACGTGAAGCGGATCGTGACCGAACTCAAGCGGCGCGGCCATCAGGCCCATAATCTGCACCGCACCGTCCACCGGCCCTGGGGCACTTACACGGTGCTGGAGGAAGGTTCCCGCTTCAAGATCAAGCGCATTCTGGTCAAGCCGGGCGCGGCCTTGTCCCTACAGATGCACCACCACCGCAGCGAGCACTGGATCGTGGTGTCGGGCACCGCCAAGATCGTCAACGGCGGCGAGGATCGTCTGGTCCACACCAACGAGTCCACCTACATCCCCGCTGGCACCCCCCATCGTCTCATCAACCCCGGCGTGATCGATCTGGTCATGATCGAGGTGCAGAGCGGCGAGTATCTGGGCGAGGACGATATCGTGCGCTTCGATGACCGCTACGGGCGGGTTGCTTTGTAACAAAACAGGGGTTTTACCAAGTCACCGCCACAGACAAGATAGTGGCACGGCGTATAGACCTTTGCCAAAAGATGCGACCGCATCGCCATCGTAGAGCACCACGCCTCCCACAAAACAGGTCTTCGTGGCGCTTTCCAGTTGGTGCAATCCTTTGAAATCGGCGGCGGTGACGGTGGCGGCGGCCTTGACCTCGACGCCCGCCAACTTTCCGCCGGACTCCAGCACAATATCCACTTCGGCGCCGTCCTTGTCGCGAAAATGATGGAAGGTTACAGGCTCATCCCGCCAACTGGCATGACGACGTAGCTCCTGATAGACAAAGGTTTCCAACAGTTGTCCATAGAGGGCTCGATCATCCCACAGCGCTGCCGCGTCCACGCCGAGTAAAGCGCAGGCCAGACCGGTATCGCCCAAGTGTAATTTAGGCGTCTTGATGAGGCGACTCAGACGATTGCTGTGCCAGGGCGGCAGTTCTTCCAATAGAAACACCCGCGCCAGCAGGGTCATATAGTCGCGGATGGTGGGGCGGCTCAACTGGAACGGGGCGGCTAAATCGGCCACATTCAGCAGACGTGCGCTTTGCCCGGCCGCCAGTGTCAGCAGGCGTGGCAAGGCCTCCAATGCGTGAATGCGGGCGAGATCGCGTACATCGCGTTGCACCAGGGTGTCAGCGTAATTTCGGTACCAACTCGCGCGGCGGCGTACCGTGGTCCGCGCCAACGCTGCCGGATAACCACCGGCTGCCACACGCTCAGCCAGCATTTTACCGAGCCGCTGTCCGCAAGCTCCCGTCTTGAAAGCATTCCCGAATAATGTGGATAGGAAATTGGGCGCGGTCCCGGCCAGTTCCGCCTGAGCCAAAGGATGCAGGCGCAGGATATCCATGCGTCCTGCCAGCGAATCCGCCAATTTGGGCACCAACAACACATTGGCCGAACCGGTGAGGATAAATCGCCCCGGCTGCCTTCTGGCGTCCACTGCAGCCTTGAGCGAGGTGAATAAGTTGGGCACGCGCTGAACCTCGTCCAGCACCACCTTGTCGGGCAAGTCCGCCACATACCCGATGGGATCAGCCTGGGCCGATGCGCGCTGCACATCGTCGTCAAAACTGAGATAAGTATACCCAGCGGCATCGCCTACCTGCCGGGCGAGCGTGCTTTTGCCGCACTGGCGCGGTCCGTGGATCAATACCACCGGTGTGTCGGCCATGGCCTCGATGAGGCGTGGCTGCAGGAATCGAAGATATAGTGGTGTATCTATCATTGGCCAAGTGTAACTTTAATGCCGACCATATGAAAGTTTCAGGACGTCCATATGAAGGTTTTTTATCCGCCAATTGTAATGAAAAATAGCGATTTTTGTTCTCACTCTTACAAGTCACCAGACCGTGCAAGCCTGAGTCGACAGCCTCAGCACCGAACTGGAAATAACGAATAACCCACTTCCGCGGTTGTTAATGGAAAGACAACACTCAACAGTGTTTGATGGGCCTTCAGCCGTTCCCGGTGAGGGCCACATCAATGCACATCTGGCCTCCCCTAACCGTATGACAAACAGAGGGGGTCCTACCTGTTTGTTTCTGAATCGTCGGACCAGAAGGGGAAATGTGTCCGACAGCGCGTCGGACGGGGCGGGGAAAGTGTCAATATTGTTGGAGCGGGGGGACCCCCTTCCGGTAGAATGGCGCCGCGCCTGGCGACAATATATACTTTGCATATATCTGTTAGATGAAGGCTAGGGATGCGACCATGACCAAAGCGCGCGTATTCATGTCTGGGAATAGCCAAGCCGTCAGGCTGCCCAAGGAGTTTCGTTTTCGTACGGGGGAGGTTGACATCTTCCGGCGTGGCGACGAGATAGTTTTGCGCGAGCGCGTGGGCGACGCGTCAGAGATTTTCGATCTGTTGGCCAGCTTGCCCGATGATTTCTTGGCAGAAGGTCGGCAAGATACTATCCCGCAGCAACGCGAAGGGCTGTGATGTCGCAGGGATACCTTATCCATTCAGATTCTAGAAAATGTGTCATCAACGCGGCCCCCAGCGATCCTCCGATATGGGGGCGACGCTCGCTCCAATCAATACAGCGCCGCGCAAAAAGCCGCTGCTGATGGCGTAGGGCGGGTAGATCCAACCCGAAAGCCATGAATCCGTGCTCGCCGATCTCTGTAACCTGATAATCCCTGTCCTGGAGATGGATCCAGCCTTTGCGCTGGAGGGCATCCGCCAATGCCACCGCGAGACTTCCGCTGGAGTCGCCAAAGTCCTTACACCCCATCACTGCCACGTCAGAGCAGATGCCGTGGATCCCGGGCAGCTAGCAGCCTGTCGGACTTTCACGGGCCAGCCTATTGATGTATAATTATTTATAATTCAATATGATGAGTGAACGATGGCCCACTTTATCGACCCCGACCGCAAGACCAGTTATCTCCTGCCTC
>JAAOMR010000269.1 GCA_018853935.1 Acidithiobacillus ferrivorans
GCGTCGTACGCGGACCCACTTCATCGCCACCTTTAAGCAAACCTTTCTCGGCGCGTTCCTTGCGGGACATGCGGACGATCCGGGGACCGCTATCGGTATCCAGCGTCACATAGGGGCCATTGTCGCGCTGGAATCCGTGGATAATTTCCAGTTCCCGCATCGCCTTGTCGATGACATGGTAATCCCGGCGCGGCGGCCCCATGACAATACCTTTTTCGGGGTGCACCCGGTTGACGGCGATATGCACATGGTCATTATCCGTATCGTGGTGGATGGCCCAGACAGCCTGACATTCCTCCATGCCCAGAGCCTTCAAGGTGTACTGGACGCATTCCTTTACCTGCTTCGGCGTGGGCTTATCGCCTTCCTGCCAGGACAGAATCAGGTGGTAAACCGGATCGCCTTTGAACTTGCCTTTTTTGAGGGCCTTTTCGGCCACGGCGTCCATAAGTTCGATGGCCTGATCCATATCCTTCACGTCGGCGTCCATGTTCAGAACGCCCATCTCACCTCTGTCCACCTCGCGCCCCTTGCCGTCCGCCTCGCGGGCAATGTAGTTCACCAGATCGCCGAACTGGCTTTTTTTGCTGGCAGACTTGGCACTACTGCGGGATTTACCGACCTTGCTCAGCATCAGTCGTCCTCCCATGGCTCAAGAAGATCGGCAAGGCGATAGGCGGTGCCCAGGATGAATTTGTATAAAGTCTCTAGTTCCTGACGGGGTGCCAAGGAATAATCGCCGTCATCACAGGCCCGCTTGAGGCGCATCCCGATCTTCCGTAGCTCCAGCAGAATATCCGCCGCGTCATTCAGCGGATCCACTTGCGACAGAATCAGGTGACGGATGATTTTGGCCCGCGACAATTCCGTCACCGCGCAAATACGATCCAGCGCAGCAAACTCATGTGCACTCATGCGCAAGGCAAAAGGGGTGGTAGTCTCTACGATGGGGCTGCACACTGCATTGGGGTTGCACCCGACATGGGGGCTGCACCCTGCACTGGTCTCCGTCATGACAAGCTCCTTCAGGCATGGGTCTTGTCCTGTATAGGGGTGACGGGAACCTGATGACGTTTTTTTAACACGGGGTGGAGTGGACGATGGATACGGCAAGGGCATCTTTACAGGCTATTGGCCTGCTTGCGATACTGCGGGCGGCCAAGGAAATCGCCGACGCCGTTGCTTAGGAATAGTTTAGGGAGTCGCAACCGTCATGTTTCACTGGATCGCGAATAGCCGCAGCGGATTCGTGGTGTTGCTAATGGCAGCATTCATCGTGGCGGTGGCGATATACGCGCTGCCTGCGCTGTTGGCCTGGGGCATGGGCAGCCCGCACCGGATAGCCATCACCCTGCTGGATGTGCTGCTGGGCTGGACCATCATCGGCTGGATTATCGCCCTGATCTGGGCGGTCATGTCTGGGAATGGCGGCAGTTTTGATGAGGATCAGCCCCCCAGGCGGGAGCCTTGGATGCGGTAGCCTCAATCAGGGCAAAAAGATTGCTTATTGTTTGCGGCATCGCGCCCATATTGTAGTAATTGTCACAGAGAGGAGAAAGATGTGGACATCGCCACCGTGGAACAGCAGTACAACCAGCTTCAGCAGGAAGGGCAAAGCGTAACTCAGGGCATTCAGGGGCTGGCCGGAAAGCTCAAAACCGCCGCAGACGGCGGCAGCACCGATGCCCGCGAATGGCTTCTGGATCTCAAGGAACTGGCCCTCACTATCCAGCAGGAACAGCAGCAGGTCATGATGCTGATGCAGGCGATGCACCAGGCGGTGCAAAATGATATGCAGCAATACGCTCAGCCACAACCATGGCAACCCGGCTACCCGCAAACGCCACAAGCACAGGGTTATCCCCAGGCGCAGCCGCAACAGGGCGGATTTTTGAGCAGTCTGGAACACTCCGGCTTTGGTCAGGCGCTGATGATGGGGGCGGGTTTTGGGATCGGGGACGATTTGATCAACTCGATATTTTGATATCGGTGCGGTTCGACGTTAGAGACCGGGGCAGGCCACGGGTGAGGTGAAGGGCCAGGGGTCATGGCGGAAGCTCTGTGAATGGGGCTAGAACTTTCACCTATTATTCCGTTGCTGGCGGGACTGGGTCCTCGTAAGAGAGAGAACTGCCTGTCCGTGGGTGCTCTTGTCCGAAGGCAGCAACACTTGGGGCGGTGGGGTGGAACTGTCGTGGTGTTCACTATGAATCGCGACCATATTCTGGAACTGCCCGAATACCGGATCGACACCAGGGCGGCCAATAGCATGGGTATCGCCAAGATCCTGTCTGTCCATCGCCCTGAAGTCTGCGCCATGCTTTATGAAGACCAGCACGGGGCAGCCTGGTGTATCCGGCTCTCCGGCCCGGGTCTCCCGGCCATTCAGGATGACCTGTTCCAGAGTCACACCAAAATGGCCGTCCTGGTGTAATACCCGCGTCTTCTTTGCCATAAATAAGTAACATTTGTGGGGTGTCAAACATGGGCTAATCCGCTTGACCCCACCATGACCCAGCACTTTCGCCTCTACCGCCGCATGTAGTCGTCTCTAATCATCCTG
Source organism: Acidithiobacillus ferrivorans (assembly GCA_018853935.1). Lineage (GTDB taxonomy): Bacteria > Pseudomonadota > Gammaproteobacteria > Acidithiobacillales > Acidithiobacillaceae > Acidithiobacillus > Acidithiobacillus ferrivorans. Next base: position 2,564 of record JAAOMR010000269.1, read on the forward strand.
TATCCCTCAGCGCATGGTGTCGGGCGGCTATCAGTGCGTCTGCATCCATGCATCAAGGCCATGCCTGCCGCATGAAAAGTACAAGTTATTTACTAATGGTTGCTAAGGTATCTCTTTGCGCTTTTGATTCTGCATAGCAGGAACGGGTTGCGCGGTGTTGCAATTGCCCTACCGTACCTGAAAGCAATCGCTGTAAAGCCTCATCGATTGCATGGCTCAAACCCGGCTCCTGAAAAAAAACCCCACGGATCTGGATGGTTGCCGCCAGAACCTTCAGAAAGGCTTCGGCCAGATCCGGATCGATTTCTCCGGGTTCCTTCCAAAACGTATCCAGACTCCCCTGATGCGTGAGCCCGCTAATATCGAACAATGCCTGCCCCAAGGTTTTGAGTGGCTTGCGTAATTGTAAGGTGCGTATGCCGGTGGAACTGTTCACCAGAACTACAGCGCGGGCATGACGAATCAGAGTGTCTAAATGCCCGCCACGCAGATAATCAACCTGATGGCGGATTCCCAGAGCTTCAGCCTCTCGGTATGCAAAATGCTCCAAATTCCTGATTGCCGGATCCCAAGGGTGCTCCTTGAGGATCAGGTGATCTTCGGGCTCTGCGTGTGCGGCGAAAGAGCGCATGACCAAACGGATCGCTTCTGCCATGCCGCTGAATGGTGAATAGGCCACAATCTGAAAATCAAAATCGAGCTGCAAGGGGAATAAAAAATAACGTATTCCATTGTTGGCCAAATGGGCCACTTTCTGCTGATTTTTGTCCCGCTGTATCCGATTGCCAAGGAGACGCAGACCGCTTGCAGCTGTATAAAGCAGAGTTGACGGGCGTCGATCGCTGCGCTGGTAGTGCGGATACAGGAACATGCCAAACATATTGGCAAAATTGTGTAAGAGGTCACCTTTTGCCATTATCAGAGCGTTATCGAAAAATCGCGGTGGCCAGTCTACTTCGGGCGCATTTGCGGCCATTGCGCGGATGACGGCCGGGTCGCGGGGAAACAGCGAGCTGCCGCTCATGCCGTTGCGTTCCCAAGTCACCCAGTCCGGCCGGATATATCCAAAATCAGTTACGGTAACCGTGACGCCCATTTCCAGGGCAATATCGACGGCCTCCCGGTGATAACGGCGCTGTTCACCCAGCAGCACGAGGTCGGTGACGTTCTGTGTGCGCATAAAGGTTCTGACGAAGTCGGGCCAGGCTGCCGTGGTGCCACGGTAATCCACGGCGTTTTCCCCAGGCCAGAATAACCGGTCACCGGCACACAAATTGATACGTGTGGCGCGGCAGCCGTGGGCTTCCAGTTTTTGCGCGATGCGATAAAAAAATGGCGACGGCATTCCCTGAAGAAAAAGCACGTGCATACAGGGTTGAACGCTCATGGGCAAAAATTCCGCAGGTACCAGTCTATGGATTGCGTCATCGCTTGATCGTAGCCAACTTTGCCGACCGGTGCACCAGCCGCGGCGAGCTTTGCCGCAGAATGACCACAACTGCGCCCGAACAGGCGCACCAGCAGACGGTGCAGCAGCGGCTCCTGGCGCGAACCGAGCCAGCGATAAGGGGCTTCGATGACCGATGCGGCAGCATTGGCCATGCCGTAGGGTAAATCGATGGTCCATCCTTTACCGTGAATGCCATGACGAAAGTCCTGCAGAAAGCGTTGCCAGGTGATTTGTGCAGGATCATTGACGTTAAAAGTTTCACCCACGGCCTGTGGCGCGTCTGCGGCCCAAAGCATGTTGTCCACGAGATTGTCGACGTACAAAAAACCGGCGTCCACTTTTCCCTGATGAATGGTAAGCATGAGTCCCGAGCGTATTTCGTGGCCGATTCGTTCGATAAAGGGGCTACGTGGGCCCATGACATTGGTTGGGCGCAAAATCACAAAGGGCAAGGCCATGGCCAGCGCCCGATCGCGAAGGACTGCTTCACCACGAAGTTTGCTATTCCCATAACCAAAACCTGGCGCACGGGGCGGACAACTTTCGTCACACGGATTCACGGGAAAACCATAAACATCCACGGTCGAAAGGTGCACAAAGCGGCGGGGCAGGGTACCGGAATCGGCTATGGCGTTCAGCAGATGACCCAGCCCCTCTACATTGGTCTTTTCGTAATTTTCGGGCTCATCCCAGGTGCTGACATTGGCCGCGCAATGAAATACGATATCGACATCTTTTACAGCCGTATGCAAGGTTTCAGGCCTTTCCAGGTTCCCAGTGCAAAGTTGGGTGCTCATCCGTAGAGGAATATCCAGGTGCTGTGGATTACGTACCAACAGGCGTACACTTTTACCCTGAGATATCAAGCGTTCTGCCAGATGGCTGCCGATAAATCCGGTAGCACCTGTTACGAGAATGGGTTTATCTATGGGCATGGCAGGTTTCCTTGTCATTTCTTTGTTTTGAAAATCGGACGGAGATGGGTTTCGGGTATGTGATTCAGCAGACGGTAACCGAGCCCGACAAAAGGATTGACCCAACTCCAGGTCGCCCGCAGTGCCATCTGGATGGGCACCACATCGGCACCCAGATCCTGCTTAATGGAGTAGGTGGTCAGCCCCATCTCCAACTGTCTGGCGCCGAGGAGAATGGCCGACTCGACAACCGTGTAGGCAATATAAATATACAGACTGTCGTTGGCTGCCACCTCACGCCCGACATACAGCCAGCGCAACATGTCGCCATCGACGAGCAGCAGGGCATGCCCCACCAAGGCCTCGCCCCGATAAAAGAGTATTACCTTGGCCCGTCCCTCCAGAGTGCGGGCGAGTTCACCATAAAAAGTCGGCGTCAGGGTCTCCCGCTGAAACTCCTTCGCATGCTGGTGCACCACCATCCACTGGTGATGCAGCATTTCGGCCATGTTCTCGAAGTCATCGACGAGGCGGTGGTGCACGCCTGCCTGCTGGTTGCATTTAAGGTGTTTTTTGAGTTTGCTCCGATAATAACTGCGCATCGCGTCACAGTACTGCTCTGGCGTGGACCAGCGGATATCCATATAGGTGTTGGGTAAACTGGGCGTCCAATGATAGCCTCGTCGGCGAAAAATGGATCGCAGGTTTTGGGCATTGGGCTCGAAATCCCGTACGACGATGAGGAAATGTCCTTCGGCGCGTGCGGTGCGGCGCAATACCGCATCCATCGCTTCGATAACCTGCTTATCGCTGAGCGCCTCGCTGCGTGCAAAAGGGGGGCTGTTGATGGTCACTGGTGAGCCCCACTCCAACATCCGCAGCTTGAGAAAGTTCGGAAACCATCGCCGGATATGATTCAGGAAGACGCGCAATCCGGGCGGGGCAAAAATGGCGATGTCGGTGGTAACGGAGTAAAAGCTGGTGATGGCCTGCGGTTCTCCCTGTTCATCCAGCAACATGGCATGGCGGTATTCAAAATCATTCAGTCCCGAACGCTCGACCACCTGCCAAAACTCCCAGGACAGCGTTTCCGAATGGGTCCTGGCGAGCCGATTCCAACTTTCCCGGGGGACTTTCGTGATGGAATCATAGAGTTCGATTCGCATATTTTCTCCGCAGATGCTTCTTTTGTGACGTGGAACTAGAGGCACGCGCGGAGTGCATCCAGGGTGATGTCGATATCGGCCTGGCTATGGGTGGAGCTCAGGAAAAAGCGCAGGCGGGCTTGTTTTTCGGGTACCGCCGGGTAAATGATAGGCTGCACGTGGATGCCCTGCCGCAAAAGTTCGCTGGATAGGCGCACCGCATGCAGGGAGCTTCCGAAAATAACGGGTATAATGGCGATCCCTGCGCTACTGCGGGTATCCAACCCAAGGGCCCGGATTCGATCGAAGAAATATGCCCCCCGTGCCTGCAAGGTGGTTACCCGTTCCGGTTCCGCTTTCAAGAGATCCAATGCCGCCTGGGCTGCGGCCGCCACGGGTGGTGACATCCCCACACTGTACAGAAATCCCGGAGCAAGATAGCGGAGGTTTTCGATCAGGGCTTTTTCTCCGGCCACGTAGCCACCACAAGCAGCGAGCGACTTGCTCAAAGTGCCCATCCAGATATCTACTTCCCGAGGGTCGATGCCAAAGTGTTCGGCAATTCCCCGGCCACGCTGACCAACAACCCCCAGCGCGTGTGCCTCATCGATCATGAGCCACGCGCCGTAGCGTTTTTTCAGGTGAATCAAGGCGGGTAAGTCGGGGTAATCGCCGTCCATGCTATAGATCCCTTCTACCGCAATGAGCAAGCGTTCGGCGCGATGACGGTGGTTCTGTAGCAATTGTTCGAGGTCAGCCATGTCGTTGTGACGAAAGGAGAAGCGCTGCGCCCGCGAGATCTGTATGCCCATCAGGATACTGTTATGGGCGTATTCGTCATGCAGCACTATATCTCTCGGGCCCAAAAGATGTCCGATGAGACTGATGTTGGTCCCATGACCGCTGACCATGACCAGGGCGTCATCGACGCCGTAGAGTTCTGCAATGCTCCGCTCAAGGTTGCGGTGCAGGGGCCGCTCTCCCGCGACGATGCGACTGGCGGAAACCGAAGTGCCATAACGGTCAATGGCGGCCTTGGCGGCGGCATTGACCCTCGGGTGCCCGGAAAGCCCAAGGTAGTTGTAGCTGCCATAGTTGATAACCGGATGCCCGGCAATTTCGCTGTGGGCGGCCGCCGTACCCGCATGCACATGAAAGAACGGGTTCTCCACACCAAAACGCTGGGCGCCTTCCTGCAGCATGCGTACCTGGCGGAAACCAGGCTGCTGATCAAAACGGGTAAAGGCCTCGGGTACGGCGGCATCTTCCTGACGCGGCTGCGTCGTCGGCGCCGCATCTATCTGCTTTAGACGCTTCTCCAATCCCTTCTGAATGAGGCGTTCCTTGACTTGCGCGGCAAGGCTGCGATGGGGTTTGTTCATCTCAGTGGCCTCCCGTGCCGGTGCGTAGCGCAGCATCCACCGCTTGTTGGACGACGCCATGCGCCGCAGCCAGTCGCTGGAATTCGGCATCGGGAGTTTGCTCCGCCAGCGCGGCATCCGCCGTATCCCTTTTCCGCAAAGCCTGCAGCAGTCGCTGGGCCAATTTGCCGGGCGTCGGTCCTTCGCTGAGCAGAAAGGCGGGTAATTTGATCCCCAAGCGTTCCTCCAGCGCCAGTGCCAGTTCGACCCCCATCAGCGAATCGAGCCCGAGTTGACCGAGATTTTGGTCCGGCGGAATTTTTTCGACGGCTAGCCGCAAGATCTGCCCGACTTCGCGGCGCACCAGCTCCGTCAGCAACGCCTGCGCTTCGCCCAGCGGCAGCGTCTGCAGTGTGGCGCAGAGATCCGCGTCGGTTGCATCGGCGTCGTCCTCTACCCCACGCGACAATTCCGTAAAACGCGGCGCCTGGGCTCCCGGCAAAAAGCGGCGTACCACGCCCCAGTCCAGATCGGCCACCACCAAGCCGCTGGCATGCGTCAGCAGCATTGACTCCAGGATATTGAGGGCCGTTGCCGCCCGCAGTGTCGCGCCGCCGAGTCGCTGCTGCAACACATCGCGCGTCTGCGGATTACGGGCCAGATAACCGACATCCCCGATTGCCCCCCACAGCACCGCGGTGGCCGGTAGGCCCTGGGCCCGGCGTTGCGTGGCCAGGGCTTCCATCCAGGTGTTCGCCGCCACGTAATGGGCCTGCCCAGGGTTGCCGAGCAGGGTGGTCACCGACGAGTACAGCACGAAGAAATCCAGCGGAGCGCTCTGACTATTCTGATGCAGATGCCATGCACCGGCGACTTTTGGGCGCAGCACGGCGTCTATCTGCGTCGCCGTCAGGTTTTGGGCGAGGGCGTCGTCAATGACGGCTGCCGCATGGATGATGCCCCGTAAGGGTCCGATCTCCGCCGCGATCCGCGTAAACAGCGCCTGTACCTGCGCACCGTCGCCGATATCGCAGGGCAGGCAGTGCAGGTCGACGCCCGCCGCGGTCATCGCCATCAACGCTTCTTGGCCAGCCGCATCGGGGTGTGCGGAGCGGCTGATCAGTACCAGCCGTCGCGCGCCCCGTGTCACCAGCCATCGCGCCGTCTCCAGCCCGAAACCGGAGAGCCCGCCGGTGACCAGATAAACACCATCGGCCGACAGACGAAGACCCGGCCCGCTCTGCCGCGAGGGCCGCGCGGCAGGGGTGAAGGGTGCTTCCATATCCACCACGATCTTGCCAATCTGCCGCGCCTGCTGCATATACCGGAACGCCTCCACCACCCTTGCCGCAGGAAAACGGACCATCGGCAGCGTGAAAAAATCGCCTTGTGCAAAGTGGGACATAATTTCCGTGAACAGCCGCTGCGTCAGCGCTGGTCGCGCCAGCAGCAATTGATCGGCATCGATCCCGAAATAACTCAGATTATTGCGGAAGGGACGCAGACCCATAGCGGTATTTTCGTAAAAATCACGCTTGCCCAGTTCGAGAAAACGTCCAAAAGGCCGCAACACCTGTAGATTACGGCGTATCGCCTCGCCGGAAAGGCTGTTGAGGAGCACATCGACACCGGCGCCGCCCGTATCGCGCAGAATCGCCTCGGCAAAGTCGAGGGAGCGGGAATCATAGACCCGATTTACCCCCAACAGGCGCAGAAAATCCCGCTTTTCCGGCGAACCCGCCGTCGCAAAGACTTCCGCGCCGAGTTGCTGCGCGATCTGAATCGCCGCGATACCCACACCACCGGCGCCGCCATGGATCAATACGCGTTCACCAGCCTCCAGCCGCGCCAGTTCGTGTAATGCGTACCAGGCGGTGAAGAACACCGTCGGAATCGTCGCCGCTGCCGCCATGTCCATACCCGGTGGCAGTGCGGCAATGGCCGTTTCCGATGTCTGCACATGGGTACTGAAACTGGCAGGGGCAAAGCCGAGCACCGCATCCCCCGGCGCCCAGCGCGTCACCTGCCGCCCCACTGCGACAATCCGCCCGGCGAACTCGAGTCCCAGACCGGGGCCGGAGAAACCATTTTCCAGGGCTTCATCGGAAAGCATGCCCAAGGCATACATCACATCGCGGAAATTGAGCCCCGCCGCTGCCACGACCACCTCTACGGCATCGTCAGCAAGGGCCGGACACGGATGATCAGCCCATTGCAGATTGCGTAGCTGGCCGGGCAGCGAAAAACCCAACTGTCGGCAGGACGAGGCCTGCATCGGGTCTGCCACCGCTGGCGAGGTCAGTTCTTCTACCCGTGGGGCATAGCGCCGGCCTTCGGCATCAAAAACCAGTTCGGTCTCCGCATCGGGATCGAGCAGCGCACCGACGACGGCCACCACCGTCGCCGCCGTGGGCGATGTCGTCCCCCAGTCGATCAGGCGCAGCGCCCATTCCGGCCACTCGTTCTGCAGGCTGCGGGCAAAGCCGCAGAGCCCCGCCGCATCCAGCGCCGCCAGATCGACCGATTGTTCATCCGCCAACGGGCAGGTTGCCCGGACACCACCCGCCGTTAGCACAAAGACGGGCGCCACAGCCGTCTGACTCACGCCCCATAAGCCCAAAGCGCGGAGTATCTGACAGGATCGTGACAACGTCGCCGGCGAGAAAGGGGTTGTCAGCGCAGGCCGCTCCAGGTAGACCACCCCCGCCCAATGCTTGTCCCCCGCGTTTTCGGCCAGGGCCGCCGTCAGTAAGGCATCAGAGTCGGCGACAATGAAATGGCACTCAGCGCCAGCCGCCGTCAGCGCCGTCCGCAGCATCACCACCCCCGGTACGTTCTCCGCTCCCGGCGTACCCACCAGCAACCAGCATCCGGCCGGGGAACGGCTTTCCGGCACCGCCACCGCCGCTGCTTTACGCAGTAATAAGGCGTACGCACCCGTGCCAGCCTCTTCCGCACCCAAGACCCTGCATCCGGCGAAACCACGGTCCTCCAGCCACTGCCGGCACTCCGCCATACCCATCAGGGACGGATCGTGTTCATCTATCGTTCGCCACCAGAGCTCCGGATGCACCCCTTGTACCAGCAAGACGCCCTCCGCAGCCACACAGTCCACGGCGCAGTCCAGCATTTGCAACTGCAAATCCTTGTCGGCCACATCCAGGCGCAACCATGCCAGATGCACCACAGGCCGGTTTTCGTCCCGCAGATGGATGGTCGTCCACGGCGCCGTCAGCGATGCCTCGGCGTCATTCAACCCGGCCTGATAGAGTGTGCAGCGGACATCTTCCCCCACGTCCGCCGCGAGTGTCGGCAACCACTCCGCCGCCGAATGACTGATCTCCAGTATCCCCAGGCGCTGGCCCGCAGACAATTCCATCCGCAACGCGGCGACTAGCGCACTCAGTCCGGCCATTAACGGCGGGGTCATGGTCTGGAGGATGGCCGGATAAGCGGCGGTCGCGATCTGGGGCTGTGTGCCCGACTCGCCGTCGCCGGACTGATGCAAGCCCCAGCGCCCGACCTGCAGGGTGATCGGGAAAAACTCCGGGTAATCCTGCAGTAGGGTCTGTCAGATATCCGCTGCCGCAATCTCCTCGTCACCCTCCGTCGCAGATTCCGCCCCATAGGCCTGCAGCAGCCCCTCCACCAGTGGCGAAAACTCTTCGATATAACGCGCCGCAGCGGTACTATCCGCCAGCGCATCGGCTAATAGCGTGTGTATGGCGGCCAGATCGAGCGAAATCCGCGCGTCGGCACACTGCGCCAATGGTACCGGCGTCAGCCTGCTGTGCAGGTAGCGCAGGTGCTCGACGTCGCTGCGCAGCAAACGCACCCGGCGCAGACGCACGCCCTCACATCGTACCCACACCCGGCCTTGTCCGTCGGTCAGGCTCAGATCCGCCAACAAGGACTGTGGCGAGCGGCGCAGCAGCCGCACGGACGCCCAAAGCACGCCCTCTGCCGCCGCCAGCAAGCTCAGTCGCTCGACACGCACCGGCACATAACCCCAGCCCGCCTGTGCAGTACCCCCGGCAGCCAGCAGATTCACAAAAAGCTGCAATGCCCCATCGAGCAGTGCGGGGTGCAACAAATAGCCCGTGGCATCCGCTGGCGCCGGTAGCGCCAATCGCGCCAGCACGCCATCTTCTTGCAGCCATCCCGCCTGTACCGACTGAAACGCCGGACCATAGTGGAGACCGGCCATATCCGCCAAACGATAGTGCTGATCCGCATCAAAATCCGGGAGCCGGGAGGGTGGCGCCGAGCGTTCCTGGAGCGTATCGGGTTCTGCGCCCGCACTACCCTGGCGAATCCGCCCTTTGCCGTGGAGCGTCCAGCCCTCCTGCAACAACGGGCGCGCCTGAATGGTCGCCACACCGTCCTCGTCCACGCTGACGCGCAGCACCTTGCTGTCATCATCATCGAGGAGCAGCGGCGCCACGATTTCCAGATCTTCGATGATGAGATGCGCGGAGCTCCCAAAGCGTTCGCGCGCTGCCGCCAGCAGCAACTCCACGTAACCCGCTCCGGGAAAGATTATCCCGTCTCCCACCCGATGATCCGCGAGAAAAGGCAGCCGCTTCGTATCGATCTGCTGCTCCCATTCTCCGGCATGGTCAGCAAGCGGATGCCCCAGCAACGGATGCACCGGATAAGCAGTCAGCGTTCGCGCCGACTCGCTGGTGACCGTATGCCAGTGATGTTCCCGCTCCCACGGATAATGGGGCAAATCGACCACCGGGGCCGGTACCGGGTAATAGCGCTGCCAATCCGTCGGTACCCCGGCCACCCAGAGCGCGGCCGCCGCCTGCGTCAATGCCTGGGCATTTTCCTCGCCACGGCGCAGCGTGGTGATGATCCGCCCATCCTGCTCTGCCGCATTCAGTGCATCCTGCACATAACCGCGCAGCACCGGATGCCCACCCAGTTCGATAAAAATATTCCATGACTGCAGCAACCCATCCACCGCCTGCTGAAAACGCACCGGCTCGCGGATGTTGCGCCACCAGTACGTCGCGTCCAGCGTCTCTTCGGGCAAGAGTACCGCGCCGGTCACCACCGACAGTAACGGGATGCGCGTCGCCGTCGGGTGCAGATCCGCCAGACTGTCCAGCAGCGCCGCGCGGAAGCCGTCCATCTGCGGACTATGAAAGGGATAATCCACATCCAGGCGTTTATAGCCCACGCCCCGATTGCGCAATCGCCGTTCCAGTGCCGTCAATGCGTCCTGGGTGCCCACCACCGTTGACCCGCGCGGGCTGTTCCATGCGGCAATGGATACCCTGTCCGCCAGAGCCCAGTCCTGCAACCAGCCCATGACCGTATCCGCATCAGCCGCGACTGCCGTCATCTGCCCCAGTCCCCGCGACTGGCCCTGCAAACGACTACGCTCGTGGACCACCCGCACGGCATCAGCGAGACTCAGACCGCCGCAGGCCCATGCCGCCGCCACTTCACCAACGCTGTGCCCGGCCACCGCCACCGGTTCGATCCCCAACGCGCGCAGGCACTCCGTGATCCCCACCTGGAGCGCAAAGAGCGCCGGCTGGGCGAATTCCGTCAGCACATAGCGTCCCTCACCGAGCAAGCCCGCCAACTCATCCCGCAAAGCATAGCCCGCCAGCGGCAGGAAGATCGCGTCTATCGCCGCCAGCGTTTGCGTGAACACCGGCTCATTCAGCAGGGCCCGGCCCATGCCCACCCATTGGCTGCCATTTCCGGAATAGAGAAATACCGGGCCGCGCGGCGTCTCCAGCCCTTTCCCCAGCGCCGCCGGGGACGCATCCTCACCGGCGGCAAAAGCGCGTACATCCGCTGCCAGATCGGAGCCGTCACCACCCCAGAACAGGGCGCGCTGACCCAAGCGCTCGCTACGGAAGTTCGCCTGATAGCGGCAGGCGTAATCCTGCTCCGCCACCCCCGTCAGCACCCCGGCGAAATCCGCCGCCACCTGTCGCAAAGCGGTCGGCGTCGCCGCCGACAGCAGCAGCGGCCAACGCTGCGAACGGCGCATCTTTCCGGGTGAACGCCGCCGCCGTCGGGGCTCCGCCGCCCGCTCCAGTATCACATGGGCATTTGCACCGCCGAAACCGAAGGCGTTCACCCCGACCGTCAGCGGCCCTGTGGTACGCAAGGGGCGCGCCGCAGTCACCACCTCCAGACCGAAGTCCGCCAGCGGCAGACGCGGATTCAGTCGCGTCACGCCGATCGTCGCCGGTACGATCCGCTGCCGCAGACAGTGAATGGCCTTCAACAACCCAGGCACCCCCGATGCCGTCTCCATATGCCCCAGATTGCTCTTTACCGAGCCCAGCGGCAGCGGGTTATCGGCGCGCCGCCGGGCGCCCAGCGCGCGACCAATGGCCTCCACTTCCAGTGGGTCGCCCACCGCCGTGCCGGTACCATGGGCCTCGATATAATCCACGGCATCCGGATCAATGCCCGCCGCCGCATAAGCCGCGGTGAGCAAGGCCGCCTGCGCCGCCACCCGTGGTATGGTCAGCCCCGCCTTGTGTCCATCCGTATTGATGGCGGTATGAGCCACCACCGCCAGGATGCGATCCCCGTCGCGCAGCGCCGCCGCATACTCCTTGAGCACGAAGACCCCACCACCCTCCGCGCGCACATAGCCATCCGCCGCCGCGTCAAAAGGGCGCGAGCGGCCTTCGGCAGAAAGCATGGACGCCTTGGAAAAAATCAGAAAACCAAAGGGATGCAGATGCAGGTTGATGGCCCCGGTCAGCGCCAGATCGCTCTCACCGTGCAACAACGACTGGCAAGCCTGATGAAAAGCGACCAGTGCCGAAGAGCAGGCCGTATCCACCACCATGCTCGGCCCCTGCAGATCATAAAAATAGGACAGGCGATTCGCCGCAATGCTCGCCGTCGAACCCGTCGCCGAGTTCGCGCCGATGGCCGCCAAATCATCGGCCAACCGGTAGCCATAATCGGTACTGGCGAGGCCGATGAAGACGCCGCAACGACTCCCGCGCAAGCGGAGAACCGGGATACCGGCATGGGCGAAAGCCTCCCAGCTCATCTCCAGCAGCAGACGTTGCTGCGGGTCCATGGCCGCCGCCTCGCGCGGGGAAATGCGAAAAAATCCCGCATCGAAGCCCGCCACATCCCCCAGCGAACCCGCCGCGAAGGTCACCGAGCTCCCTGGATGGGCGCGTGACGGATGCTCGAGCCCGTACTGCGCCCAGCGCTCCTCCGCCACCCGTGTCACCAGGTTTCGGCCCGCCAGCAAGTCCTCCCAAAAGGTGGCATCCGATGTTTGCGGTAAGCGCGACGCATAGCCAATGATCGCGATTTTTTTATTTTTCATAAACGGCTCACAAAGTTTTCGAATTCGGAAAAATGATCAGACCACTGGGGTGCCGAAAATCCGCGCAGGCGGTGCAATTGCGCCTCCCGTCGGGCACTCGCAGGTTGCGCATAATCGTGAATCGCCTCCAACCACGCGTCCCCGTCGTCCAGATCGAGGTAATCCGGCACCAAGCCCGCCACTTCGTGAAACACCGGCAACGGGCTCGTCAGCGCCGGCACACCCAAATCCATCGCCTCCAGCAGAGGTAATCCGTAGCCCTCCGCATGCGAAGGAAAGAGCATGGCGCGGGCATGGCGCAAATAATGCCCGAGCCGGGCATCGTCACAATCCGTCATCAGGTGCACAACCTGTTTCAGTCGTTCGTCGGTCTTCAACTGACGGACCACCTCACCGCACATCCAGCCGATTTGCCCGATGACCAATAGGTGAGGAATCTCCGCAGCGTGCCATTCGTCCAGCATGCGCTGCCACAGATGCAGCACGAACGCATGGTTTTTACGGGGCTCCAGCGTCCCCACCATCACGAAATAAGGCCCCGCTACCGCGCCAGGCGCATCCTCGCAGACCGTCCAGTGCTTTTTGGCGCCCAGCGGGATTACCGCCACCGGCGGCACCACTGCCCCGGTCTGCCGGGCATGTTCGTCGAGCATCTCCGCCGTATGCCGGGAGTTGCTGACGATCCCCTCTGCCTGCCCCAGAATCAAGCCCATTCGCCGGACATGATGTTTTGCCGCGCCCGCCTGACAAAACTGCGCGTGGGTAATGGGAATCAGGTCATGGACCATCACCAGCAAACGCATGTTTTTACGGCGTAGCCAGCCAAGATAACTCCGCTGGTCCAGCCCGCTGTGCCCCATATTGAGCACCCAGCTCCCGGCAGGCACCGCGCGCAGCGGCAATTTGAGCGAGGCCATCAGGGCGTTCCTCAAACTGGCAGGGCGCTCACCATCTTCCCATCCCACCAACTGGTCGAAAAGCGCCACGGAAGCCGACGGGGACAAGCCTACCGCAACACCGCCCCAGATCACCATGGCCTGCGCCCGATGGTGAAAGTGCCGCACGTAGGCGAGACACACGCGATCCACCCCGGTCGGCATGCGTCCTCGCGTCAGGCGGTACAGCAGGCGAGTCACATCCAGAAAAATCGGTGCATCACCAAATCCGCTCATGTTGAGATTCCTAGGGGACCACACCCGCCGTTGTCAGACCCTGAATCGGATAGACGATCTGTATGATCAGCCCCAGGAACTTCTGCAGATCGGTGATTGGCGCCGAGGCCACATAAATCAGGTCATGATTCTGGATGGGGAAGGTCTGCGCGGCAAAGAGGGTGGCCGGATCGCTGAAATCAAAGCGGAATACCACCGGCACTTCGCCATTGGCGGTGAGCTGCACCGGTTTCGGCCAGTGTGGCAACAAAGATGGCTTCTCAAAGCGAAACACAAATACCGCCTTGGCATCCGTC
>JAAOMR010000027.1 GCA_018853935.1 Acidithiobacillus ferrivorans
GATGGCGCTGGGGGCGGGGGCAGTAATGGCAGTCCAGGGGGCAATGGGGGGGAAGTTATCGCAACTGTTCCGGTGACGGCCAATGGGACTTTGACAGTTGTTGTTGGTGGAGGCGGAACGGGTGCGGAAGGATCTGGTAACACTAGTATAGGCACTGGCGGTGGTGGGTTGAGCGCTGTTTGCAATGGAACATCGTGTTCATCAAGTTCTGCTTTGGTGGTTGCTGGTGGTGGTGGCGGGGCTGGTTACTACTACGCCACCGGCATCTACGGCCATAGCGGAAATGGAGGGACAGTCAATAATTCCACCAGTATCGACAATACCCCTTACGCTGCCGGAGATGGCGGGTATGGATATGGTGGCTTTGGAAACGACGGAAGCAACTATGCTGGTACGGCCGGGACGCCTTTTGCGGCTGGAGGCAGCGGTAATAATGATAATGGGACCTATGGCGCAACAGGAAACGGCGGATACGGTGGCGGTGGTGGTGGTGGTGGCGGATCTTGTGGCGGCGGCGGTGGCGGCGGCGGTGGTTTCCCAGGAGGTGGAGGTGCCGGCGACGGTGCGTGTATTGGCGGATATGGTGGACAAGGTGGAATGGATTACCCGTCAACAGGTGTCACCATTGGAACTGGTGCGGCAGGTGGTGCCACTAACAGTAACGGTGCTAACGGTTCTGTGGCTATTACATTTACATCCTAAAAGAGGCCAAATCATGTACGCTCTCGTTGCGACGATGGGAAGAAGAAAACCGTTTTCTTCCAGATCGGCGCACGGCGGGAGGTTGGCGACTGTATGCTCGGGAACGAGTAAATCAAGAGCGATTTACGAGGACATCGTACACGTCATGGAAAAATTAATTAAAAAAGATGGTATTTGCCTAACTTTGCCTAACTTTGCCTATATTGTTGATTGGTTTATGACCGCTTATACTGCTGGGTAAGTCTATAGGGTTCTATCAAAATTGTACGGAATATTGGAGGTGGCGGATGAAAACCAATGTACACAAAGTTACTTTGAGCAAGTGCTCACGTAGAAAAACCATTGTCTGTGTTGCATTGGCCATCGCTTGCCTGGTCAGCGATGCCGCTATCGCCTCGACGGGTGATGCAGCCAATCAATTGCAAGCGACAACCACGAAGTCGGCTTTACTGGGTGATCTCCAGCAAAATCTGCAGATATTCGCTGTGGCTGCGCAGAAGTACAGTTTTGAGAATACGGGCGGCGCTCCGTGGAACCAAAATCAGTCCACAACACCGGTAACCTATGCGCCGTTTCTGTTGTACGCCGGCACCGCTTCCAGCCCATCGCAAGCTGCATCGGTTTGTGGTTTTACGCCTGGATCTGGTACCGCTGTAGCAGGACTGGCGACACCGGCTGCCATTGCGGGGATCGTAAATGATTTGCCGTCAGCAAACCAGGTCAGTTGGACGCCGCCTACACGTTTTTTGCCATCCAAGTGGAACCCGGCATTTAAGGGTACGTATTGTGCGGTGGTTGCCTTAAATCAGCCTGCACAACAGCAAGCGACGTTGACGGCGTACTATGTTGCACCGAATGGTACGCATAGCAGCTCGTTGAATATCCAGATGGCGCCTTCATCCGTGGCTTTCAAGGGTAGCGAGGCCGTACAGCAGGCGGCCCCCAAGACGACGGCCTGGAAGCCCCTTTGGAAACCGCTGGCATCCTCGACATCGCGGGCATCATGGGTTGCTCCGCAGGGTCATTTATCACAAGGAAAAACGGGCATCGGGAATGCAGGCGTGGCCATACCTGGCGGAAGAGCATCACACGGACAATGAGAAATGTGACCTTGCTGGTGGAGCGCGTTTTATTTCTGCCGGATCGTTGGCTGCGGCGCGTTGATTTAGGCATAGCCCTGTTATCTACGGTGATGGTGTTGCACTTAACCCTTTCGCAGAGTGCGATCCCGATTAATGCCGTGCTGATATGGAGTTTCACGGCATTGACTGGGTTCGGATTACTGGTGACCAATGGCACGGCGATCGGGTTAAGAAAACTGAGATTGGCCATGCCGAATATTCTGTTATTGATGGCTTTACGATTTGGTCTTTTATTTTAAGGAATGTTTTTGACGGAGGTGCGTAATGATGACGTATAAAAAACAGATTTCCACATTGGCAATGGCTGTGGCGATGACGTTGGCCATGGTTTCTGAAGCGAATGCGGTCACCTTCCCGTTCACCGGAGTCAAGGTGACTCCACCGCAGGATGTGATTGCTGCGAACCTGGATGAAATCACGCCGCACAATACGGTTACCGTGGTGCATAACATCACGCAAGTGACGCCGACGCTGACCGCATCTCAGATGCCGAATCCAACCAGCGCCTCTTTTGGCGTTGTGACGGCGTTCAAAGATCCGAACATGAGCCAGAAGGTGCCGGATTGCGCGCCACCGCCCACGCCCCCATCTAATTGCAATAATATTGGCCAATGCGGATCACCGGGAAATGTAAGCTGGTCAGGATGGGATAAGGTGAGTGGTGGCGTGTGTAATACTGGCGGTGCGGGTGGCTGGATGGTGACTGCAGCGGGTGCCGCTCCGGCTAATTATTACCCGCCGCCGGCTCAAGCAATGGGCGATATCGGTAGTGGACAATCGTATGTTACGCCTTACGGCAACACCATCACCAATAACGGCAATGGGACAGCTACAGTCAAAGAGGCAAACGGATATACTGTACAGACAACGATTAACTCTAATGGGTCTGTCACTTTTGGCGACCAAGCCGGAGGTAATGTTACCACCGATAGTTTTTCCAATGGTGGTTATGCAAGTAACAACACCAATGGAGCGCAAGTTGTTGTCGCTGGTGGTACTTTATATGGTAATAATGCTGCAACTACCGCAGCAGCTTATCAACAAGGCACTACTGGGGCATATACTAACAAGGTGATAACATCGTCGTCTGCGGTGCAGAGTACAGCTCAATCCATTGGTGTTGCAGGGGCTTATGCCTCAGGTGCCAATGGTTGGGGGTAGATTTCCCCCTGAGTAATAGACACGTAAAGGCGCCGGACATGTAATTGTCCGGCGCTTTCTTCTTTTGGGGACGTTTAGCTAGTTACATTCAGCGAGGTCCGGTAGTGCAGTACATTGGTCGTGGCGGTTGAACTCAATAATAATCCAAGGAAATCCTTGGGATTTCAAACACTAGCTGAAGTAATGGCACAGAAAATCAGAGAGTCAAACGGTAGTGTTGCGCTTTAGAATTGAAATCACCATATTTAAAATGCGGGCGCGTCATCCGCATCGTTGCTGTGGAGCGGCCCAGAACGGTATTTTCCGGGCCAGGCAGTGACCACAGGCGGATGACCTCATGGACTGTGGAAGTGCATTTTACCCATGGGATCAAGCATGTGCTTTCCAGCGGAAAAGGGGATGCCCACGAATGGATCAGTTTGGATCGATTGGATCACTGGCTGCGCGGCTTGGGATTTCACGAGTGGTGCCTGCGGAGCATGGCGGAACCTGATAGCCTACAGGGGGTGAACGATGAGCGGTAATATCATGGGGTGGTTAAGCCTAGTTGGGTTGTTTTGGTCCCCGCATTGATGAGGGGACAAGGCCGTAGCTTCATGTTCCCCCGGTCTTTTCCGCGCATTAAAACGTAACTGTCGCGTGCGCCACAACATCGCTGACCCCTGGGGTGGATTTGCTGATGGGCGATCCCGTAGAACAGTAATGAAGCCACAAGAGGCGGTTAATCTCGCTGCCGCCTAGTCGGTGGCGAGGCATTCGGATCAAATCCCCCTCCGTATAGTCTCCGCCATCGCCTGCAGCCCCTTTAACCGTGCGCACCAAGCATCCACCGGGTGCTCCGGCGTATCGTGCATGCGCCGCACGAGGCTGGGCCAGGCCAAATCCGCGCGCAGCAGGAAAAAGCGCGCTTTGCGTAAATACTCAATGTCATGCTGGACACGGGCGGCCTGCAAATTGGCCGACAGCGACACGATGGCCCTTGGGTAATCCCATGCCATCTGCAACGCGCTTTGTCTTTGCCGCGTGGTACGCGGATCATTATCTCTGCACCGTTTGGCCCGAGACTCGGTTTCACGCAACAGGTCGCTACTGGACCGTGCCAGCGACTCGGCGACCTTGTTCGCCTGGCCGAATAACAGATTGACCTCTTTGCCACAGTTGGCCGGGTTCTCTTTTGCGCGGAATGCCTTGTATAAGGCACCTGGATTGACACCCGCCGGGGTGGGCTGACCCACCGGCAAGGTGTGCGCAAAAGCACGCTCGGCGTCTCGGTGATGGCGCTCCATGGTGTGCATCACCAGAATCTCAGCGTCCTCCTGGAATATCGGTTGTTCCGGTAGCTCCTTCTCTTGCAGTTTTTTAGTCAGCAAAGACAGGTCAGCAGACTGCAGGCGGTCAAAGACGGACGGTTTGCGTAAATCAAGCATCAGTTAATTGCTCCTTTTCCAATACCAGTGGAAGCGACCATTCCGGGGATTTAGCCCACGCTTTTTCTGGAACATAGACCGACGTCGTGGCTTGCAGCCGCCTAGCTTGCATATCCGCTGCGCTAGCGCCACAGGCGCTTTGCCGGCAATCCCGCACCTTATGCGCCACCGCCATGAATTCACGGCCCTGCGACCCGGACAGAAAATCGAATATCCAGTGATGACCTAATAGTCTCCCAGACGCCAACAGGCGGCGCCGCAAACCGCTGCCTGCGTTAGCGGAGAGTAACACGGAAAAGAGGGCCAGTAGGGCTTCCGCGTACTCATCACGCAGGCCCTCGCCGTGGGCGATGCGCAGGTAATCCACATAAACCGTCAACTTCATCGGTCGGGATTCCATTTCGCGGCGCAAGTGCGCCATGACCGATTCGATTTTCCAGTGATCCACCACGGCGGCCGAGTCGTCCAGAAAGTCTGCCCCACAGAGAATACCGAAAAGTTGTGCTGATAAAGCCCGTGCTGATAAAGCCCGTGCCTGATGACTGCCGAAACCGAGCATGTCCTGATAATCTTTGGCGCTGGTGGCGACAACCAACGCACAGCCTGACCCATGGTTGGTGTAAGTACCTTCGGCGGCGACCGCTGCAAGTCCGTCGGCTGCAAGCCAGCCGGCCGCAAGCCCGCCGGCTGCAAGCCTTCCCGCGTCATTCCTGTTACGTTTCCAGAGATCACTCTTGCGCTGGCCTGGCGTTTTCTCTGCATTCACCACCTTCTGCGCAATGCTGATGATCCGGCTTTCTTCCACTTCGACGACCTCGGCCAATCCAATAAGGTCGAAATTGCCGGGATCACGCATGAGGCCGAAGACCACCATGTCCTGCAAAAACGCCTGCTCCACCTGCAGGTCGATCAGCTTGCGCATCATCCGGTAAAAGGCATCGAAATCCATCGCCTTGGCCGCACAGTCCAGATATTTGCGGGCTACTGCCTGTAGGGCTACCGCCTGTAAGGCTACAGCATGCAAAGCGACCTCGTTGCGGTCACTCCCTGCAAGGGTGGGACCCGTACCATTACTACTGATCCACCACTCGTAGATTTGCATGGCGTCGTGCCACTTGCCGTAGGTCCAGTACACGTCCGCCTCGCCCAGCAAGTCGTCGGTAGCCAAGTGGTCTACTTCCTGATTTTTGGGCAGTACGATAGCGATTTGTGGGATGGCATAAATGCGGGCTGGAGACTGTTCCGCCTCAGTGTTGCCCGTCTCGGTGTTACCCGTAGCGGCCAATGCCTTGCCGGCTGCGACAGGCACGCTGCCGAACTTCAAGCCGAAGAGTTTCACCCGTGACACCCCAGGTTGCCAGCAGCCGACGGAATGGTTTGGCACTTTCGCAAGCGCTTTGGCTGCCCTTGCCATCCGCGCTGGGGCCAAAGGCATTTTCCTCCGCTACGCTGGCGCCAAAGGCGCTTTCGGGAGCATCCCGTAAGTTGACAGACATCTCTCATAGATCCTCTCTACTTACCTGTGGAATGCGCTTTGTCTTTACTACGGCACAATTCGCGTGTATTTCCGTCGCAGCAGCATCACGGGGCGCAAGGGCATTCTCCAGTTTGCGCACATCGAACAGGCATTGCGCTGCGACGTGAGCCGCATGACCGGACTTTGGATCTCTAACGATCGCTTTAAGCACGTCCTCGAAAGAAATGCAGGCGTTCATCAACGTGTCGTTTCCAACACTGTGACTGGGTCCGCCGTTTTCGCTCATCTTGTTATCGCCCAATCTTTGTTGAATTGCGTTTGTAATTCCCCGATATCCCGCCCATTCAGTAGCAGCCCCATTTCGCGGTTGGCCTGCAAGCTGGTTTGACTGAAGTTCTCGGAGCCGACGAAGGCGATATGACTTCCTACGATCATCTTGGCGTGCATGTAGACGGGGGATTTCGGCATCAACCGAACCTGGACGCCGTGCGACCGCAGAAACGCCACATCGCGTTTGCCCGTTGTATTGATGCTGGCGGGCAGGATGACCCGGGCAAGTGCGCCTTTGGCGGCGATTGCGTCCAGAGTGGGCGCATACGGGCCTAACTCCTCACTCTCAATGTCCACCGGTTCCTGCTGGTTTATAACGGAAATAATCTGCGCGGCGGATGTGCCGGGGGACAGGACCAGCACGCGATGAGCGTAGGCCGGAGTGCGTTGGTTGTTCCAGTCAGCATTGAAAACCGCGTTAGCTGCATTCACCACCTGGGTATTGCTGGTCACGTAGAGGTATTCGCGGTTTTTGTGCCCCAGCGCCGACCAGTCGAAATTGGCGGTACCGATCTCGCATTCATGGCCGCTGCAAAGATATTTCGAGTGCTGGAAAGCGTAGCGGCCACCGTGGGAAGTGAAACGATATGGCGCCAGATGCAACGTCGCTCCGGTGGCTTTTATGGCCGTTTCCTCTTTGCGCACCATCCACGGCCTTATCCCGTAAGGCTTGCCCTCGATGATGACGCGCACATCGACGCCTCTGGCATGGGCGGCTTTCAGGGCGGCGAGAATGGGCCGGTCGGCGAGGTAATACACGCCCGCGCTGATCTCGCGGCGCGCGGACTGGATGACCTGGATGATGGGTGCGGGGCCTGCAATGGGCTCGATGTATAACGGCATTATGCGCACTCCTTTTGGGCCTGGCTTATCCGCTCCGGCCCTGCTGGCTGCGAGACTAGCGCAAGCGCTTTGGCCGCAACAGGCTTATCCGCTGCGGCCCTGCTGGCTGCGACACTAGTGCCTCCGGCACTTTTGCAGGCGGCAACCTTCAGAAAATCGTTCACCTGCTTCAGAAACTGCTCTGATGCGGTTTTGCAGGCGGCGGATACCGCCGCGTTCTGGACTCCGCGATTTTGTGCGATGGCATATTGCCAGTCTCCTTTGCGGGTTCTTCGCTTCGGGCGCAGTTCCAAAGTAGAGGTGCGGCACCCTTTCGCATTGCGTATCGAGAAAATGTGCGACTGGCCGCGATGACAATCCCCGTCATAACGTGCCACGCAGTGCTGCATGGCATCACCTTCCTCTTGCAATGCCTCGCTGTTGGTTAATTCCACGAAGTTCCACTCCACGCCGTCCATTTCCAATGGGAAAACAGGGTCATTGATGATCGGTTTCCAGCTTAAAGATTGCCGTTTCATATGATAAACATTGACGGCCTGCACTGGCCGATGCCGATGCCAGTATTGTTGCGAACGGTTGGCCCAGGCGAGCGCCGCTTCCTTGCGCTTTGCAGGGCTCTGGATGTTTTTCGTCACGTCCAGATAGCCTCTGTACAGGGAACCGCTACGTTCCCGAGTCATGAAAACCATCCAGTCGAAAACCAGCCCGCGATCAAAGCGCATATCTTTTGCAAGCCATTGGTCGATCTGGACCATAACCCGGATGTCTTCCGGGTGCCGGGCGGGTATTTCATACTGATATACGGTGGCTTTTTCGATGATGCGCTTGAAGGTGACGCCCGGAGCTGGCTTCTGCCCATTCAGCAGATTCAGCATGGCGATGAGCTCTGTTGCTTGATGATATTCACCTTCTCTTTGCGCTCCATCTGTATCGAGCAGATGACGCATGGCGTTACGGAACGTCATGGGGCTGGTTTCCGCCATGCGGTGTAGTGTTTTCATGCCGGACTTGTGAATGCCGTGCGCGCCCAGCGCGGATTGAAGTTGTTTGGCATAGCGCGGAAACTCAGCCTGGTTGCCTGTGGCCCGCTCGACGAAGTGCCGTATCCACGGCACCCAGGATCGCCCCAACAGAGGATGGATGGCGTACAGAGACTGATAGGCTTTCTGTCCCAGTATGGCGTCCATCAGGACATTCTCGTTGACGTCGTACAGGTTGCCGGTATTCATGCAGGCGAGCTTCCAAATATCTTCATGGATAGTCTTTTTGGCGCAGCCGGCGGAGATGAGCCGGTGGAAAAACCACCCTTCGGACCGCAAACCAACCGGAACCCCCCAGATCCGCACTTTGGCGATCTGCAATGCGCGCCCCGTGATCTCCGGCAAATCTCCTGCCAGGTTATAGCGCTCTGTGCCTTCCGGGATGCCCATCACTGAGCAAATTTCATTGAACAAAATCTTGTTGTAGGTGTTACTCAACCATGCCGCATTGATGCGCGTATTCCAGTCGCGCATCATCGGTTCATGATCGCCCGGCGCCCAGAATGGGTTCGCATGGGCCATCATCCGGCGAAATTGCACGGTTTGTTCACAAGCAGATCCGGCAAAGAAGGTGAAGCTGTTTTTGCCGTTCCATGGTGCAGCAGTCACGATGTGCGAGCATTGCGCCTTCACTTTCGGAATGATCTGCTGTGCGATGAGGAAGGCTTGTGTGGGCATTAGAAACCATCCTTATGCGGTGCGTCATGATGAATAAAGCTGCGCCATGCGTTTTCCAGGGTATGCAGGTCGTGATATTTGAGACGGCTTTTGGACGAAAGCCCGTCATGTATTCTTTGCAGCGACGGGAATCGTTGCATGTGCCAGGTCAGCACCTCCATGTCGGCATCGGACAAAGGTTGATCCTCACAAATCATGCGCGCCACAAAAAAGGTGACGAATGCCGCAAAGAAGAAGCTGGCCACGATTTTCATCGTGGGCTCCGGCCAAAACAGGCAGACTCCGCCAATAAGAAAAGCGTATGCGTCCAGCAACGGGCAGGGCGGGGTTATAGGGATCAGTCGGCTCACTTTTTAGATCCCTCCGCGATTTAATTCGATGGATATTTACCACTCGGCGCTCCCTTTTTTACGGTTTACCATGGTTACGCTGGCCCATGCCCAAGCGGCGCACGCATCCAAATAGAAAATCGACGTGGTCAGCGCGAACACTGGCAGCAGTGCGACGGCCATCAGAATCAAAACTATGGTTCCCGGCATGGATTCCTCCTTATGCCGCTGCATGCACATGTGAGCGCTGCTTGGCCGTTTCTTTAGCATTTTCCGCAGTCCCCTCGAACATCTCCCGGCATCACAGATAACCCCAGGCGCCGAACTACCAGAAGGCGACAGAAAAATCTGCTATCAGAAGCAGATCAACCAGAAAGAGGGCCACTCGTTATGGAAGCAAACTCTGCTGGCTGAACAGCATTTTTGGTTCCACCGTTTGTATGGAATTCTTCCTTGCTGTTGTCTCCGCCTCAGTGGAGGAGGGGTGCCGGCTCTTAATGCATGTCGCTCTCAGGTTTTTGAAATGGGTTTCTGAATTCCGCCCGTAGTAGGCTATCCAAAGCGGTAGCAGATAGGCTTCAACCATATCGTGCGCCCAGTCCTCCTCCATCTTGTCTTCCCGCCAATGCTTCGTACCTAATGAACCCGGTCGGGACGCACGATAGAAATCGAATCGCTCCTCATAACATCCAATCCAGACCTCGGCTTTGAAAGTTTTTGGGGAAGAATTAAGTGGGGCATCCGACACTCCTATCGGCGAGTTCTAGAACACCTGGTCCTGCGTGCATCTGTGTCCTTTATTTATTTGGCCGTTCTTCCTATAGAAAATAAATTTTCACCAAATCTGACGCCGATCACCCACAAAAAACCCGTCGCAATGGACGGGTAAGGTGTCCCTTATCTGTGCCAGCTGTTAAGCGATGCCGACGGATTTCTCCTGCGCTTTCTTGATCTCAATGGGCTGAAATCCTACAACACCGGTCTTCCGGTCCACAGAAATCTTGCCGTAAGTTCCAGGTGCCACATCGGGTAATTTTTGATTGGTGTCGTTCAGGATCACCCGTGTCACCTTGGCGGTAGCTTTTATATGCATGTCCCGACCATCTTTGGCGACGTGCAGCACGTTGCCTGTCCATTGTGTCACCGAATCAGGCACCACATCTTTGGACGGCGCCAGTATGCGTGTCTGGGCAATGTCGTACTTTGGCGTTCTACGGGTATAGGCGCCCATTTCGTTTTCATGGAGGGTAATGGGTTTTCCCACCTCGGCCATAAAATCTGGAGGAACCGGTACCGCTACAAAGTTCCCGTTATCTTTCTCGATGACCCCATATCCGGCGGCCTTGCCTACCCATCTGCCCTGTTCTTTGGGGCCGGCCGCATCCATCAACCCCAGAGTGTGGGCATCATTCAGTGCCCACTCGCCCAAAGGGCCGTCGATACTCATACGGATACCTCGGACGCGCTGTTCACGGGCGACCTGTGCCGCTGTATCCAGTCCGCCCGCCGCATAGCCCAGGTCATAATCGGCGACACCCGGGTGCGCTCTCTGGATGGCTTCTATGCTTCGCGCACCTTCGTGTGCGAACACGACGCCGTGTTCCAGGACCTGATTCCAGTCCTGAAACACGGCGGGGTTGGTGACCCGTCCACCCTCGATCAGGTCGGTACCGCGGACCAGCGCGCGGGATAGGGTCGTGGCGTCACCTTGTATGGATTGAGCGGCGTGATGAATATCTTCGGGGGTGAGCGCGCTGAGGTGCTGCTGGAGCCCATTCACCCAACCAGAAATCCGGTCTCCTGAAGCGTCGATATCCACTGGGATGCTTTTCGCGTCATGGCCCCAGTCTCCTCTGCCTGGTTCCACCGTGTTTTTGGTCTGTATCCATTGCGCCAAAGCAGCATCCATGTTCTTGTGAGATTGCCTTAGCGAGTCGGTTTGCTGGTCGATCGTGACACTTTCCAGTTTTTGAGAAAGTTCTTGTTCCAGTCTGAGCCATGCCGGATCGGCGACGCCTTCATATCCGTATTGCTCGCCCAGAATTCCGGCCAACCGCAGCTGGGATTCGATCATCGACAGGTTTCTGTCGGGGCTGCCCGATGTGTCTATCCATTGCCGTCCGCCGCTTTCCGGGTCTGTATAGGTGGCGCCCCAGGCACCGTATCCGTGGAGCGCATCCGAATCCCAGTACAGACCCTGATAATGATCCTGATGCGCGCCCTCCGCGTCATTAAAAGGAGACGGATTCCCCGCTGCCAGCGCCTCGCGATCGAGAAAAACGGCCATGTCATTCTTGAAATGTTTGGCGATATCTTGAAAGTGTCCCATCATTCTGCCTCCGCTTAAAAACCTAAAGTGCTTTGTTTGCGCGGTTGTTCCGCGACGCTTTTCCCGCGCTGAAGGCCCGGATCGAAGCGGATTTTCTGGTCCTTTCCGATCGCTACAGTGCCCCAGTCTCCGGGTCGGACCGTGTCCGGAATACGGATGCCGCGGCGTAGGTCGTCCTCTGCGATTTCCAGCGTGCGCTCTCGTCCCGCGTGCTCCACTACGGCTTTCGAGCGGGATTCGGAAATGCTTTTGAAGCGGACGGAAATACTGGACAGCGTGCCCATGGCCGACCGGTCTCCGGACAGGATGACCTTGTCATCCGGTCCACCCGGCAACTGCACAGGGTCTATGTCCATGGGTAATGCGGGCAGCATGCGTCCTGCATTGGATTCGGGTGCATTCCGCATGACCGCAGCATCGGCAAGATCCAGTTTTCTCAGCTTATTGGGTTCTGCTGCAGCACCAAGAATCTGTGCCTCTTTTCGTTGGCGCACTAACTCGGGAGACGCCACCGCATAGGGAATGTCCGGCAATTTCAAGCCGGCCTTTTCCAGGGCATTGTGGATGTTGCCTTTGCCATCTATGGCCATGACCGCCTTCCCGAACTCGTTCACCCGCTTGTCTTTTGCAAAGCGGGTAACACCCTCAGCTTCGTGGACCAGGACGTATTTCACCGCGGCACCCTGTTTTTGCGGGCGGACCTGATCGAATCCTGCCGCCACGCTCATAGCTACCCATTGCTGCCCATTTACGACGACCTCCCGGGCGTTTGCCTCCCGTGTGCCAATATCGGCGTATTTCAAAGCGTCAAAAGTCTGCTGTAACTTACGCACAGGTGCAGATGCTTCCATCGCTTTGTGTTTTACTTCGGCCTGTTGACTCAATCGAGCTACAATTTCCGGCCCAGCCCATTCATTCAGTTGGTTTGCACGTTCTTTTTGTGTCTTGCCCAACTGGACACCGGTCATGCGCTCAAATATCTCTTGTGAAGCGGGATTGAGGCTATTGTGGCCGATGACGCTTTGTAATCTGGCCAGATTCTTGTGCTGAATATCGTCCACCAATTTTTTCAATGAGTCCGAGTTTTCGGTCACAGGAATGCCGTGTTTCCAAAAAACGGCGGTAGCCATTTTTACAGGCGAGGCATTCGGCGACATTCGCGCTATTACAGATTTCCCGTGTTCTTTTAATCCACGATCTAGTCGGTCCCCCATTTGTTTGTCGTGTTCCAGATAGGATTTGTGAGATTCATGGAGCAGGGTGGCTGCAGCCTTCATTTCCGGCCGCCCGGCAACATCGTCATATGGAATGTGATATTCCTTCAGATTCTGACGCGCCGTATCAAAAGCATCCGAACCGATTTTGTTGTAAGCATGGTAAAACTGTCGCTTTTGTTCGGCGTGATTCACATCCGTCACATCCAGCGTCGCACGATCCATTTCCCCAAATAGGGTTGACAAGTTTTTGTCATATTCCTGATAGGTTTTTTCGTAATGCCGCATGGCGTCGTCGATTTTTTCCTGGTAGGACATTTCGCGAGGAAGCGACTGGCTCAAAGCGGTATCCGACAGCCGTTGCGTATCGAAACGCTGTAGAGAGAATTCCAGCGCGTTTTTCTCCCCGGTTGTAGCCATGGGCAGAAGATGTATGCCTGGAACGGCATTGGGCTCATGCCGGTGAATCCGTACTTCCGGAAATCCCATAAAGACTTCCACATCCGCAAATTCTGGGCGCCCGTTTTCATCCCGTTGAATCTCTCGAAGCGCCAGAGAACCATTAGCAACGGTAACGACCAAAGCCTCTTTTTCGACCCCGTTTTCCATGAAGGCGATATAATCCGATCGCGCCACCTGCAGTGGGTTGATGGCTTGCTCTTTTCCCGCCATAACCTGCTCTCGCAATTCGCGCGGAAGCATTTCAGGATAGTGCTGTTTCTGGATTGCCAGCAGCGTCGTGGGGGTAAAGTGATAGTCCAGTTCGGCGCCCGCGGCGGTGATTTCAGGGATGTTGATGTATCCCAGTTCCGGGTACCCTTGACCGAGATCAGCGAGTCCAAAGGCCTGAATCTGACCGATTCGGTCAAGATCGCTATCCTTTTCAAGGATGTACCAATTCGCGCTGCCGACAAAATAATGCAGTGCTACGGGTTTCTGGCTGGCATCCAGCCCATCGGTCCCGTAAGTTTGCGGCATAGCCTGGATAATCGATTGAAATTCCTTCATCTTGTCAGAGAAGAATGCACCCTCTTCGCCGTGCATCGCCGCCTGAGTGACGGCTACCTGTTGTGCGCCCATGAATGGATGCACAACATCTGGAATGCGTCGTAGCGGCACCCGATCACGCACCTGGCTGATCGCCGCAAACGCGTTTTGAAGGGTGACATCTTCGAGATGCAACGTGCCATTTTCCGTGGGCTTGATGACCACGCTGTTACCGATCATCGAACGCATCTCTATCTGATGCGCCTTATCTGGATCATTGCCAAAAACCAGAAGGTGCTGACTGTCTTTTTGTTCAATTTCCACCAGATTGGTGTCGTGTACATCGTAGAGACGCCCGGAGATTTCCTGCGCGTTCTTACTATTCATGGGAACCGATGGCATCAGGCCAAAGGGCCGTGCGGGGCTATCAAACGTTTCGCGCACGCTCCCAAGGTCGGGGTTACTCAGCGTCAACACCTTTCCGTTATCGCTGATGGAGACCGACACGGTTTTGTGCTGATCGCTGTAGGCATCGCGAAGGAATGCCACTACCTGACCTTCATCATTCGGTGCGATGATTTTGCCGATCACCACTTCAACCCGGCCGTATTCACTGGTATCCAGGAATAGGGCGTCTTTGCTGTAGTCCTTCAAGATGCCGGTGATTCGTTGCCGGTTGTGATGTTGAATCTCCAGTGCGGAAGTCCCGGGCGTTATGGGATCCTCGGTAACCACATAGTCTGGCAAATCATTCCGGTGTGAGAGAATGATTTCATGGCGGACCTCTTTGTTGGATGTGGCCCCAGGAGTTGCTGGTGTTGTTTCTGGAGCGCCGGCGGCGGCCACCCCCTCCACGACGGGATCTAAACGCTCGACACGTTGCGCGATGCCCTTTTCAACCATGTTGGCAATGGCCGTGACGCGCTCCTGTGAAAGCCCACTGGCGTCGCTGTACCATTCTGGATGCATGCGCATTACGTTGGCTATGCGTTGCGCATTTTCATGCTCCTGCCCGAACCGCCGTGCGTAAGCTTCGGCATTCGCAACTGGGTCGCTCAGTCCGGCATAGCCAGGATGTTCCGATTGACGGATGAACTGGTATTCCATAAGCATGTAGACGACGTCCGTTTCCATCCCCGGGCGGGAAACGGAGACCCACTTATCCCGTCCTTCGAGGGTGAATTCAGAGATTTCATTGGGCGCCACTTTCACGGTAGGTATGGCACCGCCCCGAATTTCCACTTTCTCCCCGATCATCCGGTCGCGATATCTTTCAACGGCCGTAGCCGGGAACTTGCGGGAATCCAGTAGTTCTATGCACTGAGAGCCATCTTCTTTCAGAATGTAGATGGCCGCACGACTGGCTGTGATAGGCCCAGGCTCCTTGTCCATGCCGATAATTGTTCCAGAGAGCACATAATCATCCTGGATACGGGTGGTGGCGAATTCGGCATGAAAGGCGCGCCAGGGCTGAAGGTCAGTTTCCCCTTGAATAACGAGCGGCCCGTCCGGTCCGTCTATGGTCAGCGACAGAGATTTCTCACCTGTAGCGCGTAGAGTCAGCCGGTCACCAGGCATCAACTGCATTGCAGCATCGGACATCTCGGCGCCGTAGGCGGCCAATCGGCGTGTGCGTGCCGCCGGTCCCGCAGATATCTCACGATCCATTCCGTCAGGAATGATCCGGATCTCCTGCGTTTGGGTGTCCCGCGCTATTTGCTGCGCCACCACACCAGAAATTTCCTGAATCGTAATGGCTTCAGGCGGCATATCTGGATCTCCAAGGATTACCGATCGGGATTCACCTGGGTAAAGCACGACGTGATCTATGTCATCGGGTATGTTCCATGGATGAGCTTTAGTAACGGTTGGCCGTGGCTCCATATCAACCACTTTTTCCTGTGCGCGACCCATCTGTATTTCAGGTGCTCTTTCCAGTAGGTAATCGCTGATGGCCTGGGCGTCCTTGATAGCCGCGACCATCTCGGTTTTGCGTTCTTTTTCCGGCAGCGCCCGCAACCATGAGGCCAGATACGCCGATGTGTTTTCGGTGTCGTCGCGTCCCTCTTCGAGGTTTTGTGCATCCGGGTTGAATCCCATGCCCAGCATGGCCGCAGTCATGGCGGCAGACATTTCCGCACGCAACTCCTCTTTAGCGTAGGTGGGCGAGCCAAATCCGCCAGATAACGTGCGGTTCATGCGGGATCTATGCCCCGTGGAGTGGCTCAGTTCATGCAGCAGGGTTGTGTCATGATCACGGGCATACGCAAAAGACTCGACCGTGGGCATCTGAATGCGGTCTGTGGAAGGCCGGTAGAATGCCCGTCCACCGCCATGAGCAACGGGCACCCCCATCGTGTCGGCGATGCTTTGAACGCGCGGGTCAGGGCTACCGCTTACCTCAACAAACGGTCGATCAATGGGTGGAATACCTTCAACCTGTGAGGCGTGGAAAACGGTGTAGTACTGCGCCCCAAGCCTTTTTTCTGTGGGATCGACAGGTTGCCCACCGTTTTGAGACTGGATAGTGGCTATCTCGTCCGGAGTGCGCTTGTGTTCATATTCCATCCATTTTTCAACAGGGATGCCACGCTCTCCTTTGCGCACCTGCCAACCCTGAGATTCTGCCTGTTTGTATGTACACCAGCGGTTATCCGAAGTGTCCGGACTAAAATCCATCAGATTCGCGGCATTCACGCCACTATACGGCTTTCCGGTTACAGCATTGGATGGGCGCTGTACTTCACCTGCTGCCCATGGTTTTTGCCAGAATGCGGTGCCTTCTTCGATCTTTTGAATGAGGCGTTCCGCAAGTTCCTGCCGTAAATCTCGCTTTTCCTTTGTCTCTTTCGCCCGTGCCATGACCGTCTCCGCTATGTCGTAATCCTGTATTGATAGCTATAGGGACGGGGGTTGCGCATGCGACCATGCGGGTCGTTTAGGTCAAGGTTGGCAAAAGAAAAGCCGCCCGAAGGCGGCCAAATGATGCTGGGAAAAACCTAAACGGCCAGTCCTGGACTCTGTCTACTTTGTTGGTGACCTACCGACATGTCCGGCCCGGCACTGATCTGCACCACCCCGTCCTGGGCGATCTGAATCTCCACTGGCTTGCCGATCATGGTACGTAACTGCTCCCGATGATCCTTGTTAAAGGGCGCATCCAGCACCTTTTCACGTCCATTCTGCTTGATGAGCACGTCACCATTCTCCGCGACACCCAGGACGCGAGCATTCAGCTTGCCTTTCTCAAATTGCATCACCTCGGGCGCGTCTCCGCCGATGACGTTCACGCCGGCCTCCTGCCCGCGCGACTTTTCGATAATCTGTTCGGCAATCCCCTTGAATGGGCCATCCGGATTGATTTCGATGCCGTTTTTGACCGCAACTTGCGCCATCCTGGCCATGAACAGAGGGTTTCCTGCGATGCGTACAGGCTCTCCGAACCGTTCCTGTCCTTCTTTTATGGCGGCCAGGAGCACCTTTTCATCTATGGACGCCCGTGCGCGCACATTAAGGCGGTACCCTTCATCGGTCATGACGTGCTTGTTTTTATCGTTGTAAAACTTGACTGGCGCATAGGCGTTTGCCTGTTCTTTCGGAGCCAAAGCACCCGGGCGAAGATCACCAATGGGCTCACGCTTAGGCTTGGGCGGCATGTAGCCGACTGCATCCTGTTCTTTCTCTTGTTTGGCTTGCGCTGAGGGATCCAGAGACCCCGGCTCCAGCTCCTGAACCTTGGCTTTCTCGGCTATTTTACCGATGTCGGCCGCAATTTCTCCCGCGCTTTCCTGTCCTGGAGTTTGGGCCAATTCTGTTTCAGGCTGTTTGGCTGGCACGGCCTGCGCCAAAGGCTGGTCAGACGCTATCGTACCAAGTTCTTGTGCAACCTCCGGCGCCGCACCTCCGATTTCGCCAATCATGGGGCCGGTTACATCT
Organism: Acidithiobacillus ferrivorans; assembly: GCA_018853935.1. Taxonomy (GTDB): domain Bacteria; phylum Pseudomonadota; class Gammaproteobacteria; order Acidithiobacillales; family Acidithiobacillaceae; genus Acidithiobacillus; species Acidithiobacillus ferrivorans. Next base: position 17,596 of record JAAOMR010000027.1, read on the forward strand.
GGACTTTCAGATGCCATGGAACGGTCCCATATGTCCAGCGCACGATGGCGCAAACTCACCGCATCAATAAAGCGATCAGGCTGGTCCTCCAGCGCAAACGCCACCTGACCTGTCTGGATTTCCTGATCCGCTTTACGCTTAAAATCAGAGCGCACACGTACCGCCACCGGATCGGCATCCAGGAAAAGGGGGTCAATGCCGGCGTAATCCAGGTATATTTCGATATTGGTCTGGCTTTTCATCTCCTTGAATGAAGCGACACCGGAAACATTGGGAGACAAATCTTCCGCAACGCTTTCCCGCTGATAATAGCGGCCGTCTGGCATGGTCATGACGCCTTCATATTCAGAAAGCGCATGATCAAACGCCTGTGCCTGGCGTTCATTGCTGGTGTCCAGTGTTTCCAACTGTTGACGTAATTTGGCTGAATCATCTCCAGGCTGCAAAAACACATCCGCCACCTCCTGCCCATTTGCCAGTTTGGCGATGCGCAGACCGCCATGATCTTCTTCAATGCAATATTGGTTGGATTCGTAAATTGTCATGACATGCTCCTTGGGTTCTTTGTTGACGGTAATGATTGGGTGATCGTAGGATGACTGCGACGCTTTCTGCCCTGGGTCGAAGGGCTTCGGTTGCCTCGATAAATAGCGTTGTAATTTTGAGCAATGTATGAAACAAAATCGGTAACACTGCTATAACCTTGTTGACTAATTTCTTGCTTATGTCTGTTATATATATGCTGGAAATCTTCGGCGCGCAGTCTTATTGGTCCAGGCTGGCGACCAATAATATAAGCCACATCCACAGGCAATTCGCCAAAATCAAGGTTGCCGGCGGGGGTCAGGACAAATTCTGAAAAATCTTGCGATGACATAATAGATCCGAGATTTTCAGCCCGACCATAAGATCGGGCTGAAATGGTCTGGACTTAGCGTTCCACACCTTTGCCTGGACCTTTGCGGGCAGGCGACTCGACGGTGTACCCCTTCTCTGGCGAGAAGGCGATCTTCTTCACTTCACCGACTTTGAGGTCGGCAGGTACGGGCGCCTGAAGCATGACGCGGGTAACCCGGTCCTCGCCGCCTACTTTCGATTCCATATCGACAGCTTGCGCCTTGGAATCAATACCCATCACCTTGCCCGTCCATACGGCGTGATCGGCGCCCATATCCTTATTGCCAATGATCTTTTCCTGATAGACCGCATAGCTGGCAGCCGTCGGCTTTTCCGGCTCGGCCTTTGCGGGTGCGGCCTGGGCCTGTCCACGTTCGCGGTAGGGCTCCAGATCGCGTTTTGCCACACCCAGACGCTCTTCCATGAGTTTGGCTTCGCGGGATTCCGGGATTTTGGCCATGGCCTCGTTCATTCGTACTCGGCCGGGGCGCTCGTTGAGCTGCGTGAATTCAACTTTATTTCCCTCTTTCTGGAAGGATGAGACGTTCATCGCAGCATGGGTGTAGCCCTTGTCGTTTTTCTCGCCAACCAGGCCAACATAAATACTCTGGCCTTCTGTCGTTTTGAACGTGCCCCCCAGTCCCTTCTTGTTGGCCTTGAAAGTGATATCCGCCTTTTCCCGATCACCGGACTCGGGGTGGTGGATTTCCACCTTGCCCTTCAAAACACCTTCCTTATCGGCGTATGCCCGCAGGTTGTACCACTCACCTTCCTTGCCCTGTACGCCACCCTGCAACGCCGGGTACTCCTTAAAACCTTCTGCTTGCTGTTCCATTTTCCACTCTCCTTTCCGCACGATCCCATCCGGGACTCACCTATCGAAAACAGTGATGTTTCCGAAACCTGAAGCGGTATTCCCGCTCCATAACCTCTATAGGGAGAGTTTTTCGGGATGGGATCATGCGGCGTGTTTAATGGAACAGCAGAGATTCGCTATTTTTGTTTTCTATAGAGAGAAAGCATCGCATAAAGGAAAGCCCTGATGATCGTTATTATTGCCGAAAAGCCGAGCATGGCCCGCGCCATTAAAGAAGGTCTGGGTACCGCTGCAGAAAAATATGTTGTCACAAACGCTTTCGGACACATCCTGGAACAGGCTGAACCCGACGCCTATACACCGGACGATGTTCCCAGGACGGCCAAGGGCAAAAAGAAATGGCGTATGCAGGATCTGCCCATTATTCCTGGGCAAGGACGCTGGAAGATGGTTCCCAAAAAGGAAGCCAAGGATCAACTGGGCAAAATCATCGGACTACTCAAAGGGGCAGATGGCGTCATCAACGCGGGAGACCCTGACCGCGAAGGCCAACTCCTCATCGATGAGATTCTGGAGTATGCCGGCTACCAGGGGCGGGTCCAGCGGGTATGGCTGGCCAGCCTCGACGCCACCAGCGTGCAAAAGGCTTTTGCAAAACTGGAAGACAACAGCAAATACCACCCACTGAGAGACGCGGCACAGGCGCGGTCCGAGGCTGACTGGCTGGTAGGCATGAATTTCACACGGATGATGACCATTCTTTCGGGTGATCTCTACAGTATCGGCCGTGTCCAGACGCCGACCCTGGCTCTGGTCGTCCGCCGCGATCGAGACATCGAATCCTTCACGCCACGCGGTTATTTCGAGGTCATTGCATACTGCAGCCATCCAAATGGCGCCTTTATCGCTAAATGGCAGCCGGCACAAAATGATGGGTCTGGCTTTGATGAAGAAGGGAGACTAATCGATCGACAATTGGCGGAAAGCATCGCCGCAAAAGCGCGCGGCCATGGGCAGGTCAAGACTTTTGAGGCGAAAGATCAAAAGCAGGCAGCTCCTTTGCCATTCAGTCTTTCCGCTCTGCAAAAAGTGGCTTCCGCCAAATACGGGCTTTCCGCAGGCGATGTGCTGAGCATTGCGCAGTCGCTTTATGAAAAGAAGTTCACGAGCTACCCACGATCCGACTGCCGTTACTTGCCGGAAGAACAGTTTGGTGATGCCGGCCGCATTTTGAAGGGGCTACCCATACCTCAGGATCTCCGATCTTTGGTGGATCCCGTGCGACATCACAGCGCATGGAACACCGGTAAAATCACGGCACATCATGCCATGATTCCGACCGGCGAACCCGCGCGGGGGCTGGCCCCAGACGAAGAGAAGATATACGACCTGATCTGGAAGTCCTATGTGGCACTCTTTCTGCCGGATTACCGGTACCGCGCCATTAGCGCCGTTATAGATCTTGGGGTGGAGATCTGGAAGTCCACCGGCCGTCAGGATATCGACGCGGGCTGGAAAACGCTCTATGGCGTAGACGGATCAGATGAGGATGACGAAGAGCCGTCAGCCATACCGGTGATGCGGTCCGGAGACGCCGTTGAGGGGCAGAAAGGCGAGGTGCAAGCCAAGCGGACCAAGCCTCCGGCACGTTTCACTGACGGCACCCTGATTGACGCCATGAGCAATATTCATAAATTTGTAACCGACCCTGAGGCCAAGAAAAAGCTCAAGGAGACATCTGGTCTTGGCACTGAAGCGACCCGCGCCAACATTCTGGATAACCTGGTGGAAAAGGGGTACATCGAGCGCAAAGGTAAGCAGGTGCTTTCCACTCAGAAGGGCAGAGCGCTGGTCTGGCGTCTGGAGCTGTCTCGTGAAGCAGGAGGCATGCCGGAAATGGTGGATCCCGTCACCACGGCACTCTGGGAGGATCGCCTTTCCGATGTCGCCGAGGCGAAGATATCCATGGAGAAATTCACCGCAGGGATCGAACGCATGGTGGCCTACTATGTGGACACCTTGCGTACAGCCAAAGGCATTGAGGGCGGCGCTGCGGCGCGGCAGACCGCAGCATGCCCCATTTGCGGTGGAGAATGGATCGTTACCCGCTATCAGAGTAAGAGGAAAAAAAGCGTATTTTTCTGGATATGCAATCATAAAATCGATGAACAGCCGGTGCACCCGCTGCTTGCGGATGAACACGGAAAGCCCGGGACTTCTTTTGGTGATCGGGAGGATAAAAACTCTCCGGAAGGGCCGGAGTGCCCGCATTGTCCGGGCCAAAAAACCCAGATACGACAAACCAAATCGAATAATGATTATTTCCGGTGCTCGAAATGTCAGGCGGCGTTCTCTCCAGATGACGCGAATCCGGATTCTATAGGGAAGGAGTGGCTGAAACCGGGGCAGGGCGGTAGAGCGAAGTCCCGTGCAGGTCATAAGAAAAAACCGCTCGCCAGCAGGCGACGGTCTGGTACGTGATTTGCCAATCAGAAGGAGCATGGCGATGGATGTATTAGGCGGGGCAGAAAAGAAAATGGCCGAAGCGGTGCAGGCTGCGGTGGAACATTTGGGGCACAACGCGTCGGGAACGGAATATCCCGTAAAAGAATAGCCGATAATCAACCAATTATACGACTTTGTTAATCAAGGGGCATAAAACATGGAAAAAGCATTGAAAGACAGCATCGAAGACATCCTTCGCGAGCGCGAAAAAGCCGCCCGCATCCATGAAGGCATCAAGGAGGCGGTGAAGGCCGCAGCTGAGCGGTTCGACATGAAACCTGCTCAATTGAGCAAGATTGTCGGACTGATTGAGAAGGACCGCGAAAAGGGTGGTGTTATCGATGCCGAACGAGAAATGCTCGATATGGCCGCGGATATTTCCTGATCTTTACAACGCAGATTACCAAAGGAGCAACCATATGAGTAACACCGATTTAACCACGGAAGAAATGGATATGGCCCCTGTTGCCGAAGGGCCCGCCATGGAGGAGGAAGGCGTTTATACCGAATGGGATGCCAGTATGGATCTTTTGAAACCCGATGACCGCCTGGATGGAGAACCATTCCATACAGACGAGAGTCTGGCCGAATGCCAACAGCTTTCTACCGAATTGGGGGTGATTTAATGGTTGCTGAGGCAGTGCAAGAGGGCGGACGTTCTGGCAAAGCTCAAGTTACTATGGCCGTGGAGCAAGACGTTCCGGAAAAGGAAATCCGCGTACAGGTTCGCCTTGAGCCTGACGATCCAATACTGATATTGGCTGAGCGTTACGGTCTTCCAAAGGCGCAGGTGCTCAAGGAGGCGGCATATATGACCACGCATTCGGTGGATGAATCGCTGGATGACCGGTTGCAAGCCATTGTGGATGCGCGCAAGGCGCGGGAAGCTGAACGCAATAAACCGGTAGCTGATCCCGTCGAGGCCCGCGGCGAACTACCGCAGCCCGGAGTCGAGCCTTTGGAATCCCATATGCTCGCCATTCGAGAACGGTTCGCCGATATGGAACGGGAGCAGAAAATGCAGGCCAAAATCTTTGCCACTATCCCGGGATATTTGGAGGCACTGATTTCCCAAAGCGCGGCACTCGCTGACGGTGTTGTCGCCGTTGGAAGGCGTTTGGATCTGCTTGAAAATAGCATCTCGGTATCGCTTGTGCAGCCGGATGCCCAACACTCAGCCGGTGCGGAGGGGGCTTCCGCTTCCTCTTTTTCCGAAGTGTTTGGTGACACCTTGCGAGATGTTCTGCAGGGTATTCAGTCCATAGGACAGCAGGTCGGCCTATTGCAGCAGGGTCTTAGCCAGTCTGCGGTATTGGGCCAGGAATCCGCGATGGCCCCTGTAGATCTCAGTACCCAATTTAATAACCTACGGGAGAATATAGAGGGAATGCTGGGAGGCCTTGCCGAACAGTTGAGCAGCATTTTGCGGATGCCTTCACTGGACGGTGATAATTCAGGTTCAATTAACCGTGTGGTCTCCATCTTGGGCAGCATGTCTGCGGACATTTCGGAAATGCAGCGTAATCTGCAACCCACCACGCAAGGCAGTGGGGAGTCTGAATCTGCTGTCATCCTGGAGCGTATTCAGTGCCTGGAGTCACAGGTAGGCACCCTGATCTCAGAAGCGTCGGCGGGTTTCCATCTGGAGGCCTCCAAGCCCATCGGAAAAGCCTTTATGGGCAAGCTACTGGTCGTCCGTGACATGGTGGATCCACACTGATGGTCGTCTTGCCCCGTCCGCACACGTCCCGGTTAGACGGGTTGGCCGTGGCACTCTGGCTGACCCGTGAAAGAGGCGTTAAAAATGCGCTTTTCGCCGTAGACCCGGATTATGCCCGACACCCTATTTGGCGCCATGTGTTGTCTATCTACGGCTGGATCATCGGCCGACATGAGATGTTGCCGTTGGACAGTCAGCGACCTTATGGATTGCGCCACCTGATACAGGCGGCGCAGGACGGGCGGACCGTGGTGATCTTTCCCCAAGGAACGGGCATCGCGAATCCCATGCGGGTTGATCAACCCGGCTTTGCCTGGATGATGCGGAAAGTGGGGCAGGGAAACGCTGTCGACGTGATAGATCTGCAGATCAATCATGAGAGTAGGTGGCCAGAGTGCCGTATGGAGTTGGCCGCAAACAGCGTCCAAATGGGAAAAGATGTCAAAGCTCACGCATATCGCCGTTGACGAGACGGATTTCCTGGAAGATGACGAGGACTGGACAGGCCGGTTACTTTGGACCGTGGAGGAATTACGTGCACACGGGATTCCTTCGAGCTACGTGGGAATGCATATCGGGTTTCCCGTCCCCAAGGATTTCTTTTCTCAAATGCGGGCCTATCCGCCATCCCGGCGCCTGTCGCGCGTGTTCTTAGAACGGATTGCAGAAATTCCAGGCTACATTGGCAATGTAGCCAAGCATGCGATTATTGCAGTGCCTGAAGAGGAGGGAATATTGTGACGAACACGACAACGATGGCTTTTGTGCAGACCAAACTGACCGGCTCTGCTGCGGAAAGATTGAAGCGGTATGCGGAAAGTCGGCGTATTAGCGCCAACGGTGCCGCAGTGGAGATGATTCTGCGTGGGCTTGATGACCTGGAAGCGATGCAAAGCCCGGAGGAGAGTAACGCTATTCAGGCACAACTCAATGGCATGGAACGGCGGCTGGCGGCCACGGTGCTGGCCATGCGCGCGGATATGGATGCGCTTCAGGCCGAGATGGATACGTCAGTCGTTATGCTGGATGCTTTGGTGAAAAGTATTCTGGTGCATCTCCCGCCACCGCCTGAAGAAGATCGGGATGGTATCCTTGCCTCGGCGTCACAACGCTATGAGAAGTGGCTGTCCGCGATTAAAAAGGGGTTTGTCCAGGATCGCCCACAGGTGCTGCTGCGGATTGCGGAGGAGCTGCAGAAGCGGGTTGGCGATGCTGAAGCTTAGCGGACCACACCGTCGGGCAACAAAAAGGGGCTGTGCGCCCCTTTTCAAATAAGCGGGTTTCCTTCAGCCTTTTTGCGGCCGCCGTCCGCGCCGGGCTTTGCCGTGCTCATCCAGAAGTGCTTCACCTTCAGTCTGTAGCGCCTCACTATCCATCTCAATGGCTTTAAATATTGCGGCAATCAGGTGTCTCTCGTCCCAATCGGGCACCAAAGCCGCCACGGCACGGTCAAAGCGCTTGCGATTTTCCTGCTGAACCTTTTTGGATGCTGGTGATGTTGACAGCTTGTGTTTCTGCTGCTCAATCGCCTTGATTTGCGCTTCCATGCGCACCTTGATTTCAGCTTCTTTCTTCTCGATATCTATTAAGCGCTGTTCTACTGTACGACGAATGCGCTTTTTTGTGGCCCCTTCCATGATGCTTGCTCCAATAGAATGATAATCAGTGGAAGATTAAATCACAATATGACTAAAAATTCCAATAGTATGGCATTATCACTTGTTTCCGCAGGCCACTCCGCAATAAGAGAATCGTTTTCTATAGTTGAAAAGGGCTCTTCGCCCGTTGCATAGGAAACCTTCTCTGTGTCTCAAGAATCTGATGTTGCCATTGCCCACAATCGCCTTGTCGAGCAGATGCGTCGCAATATGGGGCCCACTATCCATGAAGCCATTCAAGCTGTTGATGTTGTCGAAATCATGCTCAACCCGGATGGCCGCCTCTGGATTGAACGATTTGGTGTCGGCATGGTGGACGCCGGAACCATGGACGCAGTACAGGCACATAATTTCCTCAGTACGGTAGCCGCCTGGTTGGGCAAAGTGGCTAATACGGAGCAGGCCATTCTCGAAGGGGCGCTGCCGCCAGAGTACGGTTCAGCACGTTTTGAAGGCCTCCTTCCGCCTCTGGTGTTAGCACCCAGCTTTGCCATTCGGTTGCGCGCCAAGTCGGTATTTACCCTGGATCAATATGTGGTGAAGGGGATACTTACGGAAGTGCAGAAGACCCAAATTGTGGAGGGTATTCGGGATAGGAAAAATATCGTTGTGAGCGGTGGCACGGGCTCCGGAAAAACTACCCTCCTCAACGCAGTTCTTCAGGAGATATCTGATCAGGCAGGATCCGAACAGCGTGTCGTTATCATCGAAGATACGCTGGAGTTGATGTGCAACGCCATCAACAATGTGTCCATGCTGGCGGATAGCAAGGTTTCTCAGCATGATTTGTTAAAGGCAACACTCCGGCTGCGCCCTGACCGTATCCTTGTTGGCGAATTGCGCGACGGCAAGGCGGCTCTCGCGCTTTTGGATGCCTGGAACACGGGGCACCCGGGAGGCGCATGTACTGTTCACGCCAACGATGAAAGGGCGGCAATCCAAAGAATTGACAGCCTTTGCCAACGAGCTGGTGTGCCCTCGCAGCGGGATTTGATACTTGAAGCCGTGGGATACGTTATCCAGATTCAGCGCGATCCGTCACACCCTTCAGGCCGCAGGATAACGGGCATTCTTGATGCGGCCACGTTGCGGGGTGCGTGATGTTTGGGCGCAAAGGCAAGCCGAACCCCATCAGGACGGCTGTCGCCCGCCAGTTTATCAGTGAATTTCGCATTATGGTTATGGTTTCCGGATGGCAACGTATGGCGCTATTTTTATTCGGTTACCTGCCTTGCCCCATCTGCGATAATCGGGTCTTTGCTGAAATGCTGGCCATGTTCTTTATGTCGATTACGCTTGCGGTGCTAGATTTCGGACCATTACTTGCGCCGTGGGCACAGGGTGCTCTTTGGGTAACTGTGGTCCCCATAGGAATTTGGGCTGCCCTGGCGTTTCCCGACCTCTAACAACTAGGCTCTGCTCAAAGCGTTCCTGGATTCAAAAAGATTACGCCTACGGAAAAATACGGGGCTTTCCATAAGCAGTGACGGCCGCAGACCCTGAATGCTGCTGGAAAACCACGGTTTCTCCAGGAAATAACGTCGATCATACGCCCAGCTTGGGGCATCAAAATGATCGCGATAAGCCAGAGCCTCAGCAACAGCTTTCACCAATGCCTAAGGCAAGCTTTTGGAAAATACGCACAGAAGATAAGGGAGAGTGTCGCCTTCCGTTCTGTGCCAGGTAGAAAATCCCATCATGAGTCCGATAAAAATGAACGGCATGAAAACAAATGATAACAAAATAAGCATTGCTGCCAGAAAACCCTGGAATGATGCGACGGATGGCATGACAGCCAAGGCAAAGGCCACCCCCGCAGTTCCCGCGCGGAGGAGCGAATCTGCGGATAGCATAGGACCGCTTTGTGTAGGTAAGGCCCAACGCGAAACGGAATCACAGCTTGCCACAACATGAAAAGTCAGCGCGGCCTCTGTGCTGCCGAACACTTCTTTTGCAGCGGATATCCTGCGGACTTTTAAAGGCGTTCGCCAGAGTGTAATAGAAAGGACCAGAATCGGGGCACCCAACCCGACATATGCTGTTTCCTGTATCCAGTTCGGCGGGATGAATGTTTTTGCGTGCAGCAAAAACCATAACTCGGCGAACTGCCCGGCGAACGCTGCAAGCAGGCCTCCCAAGCCTAACCAGAGAAACATGAGCCGGAGCCAGTGCGGGGCGCGAAAACCGTACACGGATCGCAGATATCGCAAAACTCGGTCGTCTGGTTGGTTGCCCGCCGCTTTTGTACACCAGTACCGTAGCGCGTGCCCAACATGCACCAATTTCCGTCTCCAAAAAACCAAAAGCGCCCAAAGAAAGAGGATGGGTACGGAATCAGCGTGTGTCCAGATCATCCAACGGTCCCTCCATCATCGGTTTTTCGTCTGTGTTCTCTATAGAGCGAGAGACACGCTTCGGTACGAGAACCCATGCTGATCACAGCCCTAACCCAACAATGCGCACCCATGGTGGCACCATCTACGTTGGCCGCAATTGTTCAGGTGGAATCCGGGGGGAATCCTCTGGCCATGTGGAATAACACGACCGGTCAGAGAGTCATTCCTGACACGCCGCAGCAGGCGGTGGATTACCTACAACAGGCCTTGGCTCGCGGCAATAAGGTAGATGTTGGCATCGCCCAGGTGGATACCGAAAACTTTTCTGCGTACGGGCTGACCCCCATCACAGCCTTCGACGCCTGCAGAAATCTGCGGGTGGGCGGTGAAATTCTCAAAGCCAGTTATCAAAAGGCGGTCCGCGACGGCTTTGGCGGGCAGGTGGCTTTATATCATGCCTTTGAAGCCTATAACTCTGGCCATCTCTGGGGTGATTCCGTGTACGCCAATCGCGTGTTGCGCGCGGCGGGGATACCGGTCGCCCTGACACAGGGAAGAGAGATGTTTATGGATATACCACAATGGAAATCCCCGTTTGTTCAGAACTGGAAACCCAGGAGGGACTGGCTGCAGGTTTCAGCTACAGCGCAAAAATAGTGGCGAGCACCAAGAGGCCTAATGTGCCAATCCCTTTTCTATAGAGCGCATGAAATTATTGGAAAAGGAGAAAACAGCTCATGCTGATACGATTTGCAGTGCAGGGCGCAACGATCGAACGGAAACAGATGTTATCTGCTGCGTACATGGGTGGATTGCAGAATGCGGATGAAGTGCACCGTGCCGTGCGCGATCGATCTGGCGGCAATATAGACGTTCCTCCAACGATATCAGCCAACCTGAAACAGGAAGCCCCCGAATCGGAAAGCCCTTCCGCAGACGCGGCCAGAAAACGACTCGGCATCGGTCGGGGCGCACAGAAAGATAAAAAGGGCGGATCCACGAATTTCCTTGTGTTGGCTGTTTCGGGAACCCTTTTGTTTCTGTCCGCAGGGGGATGGGCGGTCTATACCTTTGTGCCCGTCATCAACGCCAAACTCAACGCACTGATGGGAAGAGTCCATGTTACGGAGGTTGAACGGCGCTTTGATCTTCCAGGGTTACATACACAACCAGCAGGGCGGATACAATCCATTGCGCCGGCGCATATCACAGGGATGCCCAAACCGCCGATAGCGCAAGCTACAAGTACTCCCTCAACGGTGACGCTCCAAGCCTCCGGAGCGTTGTCACTGCCTGCATTGTCTTTGCATTCGCCCATGTTGCCGTCGATGCCACCAGGCGGCATCAAAAATCATCCCGCATGGATGCTTACCCCGTCAGGTGGTGCGACAGCGCCAGCTGAAAAGCCCATTACCGCAACGGCATTCTCCGCGGCCGCGGCGAAACCCGCCGTTTCTACGGTTGTGCATACGAGCCCAGCGATGAAACTGGCACGGGCCGTTCCGGCACGGACAGCTGTAAACCAGGAAGCCCGACCTGTTGTTGCAACTCGCGTACCTCATGTGGCGCCACGACCGGTACCACATTGGCATGCGCCGGTACGGGCCTATCGTCATGCTACAAAGAATGCAATTCCAGAAAAAAATGCAGAACAAATAGGGAGGATATTCTGATGAATTACATATTATTTGTTTTATTAGTCGTGGTGACACTGATTGTGTTGTCTGTTTTTCATGTTTACCACCTATGGCGCATCAGGAAGATTACAGAAGGCATGCTGCATCGGCCTGAAAATCTTCCTCTTGTCTTATTGTGTATGCTGAAAACCGTTAAGAGAGATGCTCAATGGATCCAGTTGGAATCCATGCGTAACGATATACGGAGAGCTTTGCGTGATTTGGATAACCTTCGGCATGATGTCACCAACAAACCATTGAGGGATTCAAAAAGGATGGCGTTATCCATGCCCTCGAACGAAGAGAGAATTCGTGAGCTCGATGATTAGCGAATACTGTGGTCACTGCAAATATTCCCGTCCGGCATTAGGACTGGCAGTCGCAGCCAGTTGCGGGTGGGCGTGGCATTTGCCCATACACTGGTTGGGACCCTTGGCGTCGTTAGTGTTTTTAATTGTGATGGCAAGCTTTCAGGGCCAAAATGGGTTTTTTAATCGGTATCTCCTGGCAGCATCCTATTATCTCGTGGGCAGTTTCGGGATCGTGCATGGTACAGATATCTTCTTCGGTACCCATGGGGCGTTATGGGAAGGGGTTTTTCTCTGGATAGGGTCATCGGCGCTACTTTCTCTGGGGTGGGGTTTTGCGAATCGTCCGTGGAAGATCGTGGCGGTACTGTTGCTGGATGCTGTCCCGCCCTTGGGCTTGTTTGATTGGTTGTCGCCTTTGTCAGGTGCGGGCTTGTTGTTCCCTGGTGGGGGGATTGGCGGTTTTCTGGCGTTTCTGTTTGTGGTTTTTTTATGTGCACTAGTTATTGAGGACTATAGGTGCCCGCACGATTGTGGAACCATTCCATTGATGCGTTTCCTGATGTCATTGGCGTGGCTGCCAATTGTCGTAATATCAAACGGGATGTGGTTTTTCCATACGTCAGAGCCTCCACAAGGATGGGTAGGGGCCAATCTGGATGTGGGACCGGAAGTACATAGTCTCATGCAAGACATGGCGCATCGGGAGGCATGGATACGCAATGCACGCGCCATGGGCAGGGCGTCACACGCTAAAGTCGTTTTGTTCCCGGAAGGCCTTTCGACGTGGTGGTCAGGCACAGCGTTTGAAGCTCTACAATCCGTATCCAAAAACCAGATATGGTTGGTCGGAGTGTCCGCGCCGCTGAAGGTCGGTCTTATGGCCGATGCTATCGTTGAATTACATGGTGGGAAAGACAACTCGATCCTACCGTCTGGAGCGGTCGGGAAAATGGTCTTTGCGTCTGCGTTCCCTGTGCCTGTTTCCATGTGGCACCCATGGCGGAAAGGAACCGGATATGTTCAGTCTCAGCATGTAGGTTATAAGGCCTACTGGTGGACGCCTGTGCGGAAGATTGATGGCGTAAAAGCCTGGGCCAGCATCTGTTATGACCAGCTGCTACCCGCTGTTTGGGTGGAAGGCCTGGTACAGCAGCCCCAAGTGATACTGCTGACCAATAATGAATGGTGGGCCAAGGGTACGGGGATTCCGGAGATCCAGGCAAATACCGCATGGTCCTGGGCGCGGTTGATGGGGGTGCCGAGCGTTGAGGCAGAGAATATTTGAGCGCTCATATACCAAAAGCTTCAGCGCTTTAATTCTTGATTTTTTAGCCACCTTTCTGGGTTGTCATAAAAGCGTGTGACTCGTGATAGCGATTTTTGTCGATAATGGTCATAACATGGCAAAGGATGCACTGAGCCAATTTCACGGTCCCAGGCAACAGGGTTTTTAGCATAGAATGCCAGGCGGTCCTGAATACGCTGTCCCCGAGCGGTGAGGATATCCAGATGTGTGCGAATCTCCTTCGGGCTTTTCGACAGAAACACGGCCATATCAAACACATCTCTGGCGGTGAATCCGTCTGATCGATAAAAACATTTTTTCGCCATAATCTCGGCGGGCGTGTCCAGCGTGACCTCGCGACCGTGGATGGTAGATTTCCGTATGGATCCGGCTACCAGACGTGGGGCAGCAACAAAATCGACCTCTCCTTCAGGAAAGATAAGTTTTATGTGTTGCGAATCCTCCCGATATTGGGCCGTCAGATTTTCGATCCGATCATTTAAGCGGGGGGACAAGGCGGTCAGGTATTGCGCATCTGTGATGAAAATGTCCACATCTTTGCTCAGTCGATGCTGATACTCAAACATGAGCACCGTCCCGCCTCCCATCGTCCAGTTCATCGCCGGCAGTCCTTGCGGTAGGGCGTCTATGGCCGCCATGGCCTTGTCAAAGAGACTCTCCCAGGCCGCGGTCATGCCGCTGACCATGAATCCAGGGGGAAGCGATACCCTTTTGGAAACCCTGGCCGCACGATGCTGTCCAGGGCGGACAGTGCAACTTCTACGGGGATATTCCTCCCCTGCAAGAAGCCCAGTTGTGCACCAAGATCGCATTCATAGAAAAATGCCTGCAACGCCATAGTGTCGACCGTATCCACAGATGGATTCCGCAAAGAAAACTCCAGACCATCACCCGTCAGAGCGGTACGTCTCGGAGCGTTGATTGTCGTGAGGACCATCCAGTCGTTTAGCATATCCCACTCATTTTGATAGGCAATGGCTCATAGGGTCAGTTTGCCGTGGTCACCCCTTGCAAGGCCCGTCGGTGAGTGCCTGGATCTCGCGGATGTTGACCCAGACCGGACCGACCTTTTGGTTCCCGTCGTGGTTCCATTTTGACGAAATCTCCGCTGACCGCAAGGATCTTGATGGACTTGCCGTTCCCATATAACCGGGGCTATCGCCATAGCCCTGTCTCCATCATGGGTAACAGAGCTACAGTCTCACAGAAATCGAACCAACTAAACAGTGTTGTGGCTAGACCAGCCTGTAAGTTGAATAGATTAGTTATCTTTTGGTTTGTTCAAGTTTTTCGGGTTCAGATTGTCAAGAGCATTTCCAGATAATTTTGGTAAAGGTGTCTGAGATGGTGCCACATATTTTGTTGTCGCGCTTTGTGTTTGCTCACCTTTGTGTCCATGGCCACATCCAGACAATGCTATGGATATGCCAGAAATTAACAGCAAGGAGAGTGGTTTTTTGTTCGTATACATGATACACCTTTTTGTGTAAGTAGAATATTAGGTTGCTAACGCTGCGGCGTTGAATAGGCGATCACATGGGGCACAGGTGCCCCGCCATGGATCATAGCCCCCACCACGGCCAGTACTGCGAAGATAGCAAACAGGGTCTTCAGCAACCCAAACTTCATTAACTGATGACGCCAGCCCGGGATGATCACAGCGGCCAAGGCGGCACCGCCCAGAGGATAAAGAATCCAGGAACCATACATGTAGACAGATACTGCTCCCGTAGCAAAGACAAGGAAGGCGACGATCATGTAATAAAATGCTGCGCCCTCTACCTCTGAATCGTATTGCTCTGTGTGGCTGTAGTTATAACCAGCGCCACCTATATTGCTATATTGGCCAGTCTCTCTGTTTATATACACATTGCGACTCTGGTAAGCCATGACCTGTTTCCTCTCTCTGTTCGTTCAGCATGGCTACGTCAATACCGCAAACAAAAACGAATTGCAAGAGGGTTATTCGCTGCCCAAGTGACCACCAGATGATCCGGATCCATTCACGGCCTGATTTCCATCCAGGTCCTCGACAGCTCGTTTTATCGTAGTATGTGCGCTGTGCATGTCTCTAACATTTTGCCCCAGTGTCTTGGTTTTCGCTTTCCCCATATTCTCCATCGTCTGATTGAGTCGCTCCAACGTCTTATTGAGGTCTGGCGGCTGCTGGGGTGTCTGGGTTGTCCCACCGCCGCCAGAGGGCGCTGTGGGCGTCTCTACTGCACCCGTAGACGTGGGGCCGGATACCTGTTTAGAGCCCGTCTGACTGCCACCTGCTGTGGTATGGGTGAGTGCCCCGTCAGGACGGGTGGTGGTTGCCGACACCTGTGGCTTGCCATCCGGCCCCTTTGACATAGACATACTGTCGCCATTCGGTGCGGTATCAGTAGAACCGGCATCGCCGTTGGCGGCTAAGGTCTCTGCAGGGATTTGTTCAGACTGTGCCGCATCCCCACCGGATGCTGCGGGCGCGTTACCCGGGCTGGAAGGTGATGCCGCAGGCTTAGTGGGTGCGCCAGCGCCCTGTTTGTTTTGCCCTATTGGGTTCGGCGTAAAATTCTGTAGCTGGCTCTTGATCGCTTCAGGGGAAAGACTTGCAGGAGCAATGCCTGGTGCGGTGCCTGTACCGTTACCGGAACCACTACCTGGAGGTGTGCCCCCTGCGGGACCTGACCCCCCGCTCACACTACCACCAAAACCCCCAGATCCTGCGCCATCTCCCATTTTGGCTGCATCGGCGACGCTCATGACACCGCTTCCACCGCCCACTGAACCACCTGTGGCGTTTCCTAATGCTTTTCCTGCGCCCATGAGTCCAGCAGCGCCTCCCGCTGCAAGCGCTCCAGCACCTACTGCAGCGGCCGCAACAGCTGCAGCCGGAGCGAGGACATCTCCTACGCCCGCTGTGCTTTGCCCAGATGCGAGGTTTGCTGCGAACTTGGGTACCATGAGGATGAGCAAAGCGATAGAGAAAAAGGTGACACCCATACCCCAGACTTGGGGAATGAGATTGCTGACTTGACTACCATTTGCTAATTCCTTGGCAATGCTCGCCAGCGTTATTGCTTGTTTCATCATGAGATTGTCACAAATACCAGCTACCACATAGATGGTAAAAAGCCGAATGCCTACCGACACCGTATAGTTAATGTAATTACGTGCATATTGTGTCGTCCAGCGAGACCCGCCAGCGCCCAGCAATAAAATGCCTACCGACAACACAAAATACATCTCAATATTAATCATGAATACTCGTAATGCCAACAAAACATAAGCCAGTAGCATGACGATATCTGGAGGTAATATTTCAAGTGACAACCATATGGCCATCAATACAGCAACAACGTTCATGCTTTTGAATGCGGAACCAATCCAATTACCGATAACGCCATATCCTTGCACTTGTGTGGATGCAGCCAGCCCTTGAAATGGTGCATTGAGTAAATTGCCAAAATTTGTAAGGCCCTGATCAATGAGGCTCGTGGGCGATTTCGCCGTGGCGCCTCCAAGACTCGCTCCAAGGGTTCCCATATGGTTGGCAAAATAATAAAACCAGTTTCCATCACTGAGACCATTTGCCGTGACACTAAGAAATGCATAAAAAAGACCAAGACTCATGACTTTTTTGAGCGCCTCCACAACAATGAAGTCCATTTCCCTTCGGTTAATGGTGACGATAATAAAAAACCAAGTAACTTCTATGAAGGCAAGACCCATAAAAAGTTCTTTAGCAGCGTTATAGACGCCGCCGACAATTCCATTGAATGAACTTTCTATGGTTGATTGTGGTGAGTTAAAATAAGCTGTTGCTGCGTGCGAAATGTTTGGCAAGAGAAAAAGTGCGACCGCTAATATGATCGCTAATGTTACCATTTTAGAGGTTGATACGTTTTTTATATGCATGTTTTGTCCCCGATTTGCTAATGTGTTAGCCGAGCAACCAGGCAAGGCCAGTCCAGGTGGAGAAAAATAATACGGGAGCGCTGAAAATCAGGAAAAAATCAAATGTAATTCCACTTGTGTGGTGGAGTGACCAACTCGTAACAACAGCCAGAACCATGGCTGATATTGAAAGCATTGCGGAAAAGACCTGCGTATTCCAGTCTAGCCCTAAACGTCTTTGTAACTTCAGTGCCATGACATTCCATGAGGTTTGCCAATTCTTGAGGATTCCTGGTCCAAAAATAGGAGGGGGGAAGCTGGCACCTGTTTTTTTCCTGGTAAACATTTTCGATGACTCCATTAGTTCAAACCGCTCGGACTGAGCCGGTTAATGGCATTTCCACTAAGCGGCGGAATTGTTTCTTGCGCGGACGGCATGGTGTTACCTAAAAAACTGGAAATAGCGTTTGCATTTGCATTCATGCCTTCCAATTGCGCCTTCTTCCAAGCCATCTCCGCAGTATTTTCAGCATCCACTGCCTGCTGTAACTGTGTCAGGCTTGACACAGTGGCCTGTCCCGCCGCGACGGCACCCTGCAGTAGGGCGTTGCGACTATTGGGATTGGCGAGCGCCGTAGAGATCGCCTTTTGCGCTTGAGCCTGCTGCGTAAAGCTGTTGGGGTTCAGATTGGCCGATTGCAATGCCGTGTTGATGGCGTTACTCAAACCATTGCTGATGCTCTGATAATTCTGTGTGTACTGGGCGGTGACTTGAGGATTGAAATAGGCGTTCATGTTCTGGAACTGATTAGCGATATTCTCGGCATTGGTGCTCAGCCCTTGCGCCTGCCCCACAAGCCCATAGAGTTGGTCGATCGGCTGCATGATCTGGTTCATCATGGACTGGGGCAAGGTCACCATGTTCTGGGCCATGTTTTCATAACGTTGGAGATTGCTTACGAGTGTCTGCGCCTGGGTGGTTTGGGATTCTATGGCAGTCATTTCCTGAACTATTTGCTGGGGAAAAGTTGCACCGGCGAATTCAGAAACTGCGAAGGCTGATGGAGACAAGAACAATATTGCCAGGGCAATGCCAGCGATGAGCGGTGATTTGTGGTTGTGCATGAAAATGCTCCTTATGGCTGAGTGTCGATTAATTCCGGTGTGATTTGTTGAATGTGTTGAGCGAGTGACGTGATGCTGGAATCCGTTGGGGCCATATAGCTTGAGATTGCCGCGGTATCGTGGCCCAGCGTTGCCGTAAAGGACTCCCGTTCCTGGTAATAGCTCCCTGTTGGCGTGATTCGACTGCCCGGTATCGTGTAATAGGCGCTGGTGGTGGAGATGTTGATGACCTGTGCCATGGCAGTGTTTTCAGAGAGCATCAACTGCACACCAGAAATCGCCGCTTGTGGGCCGGCTATGGGCTCACCGCCTGTCGCTGTGCCCATGGGGCAAGTTAGATATTGCGGAATGGCACCATCGAAGCCGCCGCCATTAAAAAACCGTGAAAAACCGGTCGAAAAGTTTTTCCCGGAACCCGGAACGAACTGAAATGTGGATATGTCGGGTACGGGTCCTAATCCCACTTGCCAACTATTAAATGGCATGGCTGACAGGCTGCTGCCAGGGCTCATCGCAGCCGCTACCTGGTTGCCCAAGGTATTCATCATGGGTTCCAGCGCTTGTTGCGCCATATTGGCTTCCTGCATGATCGATTGAATATTGACGGACAGCCCGGCTTGCGCCTCAGCAGCCTGCAGGTTGGCGGCCGTTATGGCCCAGTCGGCTGACAGAGACTCGATGGCATAGGCAGATCCCTCAATGTCGCCCGCGATGTTCAGAGCGCCCATGTCGAGTTTGGATGTGACGGTGTCCCAACGAGGATTGTGGCAAATGACGTAAGTACCGGTTCGGGGGTCAAAGGCCCAGGGACCCGGGCCTGCCCAAACTGGGTTTCCGTAGTTTTGCAGAGATCCGTAGGCCTGCGCCTCGTTCTGTAACTGTACCCAGGCCTGAGCCAGCCCGATGTAGACTCGGGCATCCTGCTGCAGTTGCTGGGTCAATTGGGAAATGCTGGAACCGGAGGAGGGCGTATCGCCTGCTACGGCGGGTAGGGACGCGGCCTGCGCGGCGCCCGCGCAAAGAATTCCGACGATGGCTTTGCGACTCGCACTTAGATGAAACATGGGAAACCCCTGCCTGTGGTGTTGTGGTATCTACAGGCTATAGATTTTCACTTTGTGTCTTTTTCCATGCGGGGTGGTTTTTGTGGGCTGGCTTTCTATAGAAAGTGTCTGTGGAAAGCTGGAGAATACCCATGTGGGAACTGTTTTTAGGGGCAGCATTGTTTTTGGCAATCGCCGCAGTCGTCCTGTTGGGTCTGTTCACCAAAGGTGCGGCCGGGGCCTTTGCTTTGTTTGCAGGGCTTTGGGTGGTGTATCAGCTACAAGAGGAGGACGGGTTTTGGCGATGGATGTCCAGGATGGATAGAAAAAATCGTCATTCTTCGAGCGGCGCCATCGACAAAATCAAGGACGCCATCGTCTGGCTGTTTCCGCAATGCGCCAGTACAAAATGGGAAATGCCCAAAGACGCCTCGTTGCGGGAACGGACATTGTGGCAGCGGCTCATGCAGGCGCGTGACGACTCCGCCACCTGGTATCGGCTCAAATATATTGGTGAATTTACCCCGCATTGGCTGAATGTGATCCGATCCGGCCTGGAACTGCTGCTAGGCGGTGTTATGGTGTCGCTGGTGTTATGCGACGCGCTTATAGCCTGTTTTTGGATTTGGTTTCCGGTTCGGACCAGACATTTTGGCGGCCTGGCCATGCTGAGCATTATGATCGGGGCTATTGTTTGCATTTTGGGATTATCCTTTGTTCGGTGGCTGGCCCGTCACGAGTGGTGGCATCGGGAATCAATCCACTACCAGAAAGCGCGCTGCTTGCTTCGTGTTCAGGTAGTTGGGGAAGCACCTCTTTCTGTCGGATCGCCATCAAGTCTTCCGCATGTGTTATCGCCATCTCTCTGAAATTTTTCGATATGCGCGGGTCCCGAGCCACGCCTGACCAGAACATGGCGGCTAAATCCTGTGCGATAGGCACCATTTCGTGCTGGACAGGATAGGGCGTGATAGGCCTGAAATCCGGCAGCATGGATCCTTGCGCTTCGGGCGCGTACTGCATGGGTAGCATGTCGTATGCGGGAGCCAGACTGAAATGCGCCGAATCACTTATGTCGGGCTGCGTAAAGGAAAGGTTCCCTGGATGGCGATCGGTATTTCCGATGAAATGGCCATAAGCGTCCAAAAGGTGGATTCGTGCCATGGTATCCATATGGATCAGCCTATCCCGATGCAATATTGCAGCGGCCGGCACCCAACCCGGCAGATCACCAGTGGCTTCCAATAACACAGACCGCAAAGAAAACACGGGCACCCGTCCATGTGCGCCTTCTCGATCAAAGCGGGTGCTTTCCAGGAACCAACGCCCATCCGAACCTTGCAATAATTCCGTATGGGCGGCGGGCATATCATGCTCCGCCAGTACAGAAAGCGCGTGATGTTCCGCGATGAGCAGGTCGCACCATCTTTGCGCTACCGGACTCGCATCTTGCGCTGGCGGTGAGAATTTGACGATGACATGCCGCGATTGCGCATGCCTATCGGTTACATGTGCCACAAATTTTGGCTGTTCACCCCCCGCGCTGGAATGCGGAATCCATCGGCCCCCCATCAGGTTGCGAACGTTCTGAGCATAAGCGTTTGCACGATCTTCTGCATGTATGGCATCTGTTGCATGGGATTGCGTGATAAAACGCTCTGCGGATGCGGCACCAATCAAGAAATGACCGGGCAAATCGTTACCCATTTGGGTGATTACCCATAGCACCTGATCATCATTCCATTGGTGGATGTGCTCAGGGAGAGGGGTACTGATAACTTCCGGTTGCCTGAATAGTTGCTGTGCCAGCGCCCGGCCAAGGTAGCCTTGCGGTCGGATGTCCTGCAAGAACCACGGGATACCTTCGTAATGGGGCCGCATCCACCCGCCCGGATACCGGTTGGTATCCCTGCTCCGTAGGGCATTACTTGGCGTAAACAAATACTCGTCTGCTTCCAGAACGGTTAATGTGCCATCAGACTGCAGCACGCCATGCCGGTCCACATGGTACACCGGGATATTCCATGGCTGGTCAGGATGGTTTTCATCGGGTTTTGCCCACGCGTAGCGCGTTGACCGTGCTGCACCGATCTGACAGAGGAATCCGGGGTGTTCACTCTGGCAATCCTCCATCAGTCGGGATAACGTTGCGCGCGAAACATCCATGCGCTCGCAAAGGCGCTGCCCGGTTTGCGATCCATTACGCAGCAAGCGGATGAGGTGGGGTGTTTGCGTGTTCATGCGGTCATCATGAAAAGATACTTAATTCGTAGGTTGATGCACAATTAATTGATTGTCAATACAACAAGTGTATCATTGTGCGTTTTTATGAAAGGATACTTTTAACTGCTACACGATATCCCCAATCTGGTTCTTGTCTTGCTTCCGGTATTCTGCCTGCTTCGTCTTTGGTCCGCCACCATTCTCCGCCTGGTAGGCATCCACAGCAGCCAGTTTGGCGTCTGTTGAAACTTCTGCGGTCTGCACATTAGGTGCTCTTTTATTCGTGCCTAGCACAGTAGCAGATGTGCCCCCGTTCGATATCGGCGGTTTCCCCTCTGCACCCTGACGTGCGGCCGGGGAGGTGCTGGACACTGATCCACCCACCCTGGCGGCTGCCGTCTTGAGGTCCGTAACCTTGGCCTCATCAGCCCTTTTGATGATTTCGCCGTTGATGCCGTAAACAATCGCGTTTGGCGCCGGTATTTTCGCTCGAGCAGAAAATACCGGGTCCAGGAAATAAAGGATCTGCTCACCATAGATCGGCGCGAAGCCCGCCATGGTGGTAATCATCGCACCAGCCTTGACGATTTCACCTTTGCTGTTTTTAAGCGGACCCTGCAGACGCATTACTTCATCCACTGTTAACAGAGCTCGTGCCTGATAGGTAATACCACCTCCGCCACCGGTTTGGTAAGGCATGGCCCCGCCGGTGATGCTGGTGGAGTAAGTGCCCATGGTGATGGTCGTTTGCCCTAGCATTTTTGAGAGCCACTCGGCCGTTTCCACCTTATTCGGCGCATACGCGATGCGCACATGGCAATTCGACACGATGCTCTCGTCCTTGCCGTAGGCGGCATACAGCTGAGATACGTCCTGAGTGATCAGGTACGCCTTCATACCGTAGCCCGCGATGAAAGCCAATGATTCCGCGAAAATATCCAGTTTACCCAAGGAGGGGAATTCATCAATCATGAGTAGCAGGCGATGCTGATAGCCAGCCACACTGCGCCCATCCTTGAATTCCATGTCTTCCGTCAGGCGCCGCACCACCTGGTTGATGACCAGACGGATCAGGGGTTTCAGGCGGTCTTTATCGGAGGGCGGAACAATCAGATAAAGTGATGTTGGTGCGACTTTTTCGCCTTTGGCATCCCCCATCAGGCTTTTGATGGTGAAGTCCGATTTGGAGGTGTTCAGGGCCACAATGGGATCGCGGTAGAGCGAGAGAAACGACATGGCGGTGGAGATGACGCCGGACTTCTCGTTTTCCGCCTTGTTGATCATTTCTTGCGCACTGGCGGCCACGCCGGGATGAGTTTTCGTGGCCCGCCCCTGATTGTCTACCCAGCCCATGGTGCCATCGGGGTCATGGGTATAGGTCTTCATATCCTGAAAGATTTCGTCAACGTTGTCGATTTCCGGATTCGACAGAATACTGGCCACTGTTCTGAGCGACTTTTCCGGGTATTCCTTGGCGTAAAGTACATGCAGAATGATGCCGGTAAGGAGAGCAAAACCGGTTTTTGTCCAATGGTCATTGAGTCCTTTGCCGTCCGGATCCACGATCATGGTGGCGATGTTCTGGGCATCGGCACTTTCATGATCGGTGCGGATACGGATTTCATTGAGCGGATTAAAATGACAACTGGTACCGCGCTCAATGGGAGAGAAACGGAGGATACGTTGACCCAGTGATGCGCGATACCCCGCAGTCAGCGCATAATTCTCACCCTTAATGTCGTGAACGAGAGTCGAGCCCATCCATGCGCAAAGGGTGGGGATGACCAGTCCGACACCCTTGCCGGATCGGGTAGGAGCAAGCGCCAAAATATGTTCGGGCCCGGAGTGTGTGAGGTAATACATGTTGCCGGTTTTCGGGTCGCGCCATCCACCTACATAGCAGGTATGCGGATCGATTTTGCCTTTTGCCGACATGAGTCCTGCCTGTTCGATTTCTTTGCGCTCCGCCCAGTGGGCGCTGCCATGCAGATCGCTGGTTTTGAGCTTGTTCAATGCGCGCTTTTTCTTAACTATTCCCACGATCAGAAAGGGGATGCCAATGGCTGCGGTCACCGCCAGGGACACGATGGCTGTTTCTTTAACAATGGGATACTGCCCAAATTTCAGCCAGGCAGCCATGGTGGAGAATATGGTGTAAATCCCGTACTGCCCCATCATGAACAGTGGTTTTCCGTATGTCCATGTGTCCGCCGGAGTGGTGCCGACCGGGCCGGATACCAAGTTGACGGCAACGGTGGAGCCAACCAGGTTGCCTATACCGAACCCAAAGGCCGCACCCATGACGACTTCGGCGCCGGCGAAATGCGCGGCGTTCACTATGTCTGGGGTGGCAATGTTCTGGGATTCGGGGCCTGATGTTTTGCGCTTTGCCATCAGAAGGGGCTCCCGGGAGTGAATGCAAAGCCGGGTTCCTGTCCAAGTCCCAGGCTACCCCGCTTTTTTTTGCCTCCCTTGCTGGTGTCGGAAGTGCTATCAGCGGATGCGTCAGGTGCTTGAGCGAGACCCGTATCCTTCTCCAGGGCATCCGATACGCCTTGTCCTTTCACATGCTCTCGGACCACCTCCTTCGCGGCTTCCATGACCAACTCTTGCGCGGTCGGCAGGTAACCCAGCATAGCCGCCTGCCGTTCGATGGACCGCACCTGGTATTCAGCCAGTTGCCGCTTGATGGAACCCGGAGGGAAGTGGTCTGGTATGAGGCCTTTATCTTTTAGGTCATCAATACGAGCCATCAGGTGACGCAGATTGCGTGCCTGGTCATCATTCCGATGGTAACCCAGTTCCCCAGCAGCCCATCCTTCAATGTCATCGAGTAAGTCCATTTTATTTCTCTCCTTTTACTTGAGCCTTTATCTCTATAGAGGAGTGTTGATGGGGGATATCCATGCGGGGTGTTTTTGGTCTGTAGCGAGGCGGCCCCCCGGAGTCCAATGCTGAGATCTTGAGTGAGAGCCGGTTATGCTCAGCGCCCCAGAAGCAAAGCCAGGAAGCCACGATCACCGATAATCCGCCGCAACGCCGCAAGATCAATCCGCATTATCCCCGCCGCCATGTGAACCGCTTCGCGCACCTTGTCCTCAGCTGACGCATTCGGATGCGTGATTTCCACGAGCTTTGCGCAATCCTCAATGCCGGACAAAAAGTCGTGAAAGGGCACAGGCAGAAAGTGATCCAGGACAGATGTCTTGCTGGGAGACTCTGCGGCAGAAAGTAAATCTGCGTCTTCCATCGCTCCACCCGAACGCGTCGGTGCTGCCTCTCCTGCGTAAAGTCGTCGCTCACACTCGATGAAATATTGGCGGGCTTCCTTGCCCTTCGGGGTGCGCTCGACCATGGAGAGCTCCTTGGCCATGTCCAGGGTGAAAGCGTATTCCTTGGTTTTGCGATCACCGCCGCGTCCAGTTTGATTCCCCGATTTCGGGGAATCAATAATAAAGTCCTGATTCTCCACGAACCTAAACTGTTTGATGCGGTCGGTAATCCAAGTGGAGAAGTCCTTCCCCACTTCGAGGAATGTGTGCAACTCACGGGCGTTGACGGTCTGAACTACCAGCCCACCAATCACACCAGACGAAACCGCAACCAAACCATCGAGATTGTCTTGAGGTTCAGCAGCGGGTGCAGGCTGCTCCTTGTAACGGGGTTTCTCGTTCATTTGACTGATCACCTTGGCAAGATAGGCCAGAGAATTCAACTCTATCCCTTGACGCAGAAAGTGCTTCTCAAACAAGCAGGCGATTTCCGGAACCGTATAGCCCTGCTCGCGCAGCCCGGCGATGACTGATCGGTAACTTTCCAGGGTGGAGCGAATCGTTTTCCGCTTACGGGGCCCCCGCTTAATCATCTCTCGCGCCTCTTCCGTCAGTTGGTCAGAAGCTTCCTGTGAAAAAATAGGCGGGTTATGGTCTTTGGATGACATGGCAAAATCCTTTTTTCAGTGATCTGTACCATCTATAGAAAAAGAAATTCCATTTCAAAATGACCTGCACGGCGGTGACTGGCGCTGTGGAGTGTCGGTTATTGCGGTCAGCAGTGTTTGTGCACGCCAGTTGGGGCTACCCGCGCCGCATCCAATAAAAACAACATACTAAAAAAATTCCATGCGGGGCGTTTATCTTGCATTCAGAATACAGTTGGGCATTTGTAGGTAGTTATGTGCGGTTAATTGTGGGAACACAGTTTGAATGTATGTGTGGATAGCGTCGTGATGGTTGTGAGTAGCTGGTGTGGAGTTTTGTGATGATGAAGTGGGGAGCAAGATCGGGATAGAGTCGGGACTTGTGGGTGGATAGTGTACAGATATTTGTGGGCATGTCATGCATATAAGTATATGAATATTATCGGTAGTGTTGTGTGTATATGGTTCTGATATGAGTGTGGTTATGGTGAGGATGGTTGTCGATAGTCTGTCGGAACATTTGTTCGCATAGAGTAGGGATGGTTGTGCGGATTGGGTGGGGAGCTTTGTGGGTAGCGAGTGGCGATATTGGTCATCCCAATCGTGGGGAGAGGGGTTTGCACACGGTGTCGATGTCTGTGCGGAGCATGTCTACACCTATAATCCCACATGAATCCGTATAGTTATCAGTATAAAGGTATAGCAAATATCCTGACAAAGGTATGAAGAAATATCCGGACAAAGGTATAACCTTTATCCGATGGTTTGTCCCCAGTCGTCGGGGTATAGGTGTCGGAGCCATTGTCTACACCTGTCTCGGCATAAATCATTGTTCTTTGGTGCGGATACCTGTCTGCACAAAGCGCAAGACCATTCTCTATAGAGTGAAAGCACCTTTGGGTGCACATCTGTGAGGATAGATGCGTTGAGCGAAGAACAGACAAGAA
This sequence comes from Acidithiobacillus ferrivorans, assembly GCA_018853935.1. Lineage (GTDB taxonomy): Bacteria > Pseudomonadota > Gammaproteobacteria > Acidithiobacillales > Acidithiobacillaceae > Acidithiobacillus > Acidithiobacillus ferrivorans. The sequence continues at coordinate 43,961 of JAAOMR010000027.1, forward strand.
TCAGTACAAGTGGGACTTCAGCAACCCGGCTAAAGCAGCGTGAGAAAAAACCAGTCATTCCCTCTCCGGAGGAACTGAAGGAGGCTGCCCATGAAGCGATCAGAGACATCAGCCCAGAAGCCCGACGAAACACCATCCGAAAACAGCTGGAGGCGTGCAGGGACGATCTGGTGCAAATGCGCAAGGACGGACAAACCATTCTGGATATCGCCATGGCCTATGTGACGGCGTTCGCCAGATTCGACTCCAGAGGTGTGGCCATTTCATATTTTGCCAAGATTATTAGCGATATAACAAAAAATGAGTTTCCTCGCCCACCCAAAAAAACACCGACGACAAGAAGCACTTCGGCAAACTCTGGCTCCAGGCAAAATCATGCATCGATGAGGCATGGGTCGCAGGACGATCGAACCCCCGCCGAAAAACTGGAAGAAGCCAGGCAAGCCAGAGAGGTGTCTGCCAGAAACAATGGGGGATCAGCGGACAATAATGGGCTTCCGCCTGGCTATCGCGAAAGACCGCTTGATGAGCTTTAACTTACCAATTTAAAAAGGAGAATGCTGTGAATAATGTGCTTTATGTGGGTGGCAGCAAGGGCGGCGTCGGTAAATCTGTGGTCAGCATCGCCGTTGCGGACCTTTTGATTTCCCGCGGATTAAATCCTGTTATTGTTGAAACGGATACGGCAAACCCGGATGTCGGGTCAATGTACAATAAATTCGCTTTTTTCGCCGATCTGGACGATCGGGATGGCTGGCTCCGAATGATTGCGCACATCGAGGCGAACGCCGATAGACCGTTTCTCATTAATTCTGCCGCCCGTGCCAATACGGGGCTGGAAAAGTACGGACGGGATCTCTTTTTTGATTCCCTCGTGGCGCTCGGTCGTGAGTGCACGGCTTTCTGGGTTACCAACCGAACAAAAGACTCAGTAACTATGCTTGCAGATTTTCTCGAAATGTCAGCGGGCGTCGTTCCTGTGCACGCGGTGCGAAATATGTATTTCGGGTCGGCACAAAAATTTGAGTTGCTCAACACATCAAAAACGCTCGAAGCGGCCATCAAAACAGGCGGCACGGTACTAGATTTCCCGGATCTCGCTGATCGGGTGTATGAAAAGCTCAATGTGCAGCGTTGGACCGTTGAGCATGCTCTGGAGCCGGAAATGCTCTCCATAGGCGACAAGGTGGAGTTGATGCGTTGGCGGCGTGAGGCGAACCGGTGCTTTGAGGAGGTGATCCATGCCTGAAGAGAGTTTTGATCCGGATGATTTTTTAAATGGGGCCGTGCCGGCCTCCAATCATCCTGCGTCGGACGAAGTGGACCCCGATGCATTTGCTGGCGACGATGATTCGGCACAGAGTGGGCCGGTTCAGGAGGAAGAGGGCAGATTGGAAGATGCGCCAGATGGATCTACACACCAGCAAAAAACACCGCCCCCCGCGGCGACATCGGCACCAGTACAGCCCGAAGCTACCCGTGAAACGGCACCCGTTGCGGCAAGGAGCGAAAGGCAGGCGCGATTAAAAACTCTGTTCGAGCAGGTGATAGAATCGCAACCTCCGGAAAGGGCCGCTCAGTTCCACCAACTCAAGGCAACCATGGGTCTGCGGGATGATGACGCTCTCTGGGGTGTTATTGCGGTTCTGGACATCCACCTGAAGCTCTTTGAGACGATACCAGAGAACATTGCGGAAGCGGCGATCCAGGCCACCGATGCGGCTAAAGCGCAGGCTCTTGTGGAGATCCAATCAGCTATCGGGCAGCAATCAGAATTGCTCATGAAGTCGGTAAGCTCCGCGCTGGAGACACGGTCAGTGTCCTTGTTTTTGGCGCATCTTACGTGGTACGGCACGGGGGTGCTTTTCCTTTCAAGCCTCATTTTTTCTGTGGGGTTTGCGGCTGGCAGTCGCCGGGTTCCGCCCTGGATGATGCATGGCATCCTGCAGGGCGTCATTGATGCACCCTTGGCGCCCGTGGCCGGCGCTGCATTGGTTGCTACTGGTATATTCCCGCTGCTTCGGGGGTTAGGTATGAGTGCTGATGATCGGAAAAGTAAGGGTAAGAAGTGGGCCATGATCATTGCCTCCTTTGTTGCCATGGGAGTCGGTGTGTGGATGATGACGAGTGTAGCGGTTGGAATTGGATAACGCTGAGCATAGTGGCCTATCACCAAGCTTTTGGCTTCACGTCTTTTTTAGCAACTGAAGGCTCAAACTCGGCGCGTGTAAGCGATTGACCACGGGCATCCCTGTTTACATAGATTTGCAGGCTACTCCATGACTCATGCAGGCTGATACGCTGAATATCAGGGATGCTCAGCCCATCTTCCGCCAACCGTGAACAACCCTCGTGCCGCAAATCATGAAAATGCAGATCTTCGATTCCCAGGATTTGCATGTGCCGCGTCCAGTAAGACCCGATGGTTTTTGGATCAAACGGAAACAAGCGGTCATCCTGCATCGTTTTTCGGCGTGCCACCAGATCAACGTCCTCTATCGTTGCGTTAATGACGGGCAGAAGGGCATCCGTAACGTGCATCCATTGATGGTTCCCCTGCGATCCGCCAGGGTTTTTGATGTTGCGCACAAGCCAGATTCCACGGTCCTGATCGTAGTCCGAAAGTCGCATGGACATGATTTCCGATTGCCGGCGGCATGAATAGATGGCAAACCAGAAAATGAGATACATGGGTGGCGAGGATTTCCGGTAGCCCAGTGATAAAAATCGCTCGCAGATTCTCTCTATCTCTTCCCGTTTGAGCCGTCGCTTTCTCTTTCGTGATCTCGCTACTAGGCGCTCGACCCGGCAAAGTTCTGTCGCATCACCGATGGCTTCCATGGACAGCGGTATGCCCCATGCCGCGCGTGCATAGCGATAGATTACCCGCAACCAGATCAGATCGTTGAGCGCGGTGGATGGCCCTGTTCCGGACACGCGGCGACTGCGAATGTGGGAGATAAGGCGCGGTGCGTCGAGTTCAGATGCTATACAGTCTGCGATGGGCAGTCTCCGCAATAGGAGTAGGTGCTGCAACTTGCTACGTCCTAGCGGTTCAACAGTTTGCTTTTCTTCAATGTAGCGATCAATCATCTTGCCGATAGGCAACGTCGATGAGGGACGCATAGCCTCTTCGGGGTTTTCACGCAGGGCCTGTTCGCGTTCTAATGCCCAGGCTTTGGCGGCCGCTTTCTTGTGGAACGTCCGGCTCTCACAATGGAAGACTTCCCCATTGCGCTTAAGGCGAATCGTTGCGGTATGGCGAAGGGTACCATCCTTCTGTTTTCGTGAGACAATAGTGGCCAACTCGGTGCTCCGGTGCAACATGATCGGGAAAATGGCTTCATGTTGCACTCTTGTAACACCGGATACAGTAAAATACAAGTTTTTGCGGCTAAATGCGGCATAATTCAGACAGTCGAACAATGAGGCAACTCCATGAATGACAATAAAAATACAGTAAAATCAAGTGATAAGATATTATCGGTTGCCCCCATGCTCGACTGGAC
>JAAOMR010000270.1 GCA_018853935.1 Acidithiobacillus ferrivorans
AGTATCGCAAGCAGGCCAATAGCCTGTAAAGATGCCCCTGCCGTATCCATCGTCCACTCCACCCCGTGTTAAAAAAACGTCATCAGGTTCCCGTCACCCCTATACAGGACAAGACCCATGCCTGTGAAGGAGCTTGTCATGACGGAGACCAGTGCAGGGTGCAGCCCCAATGCAGGGTGCAACCCCATCGTAGAGACCACCACCCCTTTTGCCTTGCGCATGAGTGCACATGAGTTTGCTGCGCTGGATCGCATTTGCGCGGAGACGGAATTGTCGCGGGCCAAGATCATCCGTCACCTGATTCTGTCGCAGGTGGATCCGCTGAATGACGCGGCGGATATTCTGCTGGAATTGCGGAAGATCGGGATACGTCTCAAGCGGGCTTGTGATGACGGCGATTATTCCTTGGCGCCCCGTCAAGAACTTGAGACTTTATACAAATTCATCCTGGGCACCGCCTATCGCCTTGCCGATCTTCTTGAGCCATGGGAGGACGACTGATGCTGAGCAAGGTCGGTAAATCCCGCAGTAGTGCCAAGTCTGCCGGCAAAAAAAGCCAGTTCGGCGATCTGGTGAACTACATCGCCCGCGAGGCTGACGGCAAGGGGCGCGAGGTGGACAGAGGTGAGATGGGCGTTCTGAACATGGACGCCGACGTGAAGGATATGGATCAGGCCATCGAACTTATGGACGCCGTGGCCGAAAAGGCCCTCAAAAAAGGCAAGTTCAAAGGCGATCCGGTTTACCACCTGATTCTGTCCTGGCAGGAAGGCGATAAGCCCACGCCGAAGCAGGTAAAGGAATGCGTCCAGTACACCTTGAAGGCTCTGGGCATGGAGGAATGTCAGGCGGTCTGGGCCATCCACCACGATACGGATAATGATCATGTGCATATCGCCGTCAACCGGGTGCACCCCGAAAAAGGTATTGTCATGGGGCCGCCGCGCCGGGATTACCACGTCATCGACAAGGCAATGCGCGAACTGGAGATTATCCACGGATTCCAGCGTGACAATGGCCCCTATGTGACGCTGGATACCGATAGCGGTCCCCGGATCGTCCGCATGTCCCGCAAGGAACGCGCCGAGAAAGGCTTGCTTAAAGGTGGCGATGAAGTGGGTCCACGTACGACACAAGCGGCCAAGGTGAGTGTGGTCAGCCAAATTGATGGTTCTCTGGTCAACATATATGAGGGGCAGACGGCGGCATAAAAATAGCCACGCAGCCCGATTTTGTGAGCGGGCGGCATGACTCTGGGTTGGTTAGCTTCTCAGAACGGCGGGTCGTCGGCAGGTGGCGGATTGGCAGTTTTCATATTGGCCTGTGATCGTTCTTCGTA
>JAAOMR010000271.1 GCA_018853935.1 Acidithiobacillus ferrivorans
GGCCACCTCTAAAAACCGGCGCTCAGAACGAAGAATAATCTGAAAAATCAGAATTCAGGTTATTTTCCTGCTGTTTTGATGCCGAATGCTGTTCTTTACGGCTGTTTTTCCATAATTTGCCGCATTACGGGCAAGCCACCGCCCTCATAGGACCTACTTCGAGAAACACCAGTCGCTTGATGTTGTAGGTAACCGCCATCATGGTCAGCGCAAAGTCGGCCCGCGCCTGGCCTATGGTCCGGATACACTTGCCGCCCATCTGCTCCATGGCGCCGAATACATGTTCTACGCGCGCCCGCACTTTGGCGATTTTATGGTTGCGCCGCTGTTGGCATTCGGACAGTGGGTGGTTGCGGCTGCCTTTCCGTTGGATACGACTCCGGTAGCCTTGGGCCTTGAGTTGCTCTTCCCGCTCCTGACTGGGGTAGCCTCTATCCGCATACACTTCCGCACTGGTATTCCAGTCATCCAGTACAACTTCAAAGTGCCGGCTGTCGTGGACAGAGGCCGTGTCGGTCACCAGCTTGC
>JAAOMR010000272.1 GCA_018853935.1 Acidithiobacillus ferrivorans
CTCGGGGGTACCGGAGACCAGACCCGCCGCGAGATTCACCGGACCGGTAATGCGCCCCACCGCACCATAGGCGGTACCGGTAACGCGACTGAGTGCCCCCCCCTGCGCGCTGCGCGCCGGGGTCGTGACGCTAAAATTTCCGCGGACCGCTGCCACCTCCGGGGCAGCGACTGCCATATGCGGCGCATCGGCCGGAGCACGGGTGAGTGGATGCATCCGCGTCCCATCGCCATTCGGCAATGCCCGCTGATCCTCGCCGCCATAGGGCGTTCCACTTAAAACCAGTCCTTCACCACGGGCGGAACCAGTCATCTTGCTATCCGGACCCAGCCGGATACCGGTCATCATCGCAGCGGCGACGCCACTTCGGCTCGCCATCAGGGCCCGTGCCCTGGCCTGATGGTCCGCTGCGCAAAATGCCGCGTACTGATCGGGACCGGCATATTCCGTGCCCGTGACCGGCTGGCAGCCGCCATATTCATCGCCGGTGACCTTGGGGCTGCGTTCCACCGACGTGCCGGATACCGGCTGCTCGTGCCAGGTGCGCATCACACTGACTTTTTCCGCTACGGAAACGGGCTTCCGGTTGCAGGCCTGATACTGCGCCAGTCCGGCAGATTCGGTGCCCGTCACACTGGCGCAGACCCCACGTTCTGTACCCGTCACGCGCTCTCCGGGGGCCGTTTCCGTACCTGTCAAAGCCTGCTCGCGCAGCGTACTCATCACGCTCACCTTGTGCGGAGCACTGCCGCCGTCGCGACACAGGCTGCCGAACGACTCCGGCTGGTAATATTGGCTGCCGGTGAGTTTGCGGCAGG
>JAAOMR010000273.1 GCA_018853935.1 Acidithiobacillus ferrivorans
GTGGCGCCGAAACGCTTGGTGTCACGTGACGCTTTGACGCGTGAGTCCAGTGCGCCAACTTCATCCAGAGGTCGGCCCCCGCCGGTGTTAAGACTTCCACTTGGTGCAGCGTTGGGATGTGTAGCGTGGCGCCCGTGCGTAGCGCGTTGGGATTCCCGTCGATGAATGCTTGCGGGTTGGTGCGCACGAGTGCGGCCATGACCTGGTTTATGCTGAGTGTGGATGTTCCGTTGAGCAGCGTGGCGATTTTAGAAAGTACGTCGCCAGCACGCGTAGGGACCATATCCCTGTAATTGGCCCAGCCGTAGTGCAGGGTGTTTTGATTTTTTGTGGGGCCAATAACGGATGACTGGCTTATGGCTGCGAAATGGTGGTCATGCTCGATGATGGATCGCTGGATACGGGGCAGAACCAGTGTTGGCTTCAATGTGATGGTTTGTTTCGAGGATGGCACGGTGGACTTCTGGCGTAACGTGGCGGGGCTGGCCTCGGGGTTGATGGTGTATTCCTGAAGGACTTGGTCGCCGGACCACGTGCAGCGTATCAAAAAAGAGACCCGATGCTTGGTTATTGGCCCAGGCGCGCGTATCTGCAGATAGGGGTGCGGGGTACGGGCAACTTGCACGGACCAGGATCGCAGCAGCTCCGGATCGCCCAGCCCGAGCATGGCGAAGTCTGCGGCCGGAGCGATTTCCGCATGCAATGTTGGCATTTCCGCACCCGCATGGCGAATTGGGATTTGGGCATGAAATGGTGTGCCTGGGGCGGACAGGATATGAATGGGTCCCAGGGTAGCCCCTTGCCCGTAAATGGGTGCCGCCAGCAGGCTCAGAGCGAGTAGTGATTTCTTTGACATGTGTTCCGGTTTTCCTCTTAAAGGATGGCTGCTCGAATATGGGAAGCAGAGGAAGCTCGACTCATTGCACTTCGGCTAATCGAACACAGTGGTCTTCGTAAGGCTCGTGGGTGAGGTGCTGTAATTGGGCAAATCGTCGATATATCGCACAGGACCCCAGTAGGTACGCATGGTTTCCCAGAGCGATCAGCCTGCCTTTGTCGAGGACGGCAATGCGGGAGGCATGCATCACCGTGGACAGGCGGTGGGCGGCGATCAGAGTCGTGCGGTTAGTCGTGAGCCGAGTGAGCGATTCCTGAATTATTCGCTCATTTTCGGCGTCCAGGGCGCTGGTGGCTTCGTCGAGAATGAGTATGCGCGGATTTCTGAGCATGGCTCTGGCGATGGCGATGCGCTGCCGTTGACCACCAGATAGCGTTATCCCTTTTTCGCCGACATGGGTGTGCAAGCCTTCCGCGAGACGATCCGCAAATTCATCCACTCGCGCCGAACGCACCGCGCTGTACAATTCATCGTCGCTGGCAGCGGGGTACGCCATGCGGATATTGTCGGCAATGCTCATGGAGAAGATGACTGGATGCTGAGGGACGATGGCCATCTGTTGGCGCAATATGCGCAATGGCATGGCAGATGTGTCTTTGCCGTCCAGCAGGATTTTTCCGTGCGTTGGATGATAATGGCGCAGGAGCAGGGCAAACAGGGTGCTTTTTCCGGAGCCGCTGGCGCCGACCAGCGCGATCGTCTCTCCCGGCGAGATGCAGAGAGAGATCCGCTCGAGTGCTGGTATTCCAGGACGCGCAGTGTAACTAAAATCGACATCCATGAATTGCAGGGTGGCTGCTGGTTGCGTTATGTCCACCAGGGTTTTTTCGATTAGGACGGTCGCGGCGACGTGATACGGATCTTCGGGGACTTCATCGAGCAGGGCCAGCAACCGCTCTGTGGCTCCGGCCAGGCGCGACAGGCTCCCCCAAAGTCCGCCCAATGACGCCAAGGATTGCGCGCCCATTTGGGCATACAGCAAAAACGCTGCCAGCATGCCCATGCGAATCTGATGGCCAAGCACTTCGACGCCTCCGCCGTAGAGCATTACTGCGAGAGTGGCGAATATCAGGGTACCAGAGAGTACGGTGGTCCATGATTGGACGACCAGCAAAGACCACGCTGAGCCCATCATGGCGCTAATGCCGTTGTTATACTGTGTTTCCGCATGTGGCTCCAGGGTCATAGCCTGGAGTGAGCGAATGCCATTGAGTGATTCTTCAGTATGGGCTGCAATATCAGCCAGAGAATCGTGTTCCTGGCGGCTGTAATTTCTTTGCAGTCGCCCAGAGTGCCGACTGATGAGCACCAGAATGGGCAATGCGACCAGGCCCGGTATCATGAGTTTTGGGATGGTGACAGCCATCATAACGAGCGCGCCGACGAGCGTCACACTGCTTTGCAGTGCATGCCCCAACACGCTGACCAGGCCATAACGCAGTTGGGTAACGTCGCTGCTGAGACGGGAGATCACTTCGCCGGTTCGGAATGTTTCGTAAAAAGAGGCAGGGAGACGGAGTACGTGGGCGAAGACGGCGGAGCGCAGGTCAGCCACCACGCTTTGGCCGATCCAGTTTTCCAGGGTATTGCGTATGGCCTGCATGATAACGGTGAATATGCCTAGCGCCAGCAGTCCGGCGCTTATTTCCAATAGGTCCTGCCGGCTGTGAAATCCATTATCGAGCAACCAGCGTGCCCCTTGTGGAAATGCCAGTGCGCTGGCGGCGCTCAGAATCAGGGTGGCCGTAAAACTTAAAAGCGCAATTGTGTATTTCTGCAAAAATGGGTTCAGTTGCCAGAGTGAGGCAACATTTTTCGACGGTTGACGCAGGCACTTTTGTGTGGACACTGTTTTATGCGCTCACCGGTTTGGCCAAGGATGGCGCAGCGCCCACGGTAATTCGATATCGTCCCATGGGGTAGGAGATCAGCCACCAAAAGCTCAGCCATTGGGCGATCAGGTACAGAACAGCGTCCGGCAGGTACATAAGGCTATCCGGAATGGTGACGTGGCTCATGATGAATAAGCCGCAAGTATTGACCAACCAGGCTCGCCAGACTATCCCCCACCAGAGATTAACGCCTGGATGCCAGCCAGTTTGATTGCCTCCGGTTTTTTTAATGACAACCTCGAACCAGGTAAGACTGTCCTTTCTGTAGAATGGTTTACGGAGAATAAAGCCAGAAAGCAGCCAGATTTGCATGGCGATAAGGAGTAGCCAGTTGAGGATCAACCCAATAGCCCGCAAATGCGGGGTTCCGTAATGCATGAATGTCAAAACTGTACCTGTGAAGAGCAGTGGTGAAGTGCGCCAGAAAAAGCGCCACCAGAGATGTATTGCCGGTTCGAACGATTCTATTGCGTTTAATGTAACAGGCATCGCTGCGGGCGGATGTGGATGTCTCAATGTAATGTCCCTGGGTAGCTGAAGTTGGTTTATGTGAATTTAATTTCCTAGCGATTTCGTGAGAACCATAGGTGCTGTGCATTGATTTTGTCCTGGCGTGTTATGTTTGCCAATTTCCCGGTTAGGCAGGCTTTGCCTTGCCATTTGCACTGGTTTACCAAGTGAGCCAGGTTCCTGTAATAATGGAATACCGCGCGCGGGGCATGGTGGTGAAATAAGTGCCATTCCTGCTGCAGAATATGCGCGTGCAGGGTGGACCAACAGCTGGGTTTGTCGCTGGTCTGTGGCGTAAACCTATTGTGTGAGCTGTCCGATAACTGGAAGCACGTGGCGGCCCAATGTTGGTCGGATTGGTTGTACCTGATCCATATTGTGCGCAGGCTGGGAGCGGTACTGGTCATGGGTAGCCGCTGTTCGGTGATGACATGAGGCGGTAAGGCAATGTCTGGCTGCTGTGATCTGGCTACCTGGGGTAACTGATTCATCGGAACCGGGCGAAGAAGATGGATGGTCACGCAGCCGGACAACAGCGCCAAAGTCATGACTGCCATGGTGAGGCGGAAACCGGCGAGGGCCGTTGGTTGGTAATGAAGTGCACTGGTTTTCAAATTCAGCACGGTTTTCTCTACATGGAGACTGGTGTAGCATTGTGGCGAGGGCAGAAGAGACTAGCCCAGTAGCGCGGTACCGCAGTCGTGCGATGCGGTTCCTAATCGGTCTGCCCTGGGCTTCGCGCCGACGGGTCTGCAAGATGTCCAGAGATCCTCTGTGCAGCACAGAGCAGGGGCCGCTGGTCGCTCTTCTTTCGATCTCGTATTGGGCCAATGGCGATTAGGCGTTAGCCGGTTGGCCAGAAAAACCGCATTACCCGAAAAAATTTCCATTTCTTTTGGCGTAATCTGGCGCGACGTTCGCGCATGAAACTCGGCATGCCTTTGGCAGCACCCCATATGTTTTGTTGTGCATGAAGACGAGCCATAAGCACGGAGACTCCAATGTCCAAGGCAGCTTGGGAGTCACGCGACAAGTCATCCCGTTTGGTCGTCCAGTCTCCCAATGCGCACTGCATAGTGATGATATGTTGCGCACATTTCTTGGCATCGCTGTGCAGGATGCGTTCCAGGTCTGCCAGCGCCAGGAAAACAGACGAATTTTCGTCTTCCGGTCCAGCAAGGTCCAGAATCTGGCGATCCAGACGTAAGGACGCGAGCCTGATGGCGTCCATCATTTCCTGTCGCCATGTTCCATGTGCTCCCCGATCTTTACGGCCGTGCTTTTTGGAATCCCTTAAACGCCTGATATCTTCCCTGACGTTCGCCCAAAATCCGTACCAAAAGGGTTTTTCCAGAAAGTGCTCTGGGATCATCAGTCTGACGATCCTGTCGATATCCATCACCAATGCTGTTTCTTCGGCGTTTGCGTAAACGATGAGCGCCGAAGGATCCTTCCAATCGAGAGACTGCGCGGCGGCGATGATTTCTGGCACGAGCGTCGCATCCAGATCCCATTGGCGCAAGGAGTTATCGTTCAGTAATGGGCGTGGAAATGGTTTAGCGGGTTTCATCCGGTGGACACCCTGGCGGCGAGCAGCGACAGAGCATGCAGCACGGATTTCCTCACGCTCTCGCGGCTGACGCCCAGAATATCTCCGATTTGATCATGAGTTTTTGGGTCCCCTGTGCCGATTCCGAACCGCAAGACCAGCATATTCCTGTGCCGCGCAGACAGCGCCATCAACCCGTTTGACAGGCGCGAACGCCATTCCCTCGCGTAGAGATCGTCCGCTGGATCGGTTTCATCAATATTCTCCATGATGATGTCGAGCATGGTGGTGTCCGTCTCATATCCAGCATGCAATGGCGCATCCAGGCTGACCATGCTACGGTTGTCTTCCAGCGCCTGACGCACCTGCTTCACCGGTTTGCCGATTTTGGCAGCGATTGCCTCCACACAGGCTTCTTCGCCGGTTTCCTCGAGCAGCTGCTGCGCCGCCTTCAAAATGGTGCTGAAAAATTTGATTTTGTGAACGGGGATGGAGACCAAGCGTTCCTGCACCATCATGGCCCGTTCCATGGTGGACCGTATCCACCAGCTTGCGTAGGTGGAAAAGCGCAAGCCGCGATCCGGATCAAACAACTCCGCAGCGCGAATGAGCCCAAGGTTGCCCTCCTCAATCCGATCCTGGAACGGTAACGTGCGATTCCGGTATTTTCTGGCAATACTGACCACCAGACGGAGGTTGCTTTCGACCAGCAGATTGCGGGCCGATTGGTCTCCTGCCTGTACGCGGTGTCCCAGGGCGATCTCTTCCGCTGCGGTTAGCAAAGGGGCCTGTGCTATCTCCCGGAAATATTGCCGTACGGAGTCAACTTGGTCGGCCTCCACCGCGACGGGCGCATCGCTATGTTCTGTATCCGGAGAATCTTCGGTCAGCAAGCGGTAGTCCTTTTGGTAGCCAACGGAGATCGAATAATACCAGATTCGACACACTAATCTGCGACGAGGGGAAGGATAATTAGCCTGTTGGAGTCGTGTTTGAGACGGTGGGCTAAGTTCCTGTCCGCCCGTGCGGCGTTTCGATGCGCCGGATCAGGGAGCGCAGCACCGTTTCGTAGAGCGCGTCTCCGATCACGCAGTCCTCAATGCCACGATCAATATTCGGGTTGTCATTGATTTCCACGACGAAGACACCTTCGGACGTTTCCTTGAGATCCACACCATAAAGTCCGTCCCCAATCAGGTTGGCGGCGCGGACGGCAGTCTGCAGAACGAGCGTGGGTGCTTCGTGGAGGGGAATCGTGCGAAACCCGCCCTGCAGGGCGCGCCCGTTGTCCAGGTGACGCACGATCTGCCAATGGTTGGATGACATGAAGTATTGGCAAGCGAACAGGGGGTTGCCGGTCCAGCATGCCGATGCGCCAGTCGAACGGTGTATAGCAATAAGGCTGAGCCAGCAGTAGGTCCGAGTCAGCGAACAGTTCGGCGGCCACCTTTCTCAAGGTCTCCGGATCGGTGACTTTCCGGACTCCGCGGGAGAAGGACCCGTCCGGCACTTTGAGTACGAAAGGGTAAGACAGCTGTTTCTCCAGGCGTCGAAGATCGGCCTTGCGGATAATGATGGTTTCGAGGATCGGCACCTGATGCGCCCGCAGTATCTCCGTCAGGTACACCTTGTTTGTGCAGCGCAAAATGGAATCCGGGTCGTCGATCACCACTAGCCCTTCCTGTTCGGCCTTCCGGGCGAACGCGTAGGTGTGGTGGTCAATACGCGTGTTCTCCCGGATGAACAGGGCGTCGAACTCGGCCAGCCGCCCATAGTCCCGGCGCTGAATCAGTTCGACGTGTATTCCCAGGTGTTTTCCTATGCGGACAAAATGCTTCAGCGTTCGGGAACTGGATGGCGGCAAGGCTTCCAGGGGATCGTGAAGGATGGCCAGATCGTAGCGCATGCGCTCGGTGGGCCTGCAGCCGGCAGATTTCGCCCTGCGCCGGGTGAGATAATGATGAATGGCGGCATGAAAATCTGTTTTTTCCACGGCGTCCATGTCCCCGATGGACAACCCGCTGACCCGTTGGATGCGCCAGACGCCGTTGGCCCGAAGCTGCACCTCCAGCGCAGGCATTGGCAGCCGCTCGAAGATTTCCCGTGCAAGTTCCCGCATGGGTTCTTCCGCCGCCCAGCCGAAGAAAATCCGCAAAGAGTATGTGGCTCCTGGTTCTTTTTGCAGGCTTTCCGTCGCCTTTTCAAGCACCGGTTGCAAATCGGCGAGGCCCGGGCGATACAGGGATTGTTTGCGCACCTCCAGCAGGGTACGCACTTCCGGCAAGACATGGTGACCGCGGGCCTCACCCAGCAGCGAGCAATAATAACCGGTTCCACCGTACTCCGTATTCCGGCACAGGTTGATGACCCGGGTGCGGCGGTCTTCCGGTTGATGTTTGCGGCGTAGGTAATCCATCGCGGTGATGACGGGGATATCCGAATCCCCGTCTGGCAAGTCGCGGTGGGAATCGACAACGATCAGGTTTTTAGGCATGGGAAATTCCGGAATTTGGGTGGACAACAGACATCAGAGTGGCTTTTCCATGCGAATCGCGGCGGTGCGGTCCTCGTAATATTGCTCAATGTGGGCAAACGGTTGGTAGCCAACACTGCTGTACAGACACATGGCTGCGGCATTGTCCTCGCGCACTTCCAACCGTATCCGGCTCCTGCCGGATTCCACAGCGACGGATTCGGCTCCAACAAGAAGCGTGCGGGCCAATCCCATCCGACGGTGTTCCGGTATAACGGCTATGGAATAGATGCGCGCGATGAGTGAATTTCGCCGCAACAGGATAATCGCGTAACCGCAAACGTCCGCCCCCTGTTCGACCACCAGCGTTCTGGACAGCCTATGCGGGATGCCGTTGCCTTGCGGTGCGCTCGTCGGTTCTTGTGCCAGAAACCGGCGAAGCCCTGGCCGTGCAATACGATCAATGGCAAAGCATTGGTTCTCGATGGCGACGAGCGCAGCCAAGTCACCGGGATCGGCCTCGCGGATGATGCAGGACGGTGCTGGACCTGCCTGCGTTATAGACTGGATAATCCCCTGAAGGTTAGTGGAGTTGCGAATGACCGGATCCGCCATGCCCGTGCGTGTCCAGTTGCTCGTGTGAGCCATCCTCATCCACGCGCACGCTGGGGAAGTACGGCTTACCACAATCCGGACAGCGTTCATCGCCCAATATGTCCGTAGCGACGTGAATCTGCTCCGTCGGAACACCCATGTGTTCCAGCGCCTCGAACGCCTCGAACGCCTCATCCTCCGGATCCTGGTGGCAGGCCCAGACAAAACCGCCTGTGAACCGCTCGTCACGGGTAATGCCGATGCGCAACTCCAGCGTGTCGGCAACATGATAGAAGCCCATGGCGACATGCGTGGAGAGCATGGTTTCCTGTCCACCATCAGGCGCCACGGCGGTGATCAGTCCAAACAGGTTGCGCATGTCGAAGCCGGCATGAATCGCCTCGTCCCACCAGGCTGGCGTTCCTGCCCTTACCGAGAGTGCGCCAGGAAGGCATTCCGTGAGCGTTTGCCCAAAATCCTCCTGCCATGCGAGCAGACGCGGATCGACTTCCGGGTCGGCGCCATCAATCCCATCCACGTCGGGCGCGTCCCCAAGGTCGTTCAGATCGTCCATGCCGATAAATCCGCCATTGAGCAGCGCGCCGGTATCCGTGTCGCCTAAAGACGACGAAACCGCGAAAAGAACAAAACGCAAAGCCACCGCGGGTTGTGCCCCCACATCAGTCTGTTCCGGCGGCGGCAGGCGAGAAGGCTGCCCGCTGATGGCGCCCATGAACTGGCGCAGCATGCCGCGCTGCCCAGACCAGGTGACCGGCAGATCGGCATAGGCGTACAGCCAGGGCAGGACCGCCACAGACGGTTCCTGACCGATCAACCCGTAGCGACGCAAACTGGTGGCGCACAGGTCCAGGGGTGAACGCTGATCGTCCTGCTGCGTATCCGGAACCTGGAGCGGCATGGCATGTCCGGTGTCCACCATCAGGAGAACCGGCACCAGAAAGAGTTCCAGTTTGCCTACGTCCCAGTCGCCCGCGTTCTGCACCATGTCCGGAAGCGTGGATGCCGCATCGTCTGCCCAGAACGCGACCATTGCCGCAGCGTCATCAAGGTGCGCTTCCTCCAGATCTTCCATGGCGCGCAGGACGTGTTTGTCGCTTCCCGTGTCCAGCGCGCGGGCCACGAGATCGGCCAGGCGTGATTCGCACTCAACCTGCCGCACGGGATTATTCTGCACAGACTGTTTGCCGGCCGAACGCGCCGCCAGAAAAATCAGGTGCGTCCAGTCGGGTTGCGTTTTCGAAATCGTACGGCGTTTGATCTTGCTTGCGGCCTGACGTTTTTTGCTCACGAAAATACTCCTTTCCTTCCGGTTAATGGTTTTGTAATACGCGCTGAAAAACCTCATTAGCGGACACGGCAGCCCAATAACAGGCTTCCTCATACGCCGCTGTGGCCACTGTCAGGGTTTGTTCCCGGTTCCATCCCGCAGCGAGGCAAACTTCAGTTATCTTCTCGCACTGCTTCTGCGTGGCTTCTTCGCCCGTAATAATGTAGTAACCAGCGAAAGCCTCGAAAGTTTCCAGTTTCAACAGCAACCCGCCAACAAGTTCTTCGGAACGCCAATGACCGTTCATGATCTTTTCGTCCGTCAGGCTGACCCAGTTTTTAAGGCTTTGGCGCCACCGGTACAGCGTGTTTGCTTTTTCCCAAATCCAGATGGACGAAAAAGGCAATCGGGCGAAATCGCCAGACCTCATTAAAAAGTCCAGTGATCCGTGGTCATCGAGAAGTCGCACCAGGCATGCAGCGTCTTTGTTTGACAGGCCAAGATATTGGCCGATACGGATCACTAATTGAAGATATGTATCGCCCTGTGAACCATTTTCCATCCACTCAACGGCTATGCCGCGGTCTTGCGCGTTGTCATGCAGCCATATGGGGTTTGCGCGCGAAATCGCATCCTGCAGACTCAAAGAAGATTCAGCCATCGGAGTTCCTATATCTCTGCCGCACGGCAACCACCACATACGGATCCATGTCGGACTGCTTGAGCAGCCAGTCGCAGTAATCCGCAGGGAGGTTAGCAATGGTCGTGCCCTTGTGTTTGCCGAAAGGCATTGTGACCGGTATGCGCGCTCGTTCTGATGCCTCCCATAACCGCTCCCATGTGCGCACCTTGGGCATCTTCTCCAGGATATGTAGCAGGAGTATCCGGGTGATGAGCACATCCTGATAAGCCGAGTGGGCGTTCTTGAGCAGGTCTTTGGCCTCCTCCTTGTCTTCGAGCAGGCGGTACATCATGGCGCCAAGCGAATGCCCCATCTCGTCCGGCCAGAGCCGGCGGGACAGAGCCAGAGTGCAGATGCGCGGGACGTTAGGTTTGCCAATCACCTGCCAGTCGAAGTCGATATTGTGCCCAATAAGAAACGTGGTGTCCTCCGGTAATGCAAAATCGGCAGACGGTGGGCAATCCTCCAGGTCCTCTTTGGTGATGTGGTGTGTGGCGATGGCACCGAAGGAAATGGGTTGACTCGGCTTGTAGCGCTGATTGAATCGGCCAATGAGATCTAGCGCCAGATCCAGGTCTGGGGATATCGGCCCAGCGTTTAGTTGAACCCAAGCGACTTCAATGGCCTCTACGGGTTCAGCGAAGCCAGTGGTTTCGGTGTCGATGATCAGGACTTGAGACATATTTGGCCTTTTTTCAATCAGTCTATTGAGGACATGATATCTTATTGGATGTTCACGGGCTTTATTTCCCCTTTTATGACGCCGCCAACAAGCGATTGCAGAGCGTCCATAACTTCGGGGTTTTCGCTAAAGTAATTAAACGCGAATTCAAGAAAATCAGCCTCATCCTCGTCGAATGTGATATGATTGCCTGATGTCGCTTTAATCGTCATCGCGATGACTTCGGCTGTAGTAAGTATGCGGTCTGCTGATTTTTCTTCCATGAGCTCCATTCCTTAGTAGTAGTTGCTATCTCGATCCCACTGACGGCGTTTCCGCTGCGCCTCATGGCAACTATCGCAAATACCGAAGACACCTTTCGCGGGGAGCACCTTGCCGCAAGTTTTGCAGTGGCGCTTTAATCCCTGGCGAATATGGGTAATCAGTTGGTTTACGCACTTGGTTCTTTCAGTTGCAGCCTTACCAATCTCCGGGAACGCTTGCGGATAACGAAAGTGGAACCAGCAGTACAGGGAAAGGTGTTTGTACGCGGATTCCAGATCTTCCGACCGGGCATGGGGACCAGCGCCGGACGCTGGGGACGTGAGCGGGTGGTTTTCCAGAATAGCCGTGACCATTATTCGGAAATGATGCATTTGCCCTGCACGCACGTCCACTGGCGCCGTCAGAATCTGTAGGCGTTCCGCCATAGGTAACTGGTCTGATCCCTTAATGCCGTCCAGGATATGCGCCTTCTCCAGCATCTCGGATAGGTCGACGCAGCGAAACCAGCGGGATCCCTTAACGGTTTGCTGCCATGCGGTGAGCAGGTCGCGGACGGGAGTATCCGGGGCCAGTTCCATGGCGTTAGCGACCCAGTCCCGGGTGGGCGCGACATTTGGCAGCGGAAAGGTGAACTGATCGTCCTGGCCGTTGAGCGCGCTTTGCATGTGGCGATGGATGATCGGATCCGCGCCTGCAGCGAATCCTGCGTCATGGTGCCCGTAGCGGCCCGCTCGCCCGGCAATTTGGCGAACAAGAGGCTTGGGTACCGCCGTACTGGTCTGACCGTTGTATTTTTCGCTTTCGCCTATTACCACCGTGTGAGCCGGAAGATTGAGCCCCATGGCTACGGCGTCTGTGGCAACCAGGATGTCGGCCTCTCCTGACCGAAACCGCCGTGCCTCTTCGCGCCGGACTTCGGGCGGCATGGCGCCGTAGATCTGTGAAACGGAGTGTCCGTTACCCCGGAAATATTCTCCCCATCGAATAACCGAGTTGCGCGAAAACACGACAAAGATGGTGCCCTTGGTTACGGACTTCGGCGCTATGGGTTGTGGTTTCATTTGCAATGGCGTGAAGCGTTGGGTGTGATGCAAGTTCAGCGTGTCGCCGGAGGTTTCCGCAAAGTCCTTCAGCAGCGATTCGACCGAAGGGCTGCCCAGCACAAACAGGCGGTCTACGGACATTTCGAAGAGGGCTTGTGTCCACGCCCATCCGCGTTGGGTATCGGCGATCATTTGCATTTCGTCGATGACTCCGACCGTGTAGTGCTGGTTGGCATCCAGCATTTCGATGGTTGAGCAGACCACGCTGGCATGGGGGTCAATGTCGCGTTCTTCACCAGTGACGAGCGAGACAGCAATCCCTTGGCTACGGAGTTCTTCGCAGACCTCGATGGCGAGCAGCCGCAATGGAGCCAGGTAAACGCCACGCTCATGTGCTTTGAGGGATTTGAGGGCTTGTAATGCCTGATAGGTTTTGCCGCTGTTTGTGGGCCCCAGGAAGGCTTCGATATGCCGGGAGCCGAGTTGCGGATTAGGAAAGATGTGGCTCCAATGTCTGTCACCAGCCAAGGCCATGATTTGCTTGATTCGCTGCCTGCTGGCGCCCTGTAGCCTTTGCTCCCCAGCTTGAGTTTGCTTTTTCCTGTGGATCGCCCGTAATGGCTTCTGTAGCTCGTTATTGCGCATAACATTTCTCCTCTGCATGCTCCGCTCGGTCGGCTCCCAGTACGTTCGGAAATCGGCGCGCAATGATCCGGTTCATTTGGTCTACCATGCGCTGGTCCCTAAATGTAACGTGACCACTTCCTTTCCGGTACCAGCGGACCTTGAGATAATCATTTTCCAGTTCGTTGGCCCCTGCCTGGTGTGCGGTCTCAAGTTGGAAGTGCATCCCGTTGCGGTGATCGGGCTCAGGCTTCCCGTCCAGCATGCACATGACGCGGATAAGGTCGTCCAGACCGTTGTACCCAACAAAACGCATATGGCGGGTCTCTTTCCAATACTCGCAGAACCGGTTGAGAATGATCTTCGCACCGAACTGCTGTGGGGAGTTTGTCTTGTAATCCCAGGAAAGTGAACGGTATATCTCAACTACTCCGTCTTCCATCATATCCCCGCGATGCTCATGCAGTTCCGTTATGGTGCCCATGATTGCGTCAACGCACAATGGCGGGAAGGTGCGATCATGAATCGACTTCTGGAAATCCTCGCGGCGTTTGTTGTTCATGAATGATTTGAGTCCGGACTGTTCCAGCAGATATTCCCAGCCTGCGGCATCCACTTCTTTTTCGACGGCCTTCAGACCTTTATCTCCCAGGAAATCTGCGCTTGCGTATGTGTAGCCACGACGCGAGAAAAAGCTGGCAATACCCCGGTGCGGATTGGGGAATGTTGCCTGTGCGATGGACTCCGCCTCTAAGAGTAATTTCTGTGCTTGGGCGACGAGAGCGAGCGCCTTGTTGCGGTTGGCGATGAGCGAATCGATTTTGAGGCTGGGAATGAGTGCGTTTGGGGTTTCGATATCCATGACAGTTTGTGGTCTCCATGTGTCTGGCATGGGAACAGAATACGGGAAGATGGAATGTCTCACGACCATTTAATGGTGTTGCGCTGTTGAGGTTTCCCAACGCATTGTTTAAGATGGGTTCTGGCATGTCGCCGGTTTTAATTAGCAAGGAAGTGCATTATGGCAACTGGTACGGTAAAATGGTTTAACGACTCCAAGGGATTTGGCTTTGTCACGCCGGAAGATGGTGGAGAAGACGTGTTTGTCCACCACTCAGCCATCCAGGGGACTGGTTTTAAATCCCTGGCGGAAGGCGAACGGGTTACGTTCAATGTCACCCGTGGTCCCAAAGGGCTGCAGGCTGAGGACGTTCGGCGCGCATAAGGCGTTTCGCACGAAATCTGAAGCGCTGGCATGTCCGGCGCTTTTTTGATGGCGTTTTATTGTGAGGGTGATCATATGGCAGAACTTCCAGTTTTGCGCTTGAACAAGAAAGCCCCTGAAAGTCGGGCTGCCGAGGCAGGTCTTATCGCAGACACGGAAACGCCGGCGGTCCGGAGGACGCGAAGGCGCATTGAGCGGTTACAGAAACAGAAAGCGCAATTGTTGGAACTGGTGGAGCAACGCGAACGAGCCGTTCAAGCCCAGCGATGGTTGGCGATAATTCTTAAGGTGGCGCCTGGCTGGTCGCTGGAAACGGTGGCTGGCGGTTTGGCTGCTGCATTTGCAGAATGTCAGGATGACCCCACGTATTTCGAAGAGATCACCACATTCGGTACGACACTCGTTTCAGAAATGTCGGCTGACAAGAAAGCCTGATTTTGCAATTCCTCAAAACGGTTGTACATTACGCGTTGGTTAGGTTCCATTGTTTTTGCGATTCACTAAATCTATAGGAGTATATTTTATGTCAGAACAAACAGAGAAGCAGGCACGGCGTCGGCGCACAATCGAGCAAAGGATCGCTGAGATTGATCAACTGGAGATTGACGCAAAGGCGAAACTGGATACACAACTACGCTTGTTGAGCGAGAAGCGGAAGAAGTTGGCTGAGAGCCCCACGAAGAAGAAACAGGATTTGGTGGAGCGTCGGCGGTTTGATCGTGCGGTTGGGATTTTGGTTCCTGGATGGACGGAGCGCCATATGCTCGCGGCTATCGCCCGGGCCAAAGACGAGAATGTGGAAGTCTTGTTGGCGGAAGGTGAGGCGTTGATGGAAGAGCATGGAAAGTCACGTGGCGGTCGGCGGCCGCGTAGCGCCAACTAAGCCAATACCGCGGCGGGGCAATATTGGCCGTGCCGCGTCTTTTTCACGCAATTAAAGGATCCCAGGAACGAGCCGGTACGTGCTGCTGCTATATTCCAGATAAATATCTCCGAATGCCTTAGTCAGAATATGTTCTTCTTTCGTGATTCTCCAGATGTAAGCTGAAATGACTGGAATCAGAATAATAAGGGTGGTGCCCCAATAGCCTACGGACAGGGCAAGGCCGGAAAAACACAGAAGAGCTCCGGTGTAGGATGGATGGCGCACTATGCGGTAGGGTCCATGCCGAATAAGTTGATGCCCTTGCTGGATGGCCAGATCCACGGTGAAGTGGTTTTTGAGGGTTATGACCGCATACGATCTCAACAGTAGCCCGGCTGCCAGCAATGAGCAGGCCACTCGCGGTAAATAGAGTGCGACATGTGGCTCATGGCGAACTTCGGATGTCACCGTCAGCCCCCAACCAACAATACTTGATAAGATTACGACGTTGAATATTTTGGAAGACCATGGGTCTTGCTTGTTGGCGTTTAGCGGCGACCTGAAAAAATATTCCAGGCCCATCTCCAGCAACATCCAGAGCAGCAGCGCTGAAACCAGTAAAATCGTGGACACCGTCATTTCTCACTCCCTTTGATTTGTTTTTGTGCCCAAACCAATGCCTTCTTGGCGAGCACACTGTAAGGCCCCGAGAGGCTGTTTGGTTTTGCATCTGATCCCGGCGGCGTCTCCCGTGCAGTGTCAGCCACAGCGGCGGCGGCCCCGATGCCTGTGCCTACGACCAACCCGAGTGTGGTGATCGCGCCAGCGGCACCCATGCCTACTGCGGCTAAAGGCAGTATGGTTACCACGGCAATGCCGGCTGCTGCGCCGGCGCTGATATTCTTTAAAAGCTTTACGTACATGGCACGATTCTCCTGCTTGTTTTCCGCAGTATTCTCAATATATGCGCCGCGCAGAAGCGGGAATCAAGGGTGTCCATGGCCGCCAGGTCCTCCTGCACGCGCAAATGCCCGATGGTTTTGCCCTCGATTTGGCGGCGGCGCTGGGCGGAAAGCGGGGCGCACGAACGCACGATGAACTGGTGGAGGAAACCGCGGGTGTAACTGGTGGTATATTGGTCCCGCACGCCTTATGGGTTGGCGCACGAATGGCGGCGCTGGCATGCGACGCATAGGTGGGTGAAACACGGGGCGTACCCCTGATCTAAATCTTGGCCTGAATGTTGGAGGAACCATGGGATGGATCCCTCTGCCACGCATTACTGGCCCGGCAAACCGTCGAGATGGATACGGTCGGCGAAATATTGGACGCATTGGCCCACGGTAAAACGGTCTGCCCTGGTAATGGGGGATTACTCGCGCTTGCCAGATCCGGTAATGGTCCAAGTCCACACGATGCCTGATCCACCAGGCGGGATGGTTGACCTGATACCATGGTGCTACCCTGGCACGCCACCAGACGAAATAGGGCTGGTATGGGTACATCGGCGGTGGTGGCCCATACTCAAGCGGCAGAGGCAAAACACTGTACGGTGGTAATGGGTACCATGGGCCGATGTAGTCCGTGCTGTACAGCCAGCTATTGCCTGCCCAATCGTAGTAGTAGCCGTCATAGGCATAGACAAAATTCGAAGCCATGGGCAGGTAGTAGGCATTGACACCATCTCCGACGGAAAACGCGAAGTTGATTTGCGCGGAGGCGACGGGAGATGAGATGGTCCAGGTCCCGCAGAGCAGCAGAAGCCAAAGCAGGGATGCTGGAACCAGTTTGCGAATGACGGGGCATGCAGGTCTCATCGCCGCCCGCCCCATCCGCGCCGCCATAGCATCCACCAGGAGCGATTACGCACTCCGATAGCATGGACACTGCCAACAGCATGGTCAAAATCCGCATGGCAAGGAATTATCTGCGTCGAATTTTTTCGCCGTTGTTCCATGGCTGTACCTCCTGTGATGGCTAGTCCCATGATTTCAGCGTAATACAAATTCTCATGGTTTGCCTGTTGATGTTTTGTCGGGTGCGCGCTTTCCATTTTAGTTCTCATTTTCGGCCGCATGCTTTTGGTTGGAGACGTTCTCTGCAACCAGGTGTTCGATTTCTAATACCTGATCCCGCGGCAAGCGCTGCAATTCCCATGGTGCGAGGCTTTCAGGTTTGAATTTAACTTTTAACTGAAATTGTTCTGCGTAAACCATGTGTCGACTTTTGCTTTTGCGCTCATCCAGCAGTATTTCGGCCACTTTTTTGTCAAACGTATCAACGTCACTGAAGGTCCCGTTGCTTTTTATCCAGGCATAAAAATACAATGCTAGTGCGATTGGAAAAGATGGAGCCTCCCACTCATGGATCATGACCATTAAAGCGTGAGGCTTCCCGGCCATATAAGCAATTAGTGCGGTATGGAATGCCGCTTGATGATGGATCCAGTCCATGTTCGCCATAACGGCTGCCGCAATCAAGCTTAGGATCATTATCCTGGCTCCCAGCGTTGTAAGCCATTTTACGGTCCCGAATAGGCGGGAAAAGACGTAAAATGGGTCTACAATAACGGATAAGCGCGCCTCATTTTTTTCGAGTGAGGTGTAGCTGCCATAGCTTTTCCCATCCACCGTTAGCTTCCAACGGTCAGCACTGGGCGCCGATGGATTGTTCAGAAAGTAGTTGATGCGAGTGCTGAAGTCCAATTCTTCCAGGACGAACGATAGAGTGGGAAACAATCCAAGCACGGCCGAAAATGCGATTACCCATCCACCATATGAAAAGTCTGTCAGCAGGTATCCGACGGCCGAGAAGAACAGGCTGGAGAGGGCATATTCCGCCAGGTGGAGTTTTGGATGTGCCAGTAGTTGACGCCAGAATGTGGGTTTTGGGGATGGTGTGGTTTCGACTTCGGTGGACATGGCATAGCTCCAGACTGATGGTTTGTTCTGGAGTATGCCGGGTGTGGAAACCAGTTCGGTTACGTCTGCCGGGACAGCCTGGCAATACGCCGTTGCGTGGACGGGTGAGTGGCAAAGAGGCCTTTCCAGTTCCCGTGAATGTAGCTGGTGGCCAGGGCTTCTTTGCGTGGGTTGCACACGACGGGACAGGACTCGAGCCGCTGGAGTGCGGCAATCATCGGTTGCGGACCCCATACCTTGGCGGAGAAAGCATCCGCCGCGAACTCGCGATGCCGCGAAAAAGCGGAGATCGGGATCATGGCCAAAAAGGACAGGCCTATTTCGGCAACGAGGGTTACTACGAGGTCGGTGATGATATTACTACCGAAGTAGCGGCCCACCAGATTGCCCAGCCAGATCACGTAGCTGTTCATGAGTCCCATCAGCAGGGTGGTGCTGAGCATGTCTCCATTGGAGATGTGACCCATTTCGTGGCCGAGGACGGCGCGCAACTGATCCTGATTCTCCAGCAGGTTGAGTAACCCGGTGCTGACGGCGACCATGGCGCCACGGCGGGTGGCTCCCACCGCGAAGGCGTTAGGGCGTTCGTCCGCATAAAGCCATATCTGCGGCATGGGGAGACTGGCGCGCTGTGCGGTTTCGCCTGCGATTCGATAGAGAATCCCTTTGACGTCTGCGTCCCCAGCATGTACCTGTACCATCTTGAAATGGCGCTTGACCAGCCATTTTGAGATCATGAGCGAGAAGAAGGCACCGCCAAAGCCGAAGAGCAGGGCAAAGCCGATCAGGTGCAGTTGCACATGAAATAGTATGAGAATGGCAGAGAGTGCCAACACGAAAAGCATGTTTACAGCGAACATAAGTGCCATGGATCGAAGCCAGCGCATGAGTTACCTCCTGGTGAACGCTCGACAAAACTTCCAATGATTATAGCACGGGCGGAAGGTTTTTTCAGGTATGAGGCAAGAAAAAATCCCCCAGCAGCTCCGGTAGGGGCTGTGGGAGATGTTGTCGTCAGACTGCATTCTGTACCAGGATGGCACATTGTTTGTGTGTACCTAAATAACCCACCCTTTCGAGTTGCTGTCGATCAGGTGATTACTGTTTGATTCGCGTAAAGACTCCAATTTCCTTGCCCAGATTGGGAGTATCCAGTCCGGCAATGATTCCATGAGGCTGCGGTCAGCACCGGCACCGTAGCCGTGTATGGCGTGAAAATCAGCCGCAGCATCATCCACGCAAGACTCCGATCGCAGACGAAAATTGTTGATCTTGTCACTATCCTTATTGGCTCTTTTTGCGTCAAGAAACGCGGTGTGGAGTAATATGGCGTGGCCTATGGATACGGCGCAATCATAACGGTAATTTTTTTCCATGTTCCCTCCAGAATGTGGGCGCTCTACCGAGCGCCGTTGGTAAATTAATGGTACTCGACCCAGCTGATGACTTCATCCTGCGCTGCTTGCGTTTGCTCTGACGTGGGGATGACAGGTCTTCCGTGCTCGTCGTGCAACCGCTGGAGCAGAACGTCACCTATGCGATCAACCTGCGAGCGCTCAACAGTGAAGGTGACGGCGCGCCCTTCAGGATCGCCGATGGCATACGGCAAATGGTTGGTTAGCCATTCTGTGTTAGCATCTTCATCGTTTACTCTCACTTCTATAGCATGAACCAGATCAACGTTCGAAACTGGCTCCTCAAGCATATCATCACCGTCAAGCGCAAGGATGATGTCTCCCAGGTCATCGTAGTAGACATCATTGAAACCATAAACTGCCTGTTGGCTAACGTCGGGAGAAACCCCAACTGCAATATCGCCGACCGAAAAACAAGTATACGCGTAGCCTTTATCGTCCAACCCCCCTTCCGCGTCGATGGTCGCCTGGAAGCTGGTGACTGCCGGATTGGCCTCAAAGAAGCCATACACATCGATGAAGACCAAGGTTGCATGTGCTCGGGTAAGCGCCTTTTGTGTATGTGAGATGACTTCATTAAATGCAGCTATTTTACCACCTGCGCTATTGCTGATCATTCTGATATTGTTCATGGTATGTTTCCTTTAATTGGTTTGTGATCTCGCACAAAACTGGCTGTGAGGAGTGGTGCTTATCTCCAGGCAGGAGATAAGCTAAGTAATAACCTGGGCATCAGGGGATCCCTGTTGTCCAGTCTTCGGTTGAATCATGCGTATACATTGGTGGTTCTCTTTTCTCTTTCCGGCGTGGAGCGTGTGCCTTCGTCGAAAATGACGGCGGTGGGGTTGACGTGCTCCATAAGCGGCCACCAAAACTCCTGGCCGTCGCACAATGCGTGACTGTCCGCTCGTCCATCATTCCCAGATATGTGAACTTCCAGTGTCTGCGGGTAGGCGAGCAATTCAGCCACCAGATCATCACGGGAGCCTGAGCGCCGCGTGAGGATATTGAGGTGGCTCAGGTCAATGGCCATTGGTGTCTCGCCGTCCCGAAGAACCGCCTCATACTCCTCCCATGTTGCCATGAGAAAAGGGCTGCCTTTGGCTGGGTACAATCCCTCAACGGCGACGGGAAGATCCAGAACGTCCCGTACGCGAGCCACGTTATCGAGCATGGTACCGAGTGAACAACCGCCATTCTCGGTATTGCGCCCAGCGTGGAGGCTGTATGCCGTAGCCCCCATGGTGCTGGAGAGATCGGCGAGTTTCTGGAAATATGATTTGGAAACTGACCAGGGCGTGGATGCGTCGACAACTCGTGGGCCACGCCAATCAAGGCGGACGTTGGCATGTGGGCGCATTTTTGTGAAGCCGATGCCCTGCAGGTCATTAACGACCTTTTTGTCAAGAACGCCATGGTTTTGTGGGCATATCTGCAGTTCTTCCGTACCGTCCGCCAGGGCAAACACGCGCTGCGCGGAACCGACAAAGGAAAACCCGGGGAATGCGGCAAGTGAGGTGTTGCGTAGCATGGTTCCTCCAAAAATAAAAAGACCATCGAAATCTCGATGGCCGGTTGAGTGAACTTAGGATGACACCAGTGTGTGGTTCTATTCTGGGATGTTTTCCAGGTCTCGTTCATCAGGAGAGAACGCCTGACCAGCTTCGTCCTCGGAGATGATTAGCCCCCGACTGGTCCTACCAAGATATGGAATGTCCGCCAGGTTGTCTGAGCGGCGAAGTGGCTTATCCAAAGCCAGACCAGGGATATCTTCTGGTACCAGCAGGTGATCCATGTCGCCTGCCGGTGGTTCAATAGATTGATCCAGCGTGACGCATTTGAGTTTTTGCATTTGCTCATCAATACCGGCATGCATGGCTGCAGCCAGATCCTTATAGAAAGCGCGTTGCGCTGACTGGTCTCTGTTTGGTGCAGATGTGCAATGGAACACGCGCCAGACTGCATCCATGGCGACGCGAGTAACTTCCTCATTGAATGTTTTATAGGCCGCTTTTATGGCAGCGTCGGGATCTTCACCAAGGTCTTCCATGTCCATACTCAGATTTCCGTCTGAGTCCTCGTCGCAATAGCTGTGGAGATTCAGATTGAACCGTACCAAGAAACGGTTATCCAACAGAATCGAGAAAGCGGATGAGCTTTCGCCGTTGTCTTCGAAATAGTCGCCCGTTACGCCGATGGCTGTAGCCAGGAAGTCATTGAGATAATCCAACGGGTCAAATTCTCGTGGCGCGTCTTCAGCAGCGTCCCAACGTTCATTATAATGCATGCCCGCCTGATTGAGCGCGGTGATGATTTTATTTCGGATTTCGTCTATCATTTTTTGGTGTCTCCAGTAGAAAGCCACCGGGAGGTGGTGGCTTGGAAGTTGGTTCGATTAGGCTTTTCTATCCCTGGTCGGCCTTGTCGATTTCAGCGAACAGAGCGTCGTTGTCGTTGGCGCCTCCATCGATAGCATCGGCTTCATAAAGGCACACCGCCTCATCGTCTATCTCGACGGTTGCGTTGTTGCCGACGTCATGATCCAAAACATGGACCTGAAGATTGTCGATGTCCGTGTAAACGGCGGATACCAGGCCGCCACGGATACTAATGGCAATTCTTGTCATCATTTGCTCCTTGTTTGGTGAAGATGGTTTTGGATCAGAGTGTCCGCATAATCTCGTCGTGCTTATTTTTGAGGACGTAGAGATCATGCAGGGCATTGAGGGCGAAATGCATGACACATGGATCGTCAGATTGTTTGAGCTTGTTTGCGTCGGCGATGGACTGATCCAGCGACTGAGACAGATCGTTTAATCCGCGGTGATCTCGTGATGTCATGGTGACAACTTTTGCTCGAATGGAGCTGGACATATTTCCTCCAAATAAAAAGCCGCCAGTTTGCGATGGCGGCTGTGGGTACAATGAGAGTATGGACATGATCACTCGTGGCGCCGGTTCCTGTTACGAAACCGCACGGCGTGGTCAATGACCGCAACTGGGCCGCCGTAACAAACTACAGCTTCTGGACCATAATGATGCAAGTCACTGGCACCTCTGTGCTCGCGGCACATCCTGAATGCATGGTCGATTTCGGTGTCGGTAAAGCAAGACGAACGGTGAATTGCCGCTTTGAGGCGTGGCAGGACATGGTTACGCATCAGGCTGCTGCCTGTTGGGCGCGGTAGACGGTAACTGAAAAAACCGTCTGGGCTTGACGACCGTTACCTGCACAGCCTTGGGTTACCTTGATCGGTGAAAATGAACACTTGCCAAAATGGTCGTGCCAGATATCCGTTACCGTGAAGTCCCGATCGAGTTCGAACCCGTTTCGAAGAACCATGTGGGTGTATTCGTGATTACATGCGGCAGAGAGCGCACGCTTAATGGCGCCAGACTTCTTCATTGCACCGCCGTAAACCGTCATGGAAATGGTATAGGACTGTCCATCATTGCTCATTGTGGCGG
>JAAOMR010000274.1 GCA_018853935.1 Acidithiobacillus ferrivorans
TCTTATACGTTAAACAGATAGATTTGTCCAGCGCTCACCGTCCACCTCAAAAACCGAATCATTCACACGGCGACGCTACCCAATAAAAAAGGGCTCTTGGCCATATTGAGAATTGCTGCTTTGGACTGGGGCGAGCCTTGTGGGCGCAAGGCGATCAACCCGGCGCCCTGCCCTGGTTTCAGCTGGCCACCCTGCTGGATGCCGACAATACCACCATCCTGAATCAGTTGGGCGTGGCTTATATGGTTCTGGGGCACAGGGAAAATGCCCAGGAAACTTTTGATCGTCTTTTGCTGCAGGTGCCCGAAAATCCGGATGTGCTGGCCAATCTGGCTGTGCTGTCCAATAGCGCTGGGCAACGGGAAGTGGCCATATCCTACTACGAGCGTGCGTTGGCCCAACGGCCTGATTTGTCTTCGGCTCTGGATGGTTACATTGAAGTGCGCCGTCAACTTTGTGCCTGGAATGATCTGGATGCCCTTCAAGGTCGCGCCGTAGGTAATGTGCGCACGCGGCTGGCCGCCGGTCAGCCTGCAGGCATCCGCGCATTCACCGTGTTGTATCTGCCACTCACCCCAGAAGAGCAGCTACAGGTAGCAAAAGATGAATCTAAAACCTTAGCGCAAGGCTTGGGAGATCCCCTGTGGGGCGAAAAAGCGCGACAGGAAGGGCGCTTGCGCATCGGCTATCTCACATCGGACGCACGGAATCATCCGATCGGTCACCTACTGGCAGAGATTTTTCAGCGGCATGATCGTGAGAATATGGAAGTCTTTGTCTACAGCACTGGCGTTGATGATGCCAGCGCCATTCGGAAGAAAGTGCTTTTGGGTGCAGAACATTTCCGCGAGGCGCGCGGCATGACCAGCGCCGATCTCGCGCAAATGATCGCCAATGACGGCGTACAGATACTGGTGGATCTCATGGGCCACACGGCCGACACGCGTATGAGCGTGCTAGCCCGTCGTCCCGCCCCTATCCAGATGCACTATCTGGGTTTTCCGGGAAGCACCGGGGCGGAATTTGTGGACTATCTCATCACGGATACCTACATAACGCCTCCCGAGCGGCTGGACCTGCTGACAGAATCCCCCATTTATCTGCCAGTCTATCAGTTGAACGGGCATCGATATTTACCCGAAGCGCCGGCATATCGCAGAGCCGATTTTGGCATTGAGGAAGACACCTTTCTCTACTACTGCTTCAATAATAATTACAAGATTTCCCCAGAAATCTATGATGTCTGGATGCGCATTCTGAAGCGCGTCCCGAAAGCCCGGCTGGCATTGCTGGCCACCTCTGATACCGCATTGAAGAACTTGCAGAAAGAGGCGGAAAAGCGCGGCGTTGATCCACAGCGCCTGATGTTCGCAGGTTACATGGAACAGCCCCAGAATGTCGCACGGCAAAAATTGATGAATCTCTTTCTGGACACGCCACTTTATAATGCGGGTGCAACGGCAACCGATGCACTCTGGGCCGGTGTTCCGATACTAACCGTTCAGGGAACAACCTACATTTCCCGTGTCGCTGGTAGTTTGCTGACGAATGTCGGCCTTTCCGAGTTGATCATGCCGGATTTGGCAGCCTACGAAGAAAAGGCGGTGGCCCTGGCGGAAGATAAGGAAATGTTACTGGATTATCGTCACAGGCTTGAAAACAACCGTACATCCGCGCTGCTGTTCGACACGGAACTGCTCATGAACAAGCTGGAAGTGGCTTATCGGCGAGCATGGGACCGATTTGAGCGCGGGGAAGCGGCGGAAGCTATTCATGTGGACTGATGCTTGCAAAAGGCGCGCTATCATCCGGCAAAAGGAACCATCACCATTTGACGCGCTCGCCCAGCTTCCGCAAAATGCTCCCCAATTGATGGAGGATGCATGGCAATAACCATCAACCCCTTTTACCGCCGTTTTTGCCGGTGCCCGCCGTTCCGGCCATTCATATGTTGGCCCAGCCCGCTCATGGTGGGATTGAGAATTTTATCGAATCATTACCAGATTCAAGACTAGAGCGCGCACTGTGATATATATTTGCACTGTTCACTTCCAAACGAAAAAATGGATCAAGAGGCAGATCTACTTCATAGAGAAAAACCTCAAAATGAGTTACAGGATATTATCCTGCGTGCCAACTGGCTATATAAATAAAGCCTTTTATGTAGCAAGCAACTATGAACCAAACTCAAAAATTAGCTTTAACCATGCCGATAAATTGAATTATCTAGCTCGCATAGTTTCACTGGAAGCCAACCCGGAAGATATAATCATATTCTTAGATGGGGACGCTTTCCCAATCGCCCCAATTGATGATTACATTTTAGAGAAGTTGAGCACGCACAAGCTGATTGCTGTGCAACGCCTTGAAAATGATGGTGACATGCAGCCGCACCCATCATTCTCAGCAACAACCGTTGGATTTTGGAATGAGATAAACGGTGACTGGAATCCGGGGTTCACGTGGAAAGACAAATATAATAATGATGTAACTGACACCGGGGGCAATCTCCTGGAAAAGCTTGTGGAAGGCCAAATTGATTGGCACCCAATGATAAGAACAAATAAAAAAATCTTCATCCGCTATGGTTTGGCGTTTACGATAACATGATATATCACCATGGTGCGGGATATAGATCGGCAGTATCAAGGCTTGATTTGAACTTACACAACAAAAAAGAAAGTGGATTCCTTGCATCCGAACAATACAGAAGAAATGCTCGATTGCAGCATTACATGTTCATGAAAATAAAATACAACCAGAGCTTCTATAGGGAGTTAATTTAGACTGCAAATTGGATGTGTTCATTGAACGATGAGGGCATCTAAACTATCACCCAATCGAAAACAACCAAACAACCGCACATCCGCGCTGCTGTTCGGCACGGAACTGCTCATGAACAAGCTGGAAGTGGCTTATCGGCGAGCATGGGACTGCTTTGAGCGCGGGGATGCGGCAGCAGTTGGTCATGTGGACCGATGGTAATCTGCAAATAATCAGGAGGGTACAACAATGATGGCGAAGCAGCATTTGACGCGCGCGTCCAGCTTCCGCAAAATGCTTCCCCAATTGATGGAGGATGCATGCCAGTAGATCAACCCCCTGTACAGCCGTTTTTGCCGGTGACCGCCGTTCCGGCCATTCATATGTTGGCCCAGCCCGATCATGGTGGGATTCCTGTCGCGGTGGTAAGCCACGGGTATCATTATCTGGTGACAGGCAATACGTTGCTGTCATCGCAAAGCATTCGGAAACTTCTGGATCGTGCGGTTAGCCCGATGGAAGCTGTGGGTGCCCTGTCTGCCGCTTATCGCCAGGAAGG
This sequence comes from Acidithiobacillus ferrivorans, assembly GCA_018853935.1. Lineage (GTDB taxonomy): Bacteria > Pseudomonadota > Gammaproteobacteria > Acidithiobacillales > Acidithiobacillaceae > Acidithiobacillus > Acidithiobacillus ferrivorans. Next base: position 3,323 of record JAAOMR010000274.1, read on the forward strand.
ATACTTTTTGGTGGCCGTGAAAGCGGCGGTGAATGGTCAGTCCATCCACGTGATGGTGGTCCAGGGGCAGATTACGGAAAAAAATGTCGCTCCCGGTCTGGGCTGGTTTTATACGGGATTGCGCGGTGAGCATCTGGATGAATCGGACGTCATTCGACGCAATATTCTCGCCAGCGTCTACAGCGCTCGCAACGGATATCAGCTGGCCCCAAGCTTTGCCCCAGCACAAAATCCTGGTGGTTCCACGCTGAACGTAGAACAGAAACCGTTACCCGGATATCACATGGTCGGTGGCAATCTGATGTTCG
>JAAOMR010000275.1 GCA_018853935.1 Acidithiobacillus ferrivorans
CACCACCCGCCTCGCTGACCAGATCATCCACCTGGAGCGCGGGCAGATCGTGGCGGGAGAACAGGGACACGGGACGACATAAGGGCTCCAGACGTTCAGTCAGAAAGTCTCGCGCAACGATTGCCGCAGAGTGGCCAAGGCCACAGACAGACGCCGATCACCATCGGCATCCGGTGTCGGACCATAACGCTGGCCCAGATAAATTTCACGCACAGATTCCCGCTGATCCTCTGGCAAGCGCTGCCAGAACAAACTCTCTAGTCCCGGTCGGTCGTCTTTTAATCCCAAAGTACGCAAAGCGCGCACCGCACGCTGGCGCCAATATCCGACATCCTTACCCGCCCGATAGCGGCGCCACAGTATCCATGCCATCAGCAGCGAAGCACTGATCACCCCCACCAACCAGTAAGTCAGCGTGGCGTGCCGGTGCCAACCCGGCGCTTTCGGCCAGTGTGGCCTATAGGCAGACAACTGCGCAATCTGCATGATCTGCGTCCCCGCCGACGCCCAGAGGGCGCGCTGTTTGGCCGGCGTCAGGTCGATAACCATATTAAGCCACTGCCATTGCATCCAGTCCCAGAGTTGTGACGCAGCAGGCACTACCGCGGGGGCTGACATACCGGCATGGCTGCCGCCCTGACCAGATACCGTCGCCGGCGTCGCATCCAGGCGTACCCAGCCCTGTCCCGGTAGCCAGGCCTGCACCCAGGCATGGGCCATGCTCTGCCGCACAATCCAATAGTTACCCGCCGGGTTGTACTCGCCACCATGATATCCCGTCACTACCCGTGCCGGAATCCCGTCCAGGCGGAGCAGCAGAGCCAATCCACCGGCGTAGTATTCGCAAAAACCCGTATGGGTATGGAGCAAAAAATCCGCCATGCTTTGCCCGTGGGGATAACCTGCTGGCGCCTGCAGGCTGTACCGGAAAGAAGACCCATGAAACCAGTGCAGCAGGCGCCGCACCACCACAGCATCGCTACCACCCGCAAAATGCGCCGCCAGTGCCCGTAGTTGCGGACTCGTGTCAGGCACCTGCAAAGCTGCGGTGCGCTCCGCCGCAGAGAGCACACGCGGTGCGGCCGGTGCAGACCAAGCAATATAGCGCATGGGCAAGCCGGAGGCCTTGTTCAGACGCAAGACACCATCTGTCTGCTGTCGGTAGCTAACCGGGATATTCAGACGATAAGGCGTGGCTAAGGCAAACAGATAATCACTGTTATCCGGACTTAGAACGATTTCCTGGCGAATGCCCGTGCTTTCGATGCCAACACGTGCAGATACCGCATCCCGCACCCTGGCGACAGGTGAATCCGGTATCCAAGTCCGGCCTTCATCGCGCCAAAGGATCGCTCCCACCCAATACAAATGTTCCGGACCAGCTGGCTGCGGAATGATCTGTGCCCGGAAAGCCGTGGCGGAGTCGAGGGCTAAACGGGTAATACTGTCAGGCGACAAAACCGCGCTGAAACCCGAATGTGCCGCTCCCTGTGGCGGTGCCCAGACCCAGAGCGGCGTCGGCGTGCGCGGCAACATCAGAAAAAAAATGGCCGTCACCGGCAACAGCACCAGCAGAAAAACCAGACTGAAGGCCAGCATGTAGCGGAAATCCCGCCAGCGCAGCCCTTCTGTTGTGCGCGCCACCGCTGCATCGGCCAAGGGCTGCCAAAGTAATCCCAGCAGGGACAGATATAAGGTCGCCAACAGAAAAATACCGAGCAGAATATCCACGCGCAGCCACGCCGCCACCCCCATACCCAACAGCACCAACGCCGCCACCTGATAAAAGTCGCGCTGGCTGCGCATCTCCAATGCCTTGATGGCCAGCAGCACCAGCACCACCTGACTGGCCATCGCCAGCCAGTTGCCCCAGCCGGTCAGCAGTAATGCCAGCACCAGCAAAAAAAGGACCAACATCAAACGTTGCGCCGCACTAAACCAGGGCAGCCGCCCGTGCCAGGCCCCATACAGCCCTAAACCGGTCGCCACGACCCAAACCACTGTGGCCCAGAGTGCTGCCTCCGAACCCAGCGCCAAGAGCATAAAGACACCCATCAATGCCGCCAGCAAAGAACCCACACTACGCGTGGGAAGTCGCAGCCCAGGCATAAATCAGCCCCCCCCTTCCGGATGCGGAAAACGCCGCAGCCACTGTCCGGCCGTACGCAGCCCCCAAGGCAGGGTCGCCCGCTGATTAGCCTCCCTAGGTATCGGCAGGGGTGGTTGCTGCGCCAGTAACAACCAGGCATGTTCCAGACCCGAGCGTCCGCAGCCGGTCACCATCCCGGCGGGCATCCGCAATTGCCAGGCCCAGCCCTGCTTCAGCGCGGTGTCCAGCGCGGCACGGAGCATTTGCAGACGTTGCTCCACCGGCCAGCGTTGCAGTGCCGCACTTTCCCAGTCAAGTAACATCTGTCTCTGCCCTGCCTGCTCCCGTTCAAGCGTCGGCAGGCGCAGCTCCCCCTGTACGCCCAAAGACCAGTCCACCCGACGCCAAAGCACAGTGCCCAACCCTTCTCCGTGCCGACGCTCCCGCACCCAGAGCAAATCGCCGCTACCGCCGGGCTGAGCTCCTTCCATCTCCTGATACCCCAGATCTGCTGGTGGCAGGAATTGCCCACCCGCGGCAGGGGCCACCCAAGGTTGATCTACTGGCTCCACCGCCAGATGCATACCGCGCCAGACAAAAGCGAAAGGAAAAGCGGAACCCATCTGCAAAGCGGGTAAAGGCGGCTGACCACGTAGCGGTGGGCGCCAGGTCAGCGCAACCAAGGCTTCCTGGCGCGCACCCACCCGCGTCAGAGTGCGACGTGCATCACCCAGACGCAGTTCCAGCAGCCACAGTGGCCAGGGGCGTGAATTATGAATGCGTAGAAGCAGATCACCGGACTCTCCCGCGGTAAAAATCTGGCCGGGCAGCACGGCGGCACGCACCCGCCAGAGGTTGCCGACGGCGACAAAACCGGAGAGCACCATAATGGCCAGCATCATGGAAACCAGCAAGAACAAGACATTATTACCGGTGTTCACGGCAGCAAAGCCGAGGGCCAGGGTCAGCCCGACAAAGACCTTACCAGGACGGGAAAGACGTACCTCCCGCCGTTGGCGACTCACGGACCAAAACCCCAGGTATCCTGCATCAGCAGGGCCGTTAGCGCATCGCCGCTCAGGGATGCGCCGGACTGCAAACGATGCCCCAGCACCGGTACCGTCACCGCGCGCAGATCATCGGGTGTCACAAAATCCCGGCCCGCCAGAAAAGCCCAGGCCTGTGCACTCGCCTTGAGCGCCAACAGACCCCGTGGCGACAACCCAGTCCGCACCCGCGCATCCTCACGGCTGTGTTGCGCCAGAGCCAAAAGCATTTCCTGTAGTTCAGGACTCAGGAATACCGCCGCAACTTCTACCTGCCACTGGCGCAGCAGCGCAGCATCAGCCAGAGCTTGCAGATCGACAGGGCGTCGGTTTTCCCCAGCCAACAACCGCCGCTCCGCCTCGCGGCTCGGATAGCCCAGCGACAGACGCAGCGTAAAGCGGTCCAGTTGACTCTCCGGCAGCGGGAAGACCCCAGCGTGCTCCTGCGGATTCTGGGTGGCGATCACAAAAAAGGGCTTGGGCAGCGGAAAGCTCTGCCCGTCTGCCGAAACCTGTCCTTCTGCCATAGCTTCCAGCAGGGCCGACTGACTGCGCGGCGAAGCCCGGTTGATTTCATCCATCAGTACTACGGCATGAAAAATCGGACCCCGATGAAAGATGAAGCGTTGCTCGCGCGGATCGAAGAGACTACTCCCCAAGATATCCCCCGGCAGCATGTCCGCCGTCATCTGCACCCGCGCGAAATCCAGACCCAGCAGACGTGCCAATCCCAGCGACAAAGTCGTCTTGCCCACCCCCGGAACATCCTCCACCAGCACATGCCCGCCGGCCAGAAAGCCGGACAGAATCAGGCGCAGCGCCCGTTCTTTATCGAGCAATACCGCACCGAGTGCATCCAGCAGGCCCGCCGGAGATACCGTCATTGTGCCGCCGCCACATCCAGGCGCCGCGCCGCCAGCACCTCATCCAGGCGCCCCACCGGCAGATGGTGGGGCGCTTCACGCAAAAGTTCCGGCTGCTCCAGTGCCTCCTGACGAATCTGCGCCATGACCGCCACGAAACGGTCCAGGGTTGCCTTGCTTTCCGTCTCCGTCGGCTCAATCAGCAAACACTCGGGCACCAGTTGCGGAAAGTAAATGGTCGGTGCGTGGATCCCGAAATCCAGCAGGCGCTTGGCCACATCCAGCGCCCGTATGCCCGTCGCCTTCTGCAAATCGCTGACGCTCAGGATGAATTCGTGACTGGCACGCCGCTCCGGGAAGGCCGCCTGATAACCCACCCGCTGCAATTCCTTGAGCAGGTAGTTGGCATTGAGCGCGGCATAAGCCGATACCCGACCTACCCCTACCCGACCCAGACGGCGTAGATAGGCATGGGCACGCAGCAACACGCCAATATTACCACCATAGGCACTGAGCCGACCGATACTCCGGGGCGACTCCTGCTCGGTCATCCAGTGCAGGGTACCCTCGCCTTCGCGCAGAACCGTGGGCAGAGGCAAGAAAGGCCGCAAGCGTTCCTGCACCGCTACAGCACCAGCACCCGGCCCACCGCCGCCATGGGGCGTAGCAAAGGTCTTATGCAGATTCAGATGCATTACATCAAAGCCCATCTGGCCCGGCTGCACCCGCCCGAGAATGGCATTCAGATTGGCGCCATCATAATAGAGCAGTCCCCCCACCCCATGAACGCGTGCGGCAATATCCGCAATCCGTCGCTCAAACACCCCCAATGTGGAGGGATTGGTCAGCATAATTCCTGCCACATCCGGCCCGAGATGCTGATCTAAAAAGGCTATATCCAGATCACCATCAACCAGATTGGGAATTTCCACCACCGTAAACCCCGCCATCTGGGCACTGGCCGGATTGGTGCCGTGCGCCGCCGCAGGAATCAGCATTTTCCGCCGTCCATGGTCTCCGCGCGCCGCATGATAAGCGCGGATCATGGCAACACCCGCCAACTCACCCTGGGCGCCCGCCGCCGGGGTCAAACTCACCGCCGCCATGCCGGTTACCGCCGCCAGCCATTCCTGTAACTCCCAGAGCACCTGCAGAAGTCCCTGCATGGCTGGCGCCGGCGTATCCGGATGCAGGCGCGCGAAGCCCGGCAGCGAGGCCATGCTATGGGCAATCCGCGGATTATATTTCATGGTGCAGGAGCCCAGTGGATAAAACTGAGTGTCGATGGAAAAATTCTTCTGCGACAGGCGGGTGTAGTGACGCAGCACCTCCAGCTCCGCCGGGTTGGGCAGATTCAGGGGCGCCTT
>JAAOMR010000276.1 GCA_018853935.1 Acidithiobacillus ferrivorans
TTAACAAGGAGATCGTGCAGGCCATCAACCGGGCGGGCGGGCGGGCGGTGGGGCTGACGGGAAAGGATGGTGGATTGCTGCACGCCCGTCCTTTGCGTCGCAACGGTGTTGAGCTCGGTCTGGTGGGTGAGGTGGCCCGGGTGAACCCTGATGTTATCCGACTGCTGGATCAGGGCGAATTCATTCCGGTGGTGGCGCCGATTGGTGTAGGCACCCAGGGTGAATCCTACAATATCAATGCAGACCTGGTGGCAGGCGCTCTCGCCGCGACGTTGAAGGCTGAGAAGCTGATTCTGATGACCAATGTCGCCGGAGTACTGGATCAGGACGGACGGCTGCGCACGCATTTGGAAGCTGCTGAGGTGGATCGGATGGTCGCCGATGGCCATATTTATGGTGGTATGTTACCGAAGATTCAGTGCTGTCTGGATGCGGTGGCCGCCGGGGTCCACGCCGCGCATATCATTGATGGTCGGGTACCCCATGCACTGTTGCTGGAGATATTCACCGACGCGGGTGTAGGCACATTGATCTCTGATTAAGCTCTGCTTTCAGAGGAATGGTCGCAGTGCCTTGACCCAACGCGGTGCTCCGCCCGTATCCACCGTTACCGACACGCTGGTACCAATCCGTAGCGGGAACCTGCTGGGGTCCGGGTTGGTGATGAGGACCCGCACGGGCACGCGTTGCGTCACCTTGACCCAGTTGCCCGTAGCATTTTCCGGGGGCAGCAGGGAGAAGGCGTTGCCCGCACCACCACTCAAGCTCACTACCTTTCCTTTGAAGCGATGGTTAGGGTACATATCAATGATGACTTCTGCAGTCTGGCCGGGATGTACCCGGTGGAGATCGGTTTCCTTGTAGTTGGCCTCAACCCAGTATTCCGCATTGCCAATCAGGGGGAACAAATCTTGATTGACCTTGACCACGTCGCCCACATGGATATTATCCACTTTGCTGACGACCCCGGTGATGGGCGCATAGAGAGTGGTTTCGGAAAGGTACATCTTCGCGGTGCTGACCGCCGCCTTGGCGGCGGTGATACGCGCGGCGTTGAGCCCTTGCTGTGCCTGCCTTTCCGCCAGGGCAGCCTGATCAGCGGCCAAGCGCGCCCCGGCACTTTGCGCGGCGGTCAGCTGATTATCTGCCTGTTGCGCAGACAGGTATTTCTGTGCCGCCAATGCCGCCGCGCGTTGTGCGTTGCGCTGGGCATTCTGGTAATTGACTTGATCGGCGCTGATATTGGCCTGCGCTCCGGCAATGTTGGCCCGAATGGCGGTGGTCTGCCTTTCCGCCTGCATCAATTCAGCCTCGGTTTTCTGCAGAGCGTAGCGATAGGCCCGCGGGTCCACTTTGACCAGAGGCTGTCCAGCCTGCACGACCTGATTATCATGTACATAAATAGCGACGATATGCCCTGTTACCCGCGGTGCAATGTCCACGACATGGGCGTGTACATAAGCATCGTCCGTGTTGGGGTAGTAATCAGCAATCTGGAAGTAGGCGTAGGCGCTAAAAGCAACGACGACGATGATGATCAGAACCGGAAGGCGTTTGAGCCAGCGCATAGGTATCCCTTGTTGCAATCCAGGCAGCCGGGTGACTCTCCGGACCTGTTTCTGAAAGTCGGTTCATGCGAAGAACTCATTTAACATAAGGTCTTGCGCGTAATGTCTGTACGGCTCAGAGCGGTCATAATTTTTTGACACGTATGCTGAGTGAACGCATACTGACCGTTCGGTTGATACCATAACGCAAACGATTCCTGTCGGCAAGGCAGCCGATATATCTCTAATAAGGAGTGGTCATGAAGCAGGATATGAGAGTATGGGCAGGGATTATGGGTAGCGCTGCACTGGGTGTGTTGGTGACAGGGTCGGCGCAGGCAGGTGATACAGGGTTGCATGTGATTCAGAGCAGCCCTGCTTACTTCAGTGCCGGCATTGGTGCCTTTAATGCGGCGGGTGTTGAGCCCGGTCCCGGACATCGAGGTAATGCGACCCTTCCCGAAATCGATCTGGAATACCAGTCTGCCTCCAAATTATTTGGTATCGGTGCGCTTTGGGGGGTCGTCGCTAATACCAATGGTGGCTTCATGGGTTATACCGGCTTGTACTCGGATGTCGCCTGGGATCACTGGGTACTGACGCCAGTGCTCGGCATAGGTGGATATAATCGGGGGCGGGGCAAATATCTGGATGGCGTCTTCCAGTTCCGCCTGGAGTTGAGTCTGGCCTATCAGTTTGCGAATCAATCACGATTTGGGCTTAAAATCGCCCATATTTCCAACGCATATATCGCCGATGAGGATCCTGGTGAAGATGAGATCATGCTGAATTACTCTATCCCCTTGTCTTTTGGTGACCACTCCTCCTGAGATAAACCAGGGCCTGCCCGGGCTCGTTTTGGCGTGGGTGATCAGGCTTCGCTCCTGTGCAGCCCCAGTCGGCTGAATAGCGACTGATCGTGGCCCATGCTGGCATTGTCTGTCGTCAGCAAGCGATCCCCAAGGAAAATACTGTTGGCACCGGCCAGGAAGGCGAGCGCCTGCAATTCATCGCTCATGGCCCCGCGCCCGGCGGAGAGTCGTACATAGGCCTTGGGGAAGAGTATGCGGGCGACAGCAATAGTGCGCACAAACTCGAAGCCATCAATGGGCTCGGCCGATTCCAGCGGGGTGCCGGGAACGGGAACCAGGGCGTTGATAGGGATGCTCTCCGGGGCTTGCGGCAGATGTGCCAGTATCTGCAGCATACGTGCCCGGTCACGGCGGGATTCACCCATGCCGAGGATGCCGCCGCTGCAAATCTTGATGCCGGCGCTACGCACCGTCTCCAGCGTATCGAGGCGATCCTGATAGCTACGGGTGTGGATGACTTCGCCGTAAAACTCGGGTGAGGTGTCGAGGTTGTGGTTGTAGTAGTCGAGGCCGGCATTCTGTAAGCGTTCTGCCTGCCCGGGCTTAAGCATGCCCAGCGTGACGCAGCTTTCCAGGCCATATTCTTTGACCACGCCAATCATGGCGGCGACTTTTTCGATGTCCTTGTCGTGGGGGGAGCGCCAGGCAGCCCCCATGCACAGGCGTTGGGCCCCGTTGGCTTTGGCCTCCTGTGCGGCCGCCCGAACCTGCTCAAGATCCATGAGGGCTTCCGCCTTGAGCGCCGTCTGGTGATGGGCGCTTTGTGAACAGTAGCCGCAATCCTCAGGGCAACCACCTGTCTTGATGGACAGGAGGGTGGAGCACTGGATGGCATTCGGATCAAAATGTAGCCGATGCACCTTTTGCGCCTCAAAAATCAGATCGTTGAAGGGGCTGGCATAGATTTCGAGGATGGCATCAAGAGTCTGAGATGGTGCGGTGGTGTTCATCGGTCGTCCCTGTTGAGAGCAGGTGGGTGGGAGGATTCCGCGTATTTTCTGAGCTGGGCCTGAACACCGGCAGACGCCGCGCGGATGCGCAGTGTTTTGTCTCGCGCGCTCTCGCCCTGCACCAAGGTAATCTGCGATCCTTTGAGGCGTAGGGTAGCACAGAGGAAGGCAGCAAGGGCAGTGTTGGCAGCGCCCTCCACGGGCCGGGCGCGCAGACGGATCTTGAGGGCATCGCCGTGGCATCCGCTGATGGCATCGGCCTTGGCACCCGGCTGTACCCGGACGCGTAAATACAGATCGTCACCCTGTACGCGCAGGTATGGGGGCGGTGCTTCTATAGGTGTCATATGCCGCAGCCTGCCGGCAATGGATTAGCCGCCCAAATTGAGGATGGCATTGACCAGCAGGCCTTTGAGCAACTCGATGAGAAGCATGGCCACCAACGGGCTGAGATCAATGCCCCCCAGTGGCGGGATGATCCGCTGGAGCGGATAAAGAATGGGGCCGGTCACCCGCTCGAGGAACTGGACGATCGGATTGCGCGGATCGGGCTGTACCCAGGACAGGATGGCGCGGATGAGAATGGCCCAGAACAGCAGGGTCAGGACAAGGCTGGTAAGACGGGCTGCCATAATGCTGAGTGCGGTCACGGCATATCCTTTTTGGGGCTGCCCAGAGCGCGGCTGCGCTCGGCCGCGGCGGCCAGGGCCCGCTGTGCCAGTGGTCGCAACTGCTCTTCCCAGGCGGCTAAACCTGCTGCCGTGGTGCCGCCGGGGCTGGTGACCTGATGGCGCAGTTCGGTCGGGCTGAGCTTGCTGGCAGCGGCCATTTGCGCGGTGCCGAGTACGGTCTGTAAAGTGAGGGCGCGGGCGGTGGGTCGGTCCAGGCCCTGCAGCACGGCAGCATCTTCGAGTGCCTCCAGAAACAGCAGGACGTAGGCAGGGCCGCTTCCGGAGAGCGCAGTAACGGCATCCATCAGCGACTCATCACTCAGCCAGTAAATCTGGCCCACGCTGGACATGATGGCTGCGGCGGTCTGACGTTGGGCAGCGCTCACCGAATCGCGGGCGTAAAGAGCGGTTGCTCCGGCACCCACCTGCGCCGGGGTGTTGGGCATGCTGCGCACGATGGCGCTCCCGGTGTTCAGTTCGGCGGCGATGCGCGCACTGCCGACACCCGCGGCGACGGAGAGAAAGAGCACCCCGGCATCGGTAAAGTCCTGCCGCCAGGGCGCGAGCACCGACGAGATTTGCTGCGGCTTGGCGGCATAGATCACCACGCTGTTGGTCGGCAAACGCTGCGCTGCCGCCGACAGGCTGCGAATGCCGAACTCTTCCGCAAGCGCATCACGGCGCACGACGCTGGGGGCGTGAACCTGAATCTGCTCACCCGTAACGCCTTGAAGCCGCAGGCCGGCGATGAGCGCGCGTGCCATGTTACCGGCACCAATGAAGACGATATTCTGAGTAATCATAAGGACTCCTGGGTACGTGCTCCGAAGAGGATGGTACCAAGACGGATCTCGGTGGCGCTGTGTTGCAGGGCTTGGAGGTAGTCCGCCGAAGTGCCCATGGAGAGGGTATCCAGATCGGCATGGACCGGGGTCTGTTGCAGCGCGAAGAAAAGTTCTGCCATCCGGCGGAAGTCGGCGTCTGCCTGCTCCGCTTGTGGGTGGACCAGGGCCATCAGGCCGCGCAGTCGTAAATGGGATAATCGGGAAATAGCGATGGCCAATTCGGGAACTTCTTCGGGGGCGCAACCCCCTTTGCTGTCTTCCGCACTGACGGCGACCTCAATAAGCACGTTTAACGGCGCCGCCATGCCCGCGCGCGCGGTATTGAGTCGTTCAGCGATGAGTGGGCGGTCTACACTCTCCACCCAGTCAAAATTCCGGGCTAATGCTGCAGTCTTGTTGCGCTGGATGCGGCCGATGAAGTGCCAGACGATGCCATCCAGATCGCTCAGCGCCATTTGCTTGTCCAGGGCTTCCTGCAGATAGTTTTCGCCGAAGTGACGGAGGCCGAGTGCATAAGCGCGCCGCAGTGTCTTTGCCGCGACACCCTTGCTGGCGGCGAGCAGACATTGCGGCGGACGATCGGCAATCGCCCATTGCACATGGGTTAGGCGTTCGGCGAGGGGCATCGGTCTCCGGCAGACGTGGGCGAAATGGTCAATGTCGACTATAGTAACGCTCAATAGCCTTTGGTCCAAAATCACGGGCCGTTTCTTTTGGGAGCTGCATGATGGACATTTCAGAACTGCTCGCCTTCGCGGTGAAAAACAATGCTTCGGACACGCATATCTCGGCGGGTTTGTCGCCTATGCTGCGGATCAACGGCGATATTCGCCCCCTCAATGTGGAGGCGCAGGACAGAAAGGCCGTACATGGCATGATTTACGACATCATGAATGATTCTCAGCGGAAGGGGTATGAGGAAAATCTGGAAATCGATTTTGCCTATGAACTGCCCGGTGTGGCGCGTTTTCGGGTGAATGCCTTCAACCAGGACCGTGGGCCCGCGGCGGCATTTCGGACGATTCCCGCCAAGGTGCTGAGTCTGGAAGATCTCAATGCACCCAAGTCTTTTGTAGAGATCATCAACGTACCGCGTGGACTGGTGCTGGTCACCGGGCCGACGGGGTCAGGCAAATCAACGACGCTGGCAGCGATGGTGGATCATATCAATGCGAACCGCGCTGACCATATTATTACCATTGAAGATCCCATCGAATTTTTGCACACTCCCAAGAAATGTCTCATCAACCAGCGTGAGGTAGGCGCCAACACCCACTCCTTTGAAAATGCCCTGCGCTCAGCTTTACGTGAAGATCCGGATATTATTCTGGTGGGCGAATTGCGTGACCTGGAGACCATGCGCCTGGCGCTGACTGCGGCGGAAACGGGCCATATCGTGTTTGCGACGCTGCATACCAGTTCTGCGCCGAAAACTATCGACCGTATTGTCGATTCCTTCCCTGGGGGGGAAAAGGATATGGTGCGCGCGATGCTGTCAGAATCTCTGCGCGCAGTTATTTCTCAGACCCTGCTCAAAACGGCCGATGGCAAAGGTCGAGTAGCCGCGCATGAAATTATGATTGCCACACCGGCCATCCGAAATCTCATTCGCGAAAATAAGGTGGCGCAGATGTACTCGGTGATCCAGACCGGACAAAATCAGGGTATGCAAACGCTCGACCAGTGCCTTGCTGATTTGGTGCGTGCCCACAAAGTAACCCGCGAAGATGCTCTGCGCCGGGTACAGAATAAAGACAGCTTTATGAATGTGGCCTGAGGATAATTTATGTCTGTACTGGATGATCTGCTGGTCTTGATGGTGAAAAAAAACGGCTCTGATCTTTATCTCACCGTAGGCTCGCCGCCGGTTATGAAAATTGACGGGCGGGCGGTTTCATTAGGGACTGAGATGCTGAAGTCGAGTCAGGTGTTGAATCTTGCTAAAGAAATTTTGGGCATGGAGCGCTTGCAGGAATTCCAGCAGGAAAAAGAAATTAACATGGCCATCTCCGCGTCCGGGATTGGGCGTTTCCGGGTCAATGGCTTTTTTCAGCGCGGTGAACTGAGCTTTGTCTTGCGCGCCATTAAGACGCAAATTCCCAGTCTGGAGCAGCTCAGGCTGCCGCCCATACTGAAAAATCTGGCCATGGCCTCCCGAGGGCTGGTGCTCTTCGTCGGGGCTACCGGTTCGGGTAAAAGTACTTCTCTGGCCTCGATGATTCAGTATCGCAATCAGAATGCGGCGGGCCATATTCTCACGATTGAGGACCCCATTGAATTTCTTCACAAGAATGCGATGTCTATCGTCAATCAGCGCGAAGTGGGTATTGATACCCTGAATTACGAGCGGGCGCTGGAGAATGCCTTGCGGGAGGCGCCAGATGTTATTCTGATCGGCGAAGTGCGCAGTCGGGATACCATGGATCATGCCATGGCGTATGCAGAAACCGGACACTTGTGTATGTCGACCTTGCATGCGAACAATGCGAATCAGGCCATTGAACGTATCATCAACTTTTTCCCGGAGGACCGCAAAAAACAATTGTTGATGGATCTGTCGCTCAATTTGCGCGCCGTGGTCTCACAACGCCTGTTGCCGATCAAGGGGCAGGGCGGGCGAGTCGCCGCGATAGAGGTGCTGATCAATACCCCGGCCATTGCCGATTTGATCTATAAGGGTGAAGTGGGCTTGCTGAAAGACGCCATGGCGCGGACGAATGATGTGGGTATGCAGACGTTTGATCAAAGCCTGCGGCAACTGTTTATGGATGGGCTGGTGGAATATGAGGATGCCCTGCGCGGAGCCGATTCGCAGAATGACCTGCGCCTTGCCATCAAGCAGGAGTGCATGCGACGTGGCGTAGAAGACCCTGGTGCCAGTACTTCTGCAGAAGGGCAGTGGCGCATTCAGTCTTGAGTGGCTGGTGGGTTCTGCTGGCCGCGTGGTCAGCCTTGCTGGCCTGGCTGATACTGGTCCTTGGGCGGGGCGCCTTTTGGCGGGCAGATCAGCGTCTTCCCCTTAGCGAAAACGGCGCGCAGCGCACTTGGCCGGAAGTTACCGCTGTGGTACCTGCGCGTAATGAAGCAGAGGGTATTGGTGACTGTGTAAGTGCTCTATTAAGGCAGGATTACCCCGGTGTGCTGCACGTCATCGTGGTGGACGACCAGAGCAGCGACGGCACCGCGGAGCGTGCCCGGGAAGCGGCATGTCGGGTGGATGCTGCTTCCCGTTTGGAGGTGTTGCGCGGCGCGCCGCTGCCGGAAAACTGGGCGGGTAAAGTCTGGGCCATGGCCCAGGGGGTGAACGCGGCAGGCCTGGTGCCGCTGCTCTGGTTCACCGACGGCGACATTGTGCATGGGCCGGATGTTCTGCAACGCCTTGTCACACAGGTGGAGGATCAAAACCGGTCACTGGTCTCTCTGATGGTAATGCTCTCTTGTCGCAGTTTTTGGGAGCGTCTTCTGATTCCGCCCTTCATCTTCTTCTTCCAGATGCTGTATCCCTTTCCCTGGGTCAATAACCCGCGCCGGGCGCTGGCAGGCGCTGCGGGGGGGTGCATGCTGCTGCGGCGGGCGACCCTCGAAAAGGCGGGTGGCTTCGCTGCCATGCGCGGAGCACGCATAGATGACTGCACGTTAGCGGCTTTAGTGAAGCCCCATGGGGCTATCTGGCTGGGTCTGGGAACGGAGAGCTACAGTCTGCGTGATTACCAGCGGCTTGGCGAAATATGGCGGATGGTGGCGCGTTCCGCCTATGTGCAACTACAGTTCAGCCCCTGGCGCTTGCTCGGGGCGACATTAGGGATGATTTTTCTTTATGCCTGGCCGGTAGGGGCTCTGCTATTCGGCCTTTGGACGGAAAATATCTGGTTGGGGTTGCCCGCGCTGCTGGCCTGCATGCTGATGTTGACGGCCTATCTGCCCTCCCTGCGTCTTTATGCGCTGAATCCGTTGTGGATGTTCAGCTTGCCCCTTGCCGCCCTGCTCTACACACTCATGACATTGGATTCTGCCCGTCGTCATTATGGTGGCCGGGGTGGCGCGTGGAAGGGGCGGCATTACGGTATGCCCGGAGAGAAACAGTAAACGCACAGGGTATCGTCGTGCGGGGAGCGGGCTGATCTCGGCCCCGGTGCGCGGACCGTGCCGTCGCGATCCAGGGACTGGATGCGCTCAGCGATAATGCAGCAGATAGCGCCACTCGAAGGCGACTTTGGCCGCGTGCCAGAGTGGATTGGCTAAGACGCTGGCCTGGTTAGGGCGGCGATAGACCATGATGCCGCTGTCCAGAGCATCATACCGGAATATTGGGTGTTCACGGGAGGCGTTGGTAACCGAGATCATAGACCGCATGCCCCAGTCGCTGTCCGCGGCGCTCAAAGCGGGTAAGGATGCGGTTGTCGGGGCGGGGGGCGTAACCGGCGCCGGGCTGGGTATTCTGCAGGCCTGGGGTAGCATTGAGAACGGCCAGCATCTGTTCGGCATAATCTGCCCAGTCTGTGGCCATCTGCAATTCGCCGCCGGGCACCAGCAGGCGGCACAGTAGTGCAGCAAAGTCCGGCTGAATGAGACGGCGTTTTTGCTGTCGTTTTTTCGGCCAGGGATCGGGGAACTGGATGATGATGCATTGTAGCAGAGCTTCGGGCAGGGTCTGCAGCCAGGTAACGACATCATCGTGAATAATGCGGACGTTGTCCGTCCCGGTTTCCAGCAGTTGCAGCAGCAGGGACCCGACGCCGGGGGTGTGTACCTCGGCACCGATGCAGCCCCAGTCCGGTCTTTGCCGGGCGATAGCGGCCAGATGTTCGCCATTACCGAAGCCTATTTCCAGCAACAGCGGTCTCTGGCCCTTCCAGGGGTCCTGCCAGACGGCATGGGCATCCATCTGCCAGGCGGATAAGTGCTCGGCCACGGCGCGCGTCTGGGCAGCGGTGATGCGGCCCTGACGCAGCACAAAACTGCGAATGGGGGGATGACTGGCCTTGAGAGCTTCTTCCATGACAGGCATTATAACCTGTTTAGCGTTAGGTCCTAGAGAGGAGGGCGGGCATGGAACACCCCTTGGTTGGTGTGGTGATGGGTAGCGACAGCGATTGGGAAGTTATGTGCGCTGCAGTAGAGCAGTTGCGGGCGCTGGCGATTCCCTGTGAACAGCGTGTCGTGTCCGCACACCGCACGCCGGATCTGCTCTTTGAATATGCCGCCAGCGCCATGTCGCGGGGACTGCGTTGCATTATTGCCGGTGCTGGGGGCGCAGCGCACCTACCCGGCATGTTGGCATCCAAGACCATGGTGCCGGTGCTGGGTGTGCCCGTGCCGTCCAAACACCTGCAAGGCATGGATTCCCTGCTTTCCATCGTGCAAATGCCCAAGGGTGTGCCGGTGGCGACCTTTGCTATTGGCACGGCGGGGGCAGCGAACGCCGGTCTGTTTGCCGCAGCGATACTGGCGGGTGCCGATGCGGAGCTGGCCCAGCGCTTGCAGGATTTCCGGACGCGGCAGGCGGCGGCAGTCATGGCGACGACCCTGCCGGAGATTACCCTTTGATTTTGCCTGGCGCCACGCTGGGAATACTGGGTGGTGGACAGCTCGGGCAAATGTTTTGCCTTGCCGCCCGGCGTATGGGTTATGACGTCTGGGTGCTGGACCCCGACCGCGATTGTCCGGCTGCGGCAGTGGCGGACCGGCACCTTTGTGCGGCATACGAGGATGAAATCGCTTTACAGGCACTGACCGATGCTTGTGCGGCAGTCACCACAGAATTCGAGAATGTGCCGCTGAGCGCTATGGAACGTATTGCCCAGAAGGTGCCGCTGCGCCCCGGTGCCAGGGCGGTGGCTATTGCTCAGGATCGTGCCCAGGAAAAGGCTTTCTTCCGCGACCTGGGTTTGGCCATTGCGCCTTTTGCGCTGCTGCGCAGTAGCGCCGATCTGGCAGGCGCAGCGGCAACCGTAGTCTTCCCGGCCATTCTCAAAACCACGCGTTTTGGTTATGACGGGAAGGGACAGGTGGAGCTTGCTTCCCCGGAGGACCTGCCCGGTGCTTGGGCGGCCATGGGGGGGACAGACGCGGTGCTGGAGGCGCGTGTCGCCCTGGCGCAGGAAATTTCTGTCGTTCTGGCCCGTGCTGCCGATGGCATGATGGTCTTTTATCCTATAGCCGAAAATGTTCATCACCGGGGTGTTCTCGACCTGAGTAGTGTCCCGGCCCGCACGACGGAGGAGCTACAGGATCTCGCCCGGCGCAGCGCCGCGCGTATTGCCGAGGCGCTGGATTATGTGGGCGTGCTCGCGGTCGAATTTTTTGTGGATAAGGCGGGGCAATTGCTGGTCAATGAGATGGCGCCACGGCCCCACAACAGCGGTCATTTTACCATAGATGCTTGTGTGCACAGCCAGTTTGACCAGCAGGTCCGGACCCTCTGTGCCTTACCCCTCGGGAATACCCGTCTGATCAGCCCGGTGGTGATGATGAATCTGTTGGGTGATCTTTGGGAAAGCGGTACACCGGACTGGGATGCACTGCTGCGCCATCCACAGCTCAAACTGTATCTGTATGGCAAGAAGCAAGCCCGGCCACGGCGTAAAATGGGGCATGTGAATGCGCTCGCTACGGATACCGGACGCGCCATCGCCGTTCTCGAAAGCTTACGCTGCGATTGGCACTGGCCACGCTGAAGAAAACTGTATAATCGTTGTGGTGGTCAGGGGCCTAGAGCTTACCAAGGCGTCCGGCAAGCCATTGTGCGATCCAGAGTAATACGGCGCAGATGAGGAAGAAGACCAGACTCCAGTGAGTGATGGGCCATCCGGCTAAGGTGCGGGCACCGGCGGCAGCACAGGAGCCGTGTCCGGAGAGCGCTGAGGCGAAGTCTTTACCCCAAGACCCGAAGCTGTGCTCACCCGGAAGGAGGTTCACGGCTGCGCATCTCTCCACCCTGTGGGTTGCTACTGCGGTGAGATGCCACTGCCATCCGGCAAGGCCGGCCCCCGCTAGGGCATAGGCACTGGCCAGCAGCCATAATCCGCGCTGCGCCGCGCCCGTCCAGAAGAGCCCCATCACGACAATGACCAGCACGGCGAGATTGGCCAGGCGCTGATATATACAGAGGCTACAGGGCGTGTAGTCCATGGCAAATTGTAACCAGAGTGCCAGCGCCAATGCGCCTGTTGCAGCCAGCACCACCAGTACGGCGATCAGTGAAGGTAAATACCTGGGATTCATGATGCGCTCAGTAAATCTCCCCATTGCGTGTTATCGAGTAGGTCAAAAATGTAATGGATGCTTTTGCCATTACGGTAGACCAGAAAGGGTACGTTGGCGACAGGGCCGCCCTGAATCTCAAATTCTTTACCCTGGGTCCGGGATTCGTTGAAGTATAGATGATCCTGCATTTTGGCGATCACCATGGCTCTGGCAGGATCGATACGGCCTTGTTGTGCTCTAAGGGTGAAGAGTTCCGAATACGTAGTAGAGCGATATACTTCCGGCTATAGAGCTCATAACCCGAGTAGAGTTCACGAACGCGTAGCGTCTTAGATAATTGAGCCCGTACCGCGGGTATATCCTGGGCGGGAAGGGCGAGATAGGCCGTACCCTGACCATCGGCCAGCACGCGATAGAGTTCTTCCAGGTTTTTCAGCTGATGTACCGGCATGGTGCCGCGCCCGCCGTAGAACAGAAAACTGGGCTCGAACCATCGCCAGGTGGCAATGGCGTAGGGTTGTGTGCCCTCGCTGGCACGGATCATGCGGCCCATGGTCGCGGAGGGCTTTAGGGTGTCCATGGCGGGCACCGTCAGGAGCATCAAACAAGCAGTAAGTGCTATCGTCCCGGCGCCCAGACTGCTGATAACCGGTAGCAGCAGGCCGCGCCAAGCGAAGAGTAGGGCTAGCAACGCCGCAATAATATAAGGCAAGCCCAGAGTAGCCATCATATCACCCAGGGGCGGGATTTGCTCCGGTACCAGCCAGGCTCCCAGCACCACCAATGCCACACCCACCAGAAATAATGCTCCGAGTGACAGGAATACGCCCCTGCGGCTGAGCGGCTGCGTCTGGTTGAGGGCTGCATAAAGGCGCGCTGCGATGAGAACAAAGAGGGCGGGATAAGCCTCCCAGACATAATTGGGGAGTTTGGTGGCACCAAGGCTGAAGAAGGCGACCCAGGTAATGGCCCAGACCAGCATAAAGGCATCGGCGGGCGTTTGTCGCAGCAGGGTACTCCGTCGCCGCCAGAGTTCGGCGAAGGTCTGTGGTAGAAAAATCGTCCATGGCAGTAGCGCCAGCGCAATGGTAAACAGATAGTAATAAACGGGTCCATGATGCCCCTGCATGGCGACGGCGTAGCGATCAACATTCTGCTGATCAACGAACAGCCAGTCCCAGACCCAGTGGGTTTCAACGCCCACCGCCAGGTACCAGGGCAGGGTGATGACCAGAAAGAGCGGAATCCCCCAGGTCAGGTGTCCGTTGCGCCAGAGACTCGGCAAATCCCGGCGCAGTAACAGAAAAATCACGATGATAAGGCCGGGCAGGAGGAAGCCGATAGGGCCTTTAGCCAGGGTCGCTAACCCCATCGCACTACAGGCGATCAGGACACCGCGACGTTCCTCCTCCGGATAGAGATACCCCCGCAGATAGGAAATCAGAGCGATCGCAACGAAAAGAATCAGCAGCGGGTCAGGTACAGCGGCCCGGAAGATGATCTGACTATGCAGGGCGGTGGCGGTCAGCAAGCCTGCCAATAATGCAGTCTGGTCCCCGTACAGGCGGCGTAAAGCAAGGGCCAGATAAAACACCAGCAACGCCCCCATGGCCACCGAGCCGATGCGCAAGCCCCAACTGTTCATCCCCAGCAGGCGTACCCCGGCCCACATCAGCCAGTAGTTGAGGATAGGCTTGTCCGGGCGTAGCGCTGCGCTGAAAGTGGGTACTACCAGATTGTGGTGCAGCATCATTTCTTTCAGGGCTTGGGCATTGTTGGGTTCATCAACGTCCCAGAGGCTGGCATCTCCGGTATGAAAGGCAAAAAGCCAGAAGGCAAAAAGGAAAAGAAGCAGCGCCTGGAAGACAAAAGTCCCCCGTCGCTGTTCAGACATCCCGCGCCCCGCCCTTCATGATGCGCGCCTTGTCCCGTTGCCACTCCCGATCTTTGACCGTGGCGCGTTTGTCATGCTCCTGTTTGCCCTTCACCAGCGCGATTTCTACTTTGGCCCGACCCTGTTTCCAGTACATGGCGAGGGGCACGATCGTAAAACCTTTGCGCTCGACGCTGCCGATCATGCGATTAATCTGTTCTCTATGCATCAGTAGCTTGCGTGTGCGGGTCGGATCGGGATTTATATGGGTGCTGGCGGTGAGCAGTGGGCTGATGTGCGCGCCCAACAACCATAATTCCCCATTTTTGACAATGATGTAGCTGTCCTTGAGATTGAGGCGGTTGGCGCGCAACGACTTTACTTCCCAGCCCTGCAGGACCATGCCGGCCTCAAAGCGCTCTTCGATAAAGTACTCGTGTTTCGCCTCGCGATTGAGGGCGATGGTGCTGCTGCTCATCCTGCTACTCCCCTGCCGGTCAACTGTGTATTGTACGGGAAAAGACCGCGCAGCAGAAAGGCAGGATTGACTTTGCTGCGCTTCCTGTAGAATGTGGGCGGTTTGCCCTGGCGTGGAGTCTGAAGAAGTGTCGAAGTCATTGCCCAAACGTTTTGCGCCCTATCGCCAAAGGCATTGGGAGTCTCTTACCGAAGCCGTGCTGCTGAGCGAGATGTCGGCCATTACCGAATGGCTGGAGCTGTGCCTGCTGGCTGCGCAGGCCGAGATTCTCTTTGAGAACTATATTTTTGCCGAAGGCGTCTGGCCCGAGCGTGTCTTGCGTATCCTCTGTGATAAGGCGGTGGCGGGGGTACAGGTCTATATCACCCTGGATGCTTTGGGCAGCGGCAGTTTCCCGAGCCGTTGGGTGACTGAGTTGCGCGCCGCTGGCGCCCATTTATACTGGTACCACCGCCTGCAACTCAAGGGGCTGGAAAAAAGGCTGCGACGCAGCCATCGGCGTGTCGTGGTGGTGGATGGCCAGTGGGCCGCAATCGGCGG
>JAAOMR010000277.1 GCA_018853935.1 Acidithiobacillus ferrivorans
GAAATCCATGACGACATCATGGCTGCGGGTCCGGGCCTGCAACGCAGCGACCTCCGGCTCCAGACAAAAAAGACGGGCGATAAATTGTTCAAGATGCGGCGCAAGTCGTAATAAAAACTCACTCCGGGCTTGCCCGCTGAGCGGCTGCCTGCCATCGCGATAGGCGCCGAGCATGGTCGCCAGCCCACCATCCTGCGCGCTCAGCCGGCGCAAAAAATTCGCATCGAGGCGAAACAGCCCGGCTGCAGTGAAAAGTTCTGAATAAGAAAATTCATTCATTACAAGACTCATTTGTCTGTCCCAAGCTGGTATTATTACTCAGCGTCAATAATGTGACCTATCTTGTGAGCTACACCATCCCATTTGTCCGCATCTACAGGAGTAATAGTCCGCTCAGTAATCACCGGCCATTGGGAGGATAGGCGCACATTTAATTCAATAAATTCAATAAATTCATGCGGAATATCACTGTCTTTATAAATGGCACCTGCGGGACATTCCGGTTCGCATAAAGTACAGTCAATACACTCCATTGGATCTATAACAAGGAAATTTGGGCCGACATGAAAGCAATCCACGGGACACACCTCGACGCAATCCATGTATTTGCAGTTGATACAGTTATCGGTAACTACAAACGTCATTATAAATACTCCTATATTGCCTGTAGCTTTGCTATTGCCCACGCCGCAATTTTCTTCACATCCGGATCCCTATCTAAAAGTGCGTCGCGGAGACTGGCAATAGCAACAGGATTGCCAATTTCTCCAAGACACATCGCTGCTTCCTTGCGGACATTGCTCACAGGATACGTTAACATTTTAATTACTTCGGACACCACGTCATGACACTTGATTTTACCTATCGCAACCAATATTTTAGAAATCACTTGCCATTGCGTTTCTGTAGACATGACCTTTACCACTTCGTCACATACGCCGTCGGCGCCAAGTTTGGCAATTGTGCCAGCAGCTTCTGCCCGCACTTGCCACTCTTTGTCATGCAAACCTTGAAGGGCAGCAGCTAAAGTCTCTGGCGTCAGTGAATATCCAATGGCCCCAATGGCAACGCGTCTAACTTCCTCATTCACATCACTTACTGCGACTTTTGATAGCTCGTTAGCATACGCTGGGTTTTGAAGGTAGCCAAGAACGCCGACGCTTTCTAAACGAACCTGCTGCGACAAGTCATGCAAACCTTTTAACGCATAGATGGCCACACCAGGGATCCGCAGAGGCCTAAGCGCTCGCAACACGGAAGATCGGACAAAATCATTTTTGTTCGTGATCCACTCCTCGTATATATCGCCAAATTCTTTTAAGTTGCACTCTGATAACGTATCTGCAGCTACCATTCTGACATTTTCATCGCTATCTTCAAGCAGCTTGAGCAGTGGTACCAACATGTAATCTCCCGGGATATCCGCAATCGCTCTAGCTGCCTCCTCGCGGACCGCACTACTCGTATCGTCAAATCCACTGAGAATCAACCTCAAAGCCGTCTCTCTGTCTGACTCTATAGCGTTAATAATGACCAAACGTCTCACATCTGGATCAGGATTATAACTTTTTTGATCTGGTGCCATTAAATGCCTCCTTCAATATTTCTTCCATCATTTAACAAGATATGGAATATCCACGGTCAATGCGTGGGTTGGGCAATCCACCTCACACGGAGTACAATACCAACATTCATCATATTGCATGAGCGCAACACCATTCTTTATGTCGATCACAAGCACATCAAGTGGACATACATCAACGCATACTGTACATCCTTTTGAGGCAATACACTTGTCGGCATCGACAGATACTGGGACCTTAACAGACATTGATGCTGTAGCCATTATAATATCCTATATGGTAATTTATACCATGTCATTGGTGACAATTCTGAGCCGTTCATACGCCTGCACTTCACCTTCATCAGGTTCAAATATATAGGGTTCAATAGGGATTTTTTTGCACGCCATCTGCCCATCTTTATCCTTATATAACTGCACATGGCAAAGCCAGTCATCATTTTTCTCCGGATAATCTACTCGGTAATGATACAAGCCCCACCGACTTTCTGTTCTGTAGAGAGACGATACCGCCGCCATCTCGGCACAGTCGAGAATATCATGCACCTCCATGGCCCGTAGAAGATTATGCGGGCAATCTGCCCAGAGATCATTTAAATCTTCACGAATCTCTGAAAAACGGCGCAATCCAAGTTCCATCTTTTTTGTTACCTTTGGCGGTTGAAGGTAGTCATTTACTAGCCGCCTGATTTTGTATTCGGCTTGATATGGGGTAATACCATCTCTCCGTTTTAATGGCTGTAGAATACGTTCGGTCTCACGTGCAGCAAAATCGTTATCCGGTTTATCGCTGCTCATATTCTCGCAATATTTTACAGCCTCCAATCCTGCAATTTCACCGTATACGAAGGCTCCTAACATATAGTTATGCGGTACGCATGCAACATCTCCAGCGGCGTAGAGTCCCGGAATAGTCGTTTCCGCACGCTCATTTACCCATATGCCAGAGGCGCTATGGCCACTGCATAAACCAATTTCAGAAATGTGCATTTCAATCATATCTTGACGGTAGTTGGTTCCTCTTCCTTCGTGGAAGCGGCCACGGCTAGGTCGTTCATTGGTATGGAGAATGTTTTCTATTGTGGAAATAGTTTCTTCCGCCAAATGATTTACTTTGAGAAAAACGGGCCCGTTCCCACCTTCAAGTTCTCTGAAGAACTCCAGCATCATCTGGCCACTCCAGTAGTCACACTCAATAAATCGCTCACCATGTGCATTGGCAGTGTAGCCACCGAGCGGCCCTGTTACATAGGCGCAGGCTGGCCCATTATAATCCTTAATCAAGGGATTTATTTGAAAACATTCTATGCCGGAGAGTTCCGCGCCGGCATGATATGCCATGGCGTATCCATCGCCAGCGTTAGTAGGATTCTCATACGTACCGAATAAATAACCAGAAGATGGGAGACCAAGCCGTCCAGCAGCGCCAGTGCAAATTATTACGGCCTTAGCTTTTATTAATGCAATCTCTGCCGTTCTTGTATCTACAGCCATAACGCCTGAAACACGTTTATTCTGCCCAACCACTACGCGCGTTACTTTATATCTATTCGTAACATCTATTCTGTTTTTTCTAAGCAGGCGATATAATATTTTCTTTACATTGTGACCTTCCGGCATGGGAAGCACATAATTTCCGAGATGGTGAACCTTTTTTACGGCAAATTCTCCGGTCTCATCTTTTTCAAATTTTACACCCCATTTGTCTAATCTTTGGATCATCTGAAAGCTATTGCTGGCGTAAGCTAATATAGCTTTCTGGTTTACAACTCCATCATTGGCAATGGTTATTTCACGCACATATTGCTCAGGCGTGGCATGCCCTGGTATCACCGCATTGTTTAAACCATCCATACCCATGGATATCGCGCCACTTCGTTTTACGTTTGCTTTTTCAATTAGCATTACGTTGAGGAGTGGGTTGGCTTCCTTGGCTCTGATCGCGGCCATTGGCCCGGCAGTACCTCCGCCCACTACAAGGATATCAACTTCTTTTTCAGAATATGTAGAGCTCATTCATTTGTCCTCTTGATTCCGCTTAAGATTTATCATGTATTTCAATGCGTCACCACGATAATAAATATGTTCATAATCAATTGGCATGTCTTCCGCCGTATAAGTAAGTCGTTCCATTTTTAGAATGGGTGACCCTTCCTCTATTTTTAGAAGTCTAGAAAGTGCCTCATCTGACAGTATGGACTCCAATTGAATCTCTGCGCGGCCAAGCCGAAGGCCATATTTGTTTTCCATGATGACAAAAATGTCCTGTGTCGCTAGATCCTCTAGAATTAATCGCCTACCAATATCGCATGGTACATAAGTAATATCTACCGATATTGGTTCTCGATTTAAATAGCGCAACCTTCTGATTTCCATAATATCAGTGGCGTCACGTTTTAATTTTAATCTTACCGCCTTATTCTCGATTATTTCTTTCGACCCGAGCAACGTCGAAAATGTTTCGTGTCCTTTTGCTACCATGGCTTCGCCAAAACCTTGCAGTGAAATCAGTTCTTGCGTAGCCTTTGGTCGGGAAACAAATGATCCTTTACCTGGGACTTTAAATATCAATCCATCTGATTGGAGGTCTCTTAATGCTTGCCTTACCGTAGTTCTGCTTACGTTAAAAGATTTTACCATGTCACTTTCGGACGGCATCTGAGAGTGTGGTGCGTATGTTCCATCCAGAATACTAGATCGTATTTGTTCTTTTAGTTGTAAGTACAATGGATGCATTGAGGTGATGGTTGAGTAGGCGTATTTCGTAGATGTCATTGATACCGATCCCGTTGTGATACCTGTAGGTACAGGTAGCAATATCAATGCCAAAGCCGCCGCGCCATAAATAGTCAATAAATCATGGGCATGTCTTTGCTTAAGGGATGTCCCCAGGGCCGGAACGCACCATTATCGCGCACCAATAGCGTGCAGCGCGCCAAAAATGGGCGTGCCATTGCTCTAGGAGACCACGGTGAATCCTGAGTGAGGCCTGGACCGTGGCAGTGGCCAGTGGTTATAGCGGATCGCTATTCCGAGAGCGCATTGTCTCCTGATCGCAACCTTGTCCGAATAGAAGGTCCACGCAAATATTGCCGCCGAGGCCTGAAATTTACTCCACAATGTGCGCGCCGTAGGGATGCCGGCCGCTAAAAATTCGCAGGGAAAATCATATAACATATTGTTTTATTTGGTGGGGACGGCGGGATTCGAACCCGCGACCCACGGCTTAAAAGGCCGCTGCTCTACCGACTGAGCTACATCCCCAAAGGCAGGACCTGGCGAGACAGCTGCCAGGGCTGCGTATTATCGGGTGCAGATGGGTGACGGTCAAGGATAAATCGTCGTAGTGCTTGCCACAGCATCCGATAATGATCGAAGAGATAGGCATGGCGGCTAATCAGGGCCTCGGGCCGGGCCAATCTAATTCGCTCAGATCACCCGTGAATAATGAACCGTTTTTTGCGCAAGATAGGCGTCGAAGGCCATGCAGATGTGGCGAATCAGCAGTCGTCCTTGCGGAGTGACCGTCAGAGCATGGGCGTTTATTTGCAGCAGTCCATCACTCGCCATGGCCTCCAAGGCAGGCAGAATAGCCGCGAAATGCTGATGGAACTCGAGATTGAACTGCCGGTTCAGTGCGTTAAAATCCAAGCTAAAGTCGCAGATCAGGCGGGTGATGATGTGGCGGCGCAGTAAGTCTTCGTCGCTCAGGCGCAGGCCGCGCTCTACCGGTAAGTGACCGCTGTCCAGGGTAGCACCCCAGGCGTCCAGATCCTTGATGGTCTGACTGTAAGTTGTACCGACCATGGCGATGGCGCTCATTCCAAAAGCCAGCAGATCGGTCCCGGCATGGGTCGAGTAGCCTTGAAAATTGCGATACAGGCTGCCTTCCCGCTGGGCGATGGCTAACTCGTCGTCGGGCAGGGCGAAGTGGTCCATGCCGATATAGAGGTAGCCCGCCTCCTGTAGGGTGGCGATGCTCTCAGCGAGGATGCGTAGCTTCATGTCCGGGCTGGGGATGTCGGCATCGAGAATGCGTTTTTGCGGCGGGAAGCGGTCCGGCAGGTGGGCGTAATTAAAGACGGAAAGACGATCCGGACGCAAGGCGAGAACCGCTTCCAGGGTCTGGGCAAAGCTTTCCGGGGTTTGCAGGGGGAGTCCGTAGATGAGGTCGAGGCTGACGGAGCGGAAGCCAAGTTGGCGCGCTTCATCGATGACGCCGGCCGTAAGGGCAAAACTTTGTTCGCGATGCACCGCTTTCTGCACCGCCGCGTCCAGATCCTGGACCCCGATGCTGATGCGGTTGAAGCCAAAGTCGCGGAGCAGGCGGAGGGTGCCGGGCTCCAGGGCGCGCGGATCGATTTCGATGCCATATTCGCCTTGGTCATCCGGGAGCAGATGAAAGTGTCTGCCGATGCTGTCCAACAGGAAGGCTATATCACTGCGGCGCAGGAAAGTGGGTGTGCCGCCGCCGAAATGCAACTGATCCACGGGGCGCCTGCCGTCAATGTGTTTCCGCGTCAGGGCCATCTCCTGATCCAGATGGGCGACATAGGGCGTCCCCCATTCGTGATGACGGGTCACCACCTTGGTGCAGGCGCAGTAAAAACACAAATGCTCGCAGAAGGGGATGTGAAAGTAGAGGGAAAGCGGCCGCCCGCTGGCATTGGAGTCGTTGAGCGCAGCTTGCAATGCCTTTTCATCGAAATCTTCGCCGAAATGGGGGGCTGTGGGGTACGAGGTGTAGCGCGGCCCCGGCTGGTCGTAGCGACGGATAAGTTCAGAATCAAAAACAAGATGTTGGGTGGTATTTATGGCCATTGTTGTTGGGCTCCGTCAAATGCGTGTCAAATAGCGATCATACGCCCGGAATATCTTTTACCCCAAACAGATTGGCCGCCACGCTGGCGCGGATTTCGGCGAGAAAAGCCTGCATGTGCGGCTGCTCCGCCTGCTCCGCCGTGGTGGCCGCTTGCAGGGTTTGCCAGAGACCCTGCGGTCCGAGGGGAATGGCGCGCACGTAGTTTTTCTCTCCGTAGCTTCCCACTGCCCAGGCAGGTAGTGCGGCGATGCCTTGCCCGGAGGCCACCAGCTGAAGGATGATGACGGTCAGCTCGGCATGCCGTCGGCGCCAGGGCTGCACACCTGCTGGCTGGAGAAACTCGCGGAAAAGGTCGAGACGACGATCTTCCACCGGATAAGTAATTAGGGTTTCTTCCAGAAAATCCTCAGGGGTCAGGAAACTGCGTTCCG
Source organism: Acidithiobacillus ferrivorans (assembly GCA_018853935.1). Lineage (GTDB taxonomy): Bacteria > Pseudomonadota > Gammaproteobacteria > Acidithiobacillales > Acidithiobacillaceae > Acidithiobacillus > Acidithiobacillus ferrivorans. The sequence continues at coordinate 6,836 of JAAOMR010000277.1, forward strand.
CTAAGGCGTGTCGCGGATTGACGAGGGCGACGACCTCATAAGCAAAGAGTGGATGCAGGTGAATATCGGAGGCCATGGCATCGGGCGTGGTGAGCACGGTGAGATCGGCCTGATGATTCTGGAGCAGGGGCAGGGGATCTTGCTGGAAGCCCGAAACCAGATCCATTTCCACATCCGGCCAGTTCTCGCGAAAGTGGTCCATGGCCGGCGTCAACCAGTCAAAGCAGGTATGACATTCGACGGCAATACGCAGACGGCCACTATTCCCTGCCGCCCGTCGCCGCAGATCTTCCTGCATTTGCCGGATGCGTGGCAGCACTTCCCGGGCCACGGCCAACAAAGCCTCTCCGGTGGGGCTCAGGCGCAACTGCGTGCCGCGTTCCCGGTCCAACAGGCTGACACCGAATTCCGCCTCCAGCCCACGTAACTGGTGGGAGAGCGCCGACGGAGTCAGGTGCAGGCGTTGTGCCGCAGCCGCCAGACTGCCGAACTGGGCGACAGCCTCAATGGTGCGCAGGTGACGTATTTCCAGGGGCATGCGGGTCTCGGTGTTCGGTAAATCCGCTTCGCAGTGTCCCACGACCAGCTGGTAATGCAAAGACTTTTGAGCTTGAGGCGGCGGGCGTGAATGGTTCGCTGCTTAGGATATTTGTCACAAAAAATTCATGAAACTGTCATCATATTGTCATATTTCCCCATTATTATGGCACACATCGTTGCAATAATACCTAAAGAGGAGGTCACTGTGTTTATCAAAAATCGCATTGCCATCGCTGTTGTTGCCGCCCTGTGCGGCGTCAGTGCTGCCGCACAGGCAGAAACCCTGACGGACTTTTTCAAGCAGAGTAAGATCGGCGGCCAGATCCGTTCTTATTATTTCAGCCGTGATTATGGCGCCGCCGGTCCCAATCAGAATGCCTTCAGCCTCGGCGGTATTTTGAATGTGCAGACTGCGCCTTTCCTGGGGGGCTTTGGTGTGGGCGTCAGTTTCTATACGGCCAATGCCCTTGGGGCGAATAACTTGTCCGGCGCACCGGCGTATCCCTATGTGGATTCCACGCTGATGGGGCCGCGCCAATCCATCAATACCCTGGGTCAGGCTTACATCCAGTATGCCCTTCCCAAGGTCTTGCTCGTCCGTGCGGGTAACCAGGTGATCAATACCCCCTGGGTAAACAACTCTGACTCGCGTCTTTTGCCAGCCACTTATCAGGGTGTTTTCGCGGAAGTTTCTCCCTATTCTGACTGGCACATCTACGGCATGCGCATCTTCCGCTGGAAGAGCCGTACGTCGTCGGGCTATTACCGGGATAACCTCTACGACCCGGCCACCTTTGATGGCGACTCCATGTATGGTGGTTCTGGTACACCGGTGATCACGGGTTCTTCACCGGCGACCAATGGTGTGTTGGCTTTTGGTACCAGTGGCAGTCTCATGGGGGCCAAAGCCCAGGTCTGGTATTACGATTACTATCAGTTTGCCAAAAGTGTATATGGCGACGTGAATTACACCCTGAAGACGGGCACTGGATTCGATCCTTTCGTCGGCGTCCAGTTCAACCGTCAGTGGCAGAACAACAGCCTGCTGGATGGCTCGAATATCAACAACTCCCCGATTACCGCTACTTCGGTGAACAGTACTGCCTGGGGTGCACAAGTGGGTTTGAACTATGCGGCTTTTAATAATGTGCTGGGAAATGGCCAGCTAACCTGGTCTTACAATGAAATCTTGGCGCATCCCGGTGCAGTGGGCGGTGGTGCCGTTATTTCACCCTATACTGCGGGCTATGCCACAGATCCACTCTATACGACTTCCATGATCCGCGGTCTGGTGGAACTCGGACCGGGCAACGGCTGGAAGGTCAAGTGGACTCAGAATCTCCTCGCCAAGCGTTTCCTGTTCATGGCCGCTTTTGCGCAGTACCACACCTATTATAACGGTGTCAGCAATGACGCCTACGCGGATCTGACGTATTTCGTTCCGGGCAGGTTCAAAGGTCTGTCCATTCGCGATCGTGTGGAAGTGGCCAATGGTCTGGACGCCTATAACGGGCTCCAGGGTAATGGTGCCGGTTTCAACAAAGGGCATTCTTTCCTCTATAACCGGGTGATGTTGACCTACGCATTTTAATAATGGAAGCAGGCGCCGAGGCGAAATGCCCGGTGGCCAGCAAGGCCGCTTTATCCCTGCAATGCCTTGGCATTGCTCCTCCTCTCCTCGCCCCGCTGGTCGGGGCTTTTTTGCGCCCGTTTTGTGATTACCCGGGATACAGTTGCTGGATGACCCGATCCGGGCTGAGGTCTTCCATACAGCGATGATGCTTGAGAGGACACTCGCGCTTGCCACAGGGACTACAAGAGAGATCCAGGCGCAGCGGCTGGGCGCCGGACGAAAGCGGTGGCGTCATCGTGAGCGGGGTAGGCCCATACAGCGCGATGACCCGGCTGCCCACGGCACCGGCTACATGCATCAGGCCAGAGTCGTTGCTCACGGTGACTGGGGCGAGGGAGAGCAAATCAATGGCCTCTAACAAGGTGGTCTGACCACCCAGATCAAGTACTTCGGGGACGGCCGAAGCGATGGCCTGAGTGATTTCCGCATCCTTGGGGCTGCCGAACAGCCAGACGGCATGGCCGCCCTGGACGAGGGATTGGGCCAGGGTAATCCAGTGACGCACCGGCCAGCGCTTGGCCGGACCATATTCGGCACCGGGTGCCAAGGCGACCAGTGGTCGTTGCGGTATGGCGATCCCGAGTCGCTCTAAGGCGGCAGCGCGGGCGCTGTGGTCCACCTGCAAGCGGGGAGCGGGCAGTTGCGTGGGTTGGGGAAGACGCGGCGGCAGGCCGAGGGCCACGAAGCGGTCCACGGTACGCGGTAGTTTCCTTTTGTTCAGGCGGTGGCGATCATTGAGCAGCAAACGCCGTCCCTCGCCGGGAAAGCCGGTACGGGTCTGGATCTGCGCCCAATACGGGATGAGGGCGGACTTAAAGCTGTTGGGTAGGCAGATAGACCAGTCGTAGTCCTGCTTCTGTAATTGTTTTGCTACCTGTCGACGCCGGCGTAAGCCGAGCTGGCCATGGCCGATGTCCAGCGGTATGGCGTGCCGCACTTCGAGCATGCGTTCTGCCACCGGGATGCTGGCGGGTGGTGCCAGCACATCCACCTGCAAGCGCGACCAGCGGCGGCGCAGCACTTGCAACAAGACTTGCGCCATGACCATATCTCCTACCCAGGCGGGTCCGACCAGGAGCAGGCGGGCGGGATCATAGCTGTGGGCGATGCGGGTGTTGTGCGGAATGAAGGCGTCGTATTCGTTGTAGGGCGGTTCTGCTTCGCCAGCATCGTCTGCCGCAGAAGCCGCCTCTAAGATCGATAATGATTCGCCCATTTTACTTGCCAATCAACATAATCAGTGCTTCTACCGAGATTAAAATGATAATGATCCACTCCAGAATGGTCTCCCGATGATGGCGGCTGGCGACGATCATGACTTCCAGTCCCTCATGAATCGCGTCGAGTTTTTCGTCGAGGGCGCGAAAGCGGCTGGTAAGTTCCAGATCGGCGGAGAGCTCACGGGAGAGTAGTTCCAGGCCTGGTGTCTCCCAGACAATGTCGGGATTGTCCAGCACCGCCAGACGGGAAAGGATTTCGGTGCGGGTGGCGGAAGTCGAGGCGAGAAAGCGCAAATGTCCGCCGCGCCGTCCTGGTAAACGTCCGGTACGAGTCACTTCCGAGAGCAGGTTCAGAGTGGTTTCCAGCAGGTTTTCAACGGCTTCTTCATGAAGTTCCAGGGCGAGGCTCTGGGCCAGGCGCAGGGCCACGAGGAGGATCCGTTCTTCGTCGAGATTTTTGAGGGTGACGCCGTCGCGACCCACGCCGTCGCGCTCGCCGACCCGGACTGCCAGTTCTTCAACCTTGGGGTTGGCGATGGGGGTGAACTGGGCCTGCACGGTAGCGATGACTTTTGCCTGTAGCGCCGGTCCCGCGCCGAAAAAGCAGAGGACGCCAGAGCGGAAGAGTACCACCCAAGTATCTCCACCGCGGAGCAAGCGGTGGGCGGGCGTGTTTTCTACCAGGTCCATCTCGAAATCTTCGCGCCAGCTTTTGAGGGAAATATGCCGTACCGGCTGGATGGCGTGGAGAATGCTATTCATGATTCAGGCCTTGGGGAGCAGTTTTCCGGGATTGAGAATGTCATCCGGATCAAAGATTTGTTTTATGGCGCGCTGGATGCTGAGGTTTTCCGGGCTGAGTTCCAGCGGGACATAGGCACGCTTGCTGCTGCCGATGCCGTGTTCCCCGGAGAGGGTTCCACCCAGCACCAGTACGGTCTGGAAGAGTTTTTGCAAACCGTGCTGAGTGCGGCGCATCTCGTCCTTATCCTGGGGGTGGACCAGAAAGTTGACATGCAGGTTGCCGTTCCCGGCATGTCCGAAGCTGACGATATGCAGGGACTGGTCTGCGGCAATCTCTTCGATGGTCACCAGCAATTCGCACAGACGGCTGACCGGCACGACCACATCCTCATTGATCTTGAGTGGTGCCATGGCCTTGGTGGCGGGAGACAGGGACTTACGTGCCGCCCATAGATCGGCAATGGCAGCGGCGTCAGTTGCTTCCAGAATCTCCAGATTCCCTTCCCCAGCCAGTGCCGCGCGGATCGCCTGCATTTGCTCGGAGAGGGTGACCGCCTCACCATCCACTTCGACCATCAGCAGGGCGTTGCTGCCTGCGGGCAGGTCACTGGCCGCGCCCATGGCGCGCACGGCAGCCAGGGCATGGGGGTCCATGAGTTCGATCGCGCTGGGGATATGGCGCTGCGCCATGACCCGCTGTACTGCTGCACAGGCACTTGCCGTGTTGCTATAGGCGGCGCGCAGGGTGGCGTTGGCGGCAGGCCGGGGCAGCAGGCGCAAGGTGGCCTCGGTGATGAGGGCGAGGGTGCCTTCGCTGCCCACCAGCAGGCGGGTCAGGTCATAGCCGACCACGCCCTTGCTGGTGTGGACCCCGCAAGACAGCGTCTCGCCAGTGCCGGTGACAGCGCGCAGGCCTAGTACATAATCGCGAGTGACTCCATATTTTACGGCGTGCGGACCTCCGGCATTCATTGCCAGGTTGCCGCCGATGCGGCAGTAGGGGTTGCTGCCGGGATCGGGGGGGTAGAATAGTCCGTCGGCCTGTACATAGGCACTGATCGCGGCCGTGATGCATCCTGCTTCGACGGTGATAGTGCGGTCGACCACACTGTAATCGCAGATTTTCTGCATGCACTCGAAGCTGATGACAGCGCTGCCGGGCACCGGCTGAGCCCCGCCGACATTCCCTGAACCTGCTCCGCGCGGGACAAGAGGCAGATGATGGCGTCGGGCAATGCTGACAATCGCCTGCACCTCTTCGTGGCTGTGGGGGAAGAGTACCATCACCGGTGCACAGCTCCCCGGCGTCTCGTCGCGGCTGTAAATGGCGATGGTATCGGCATCGTCGCGCACCCGCTCAGTATCGAGGGCGGCGCGCAGGGCGAGGGTGATGGTGCTGACGTTCATGGCTGGCTCTCCCGGATTTTCTGCAAGAGGGCGGTGGTGCTCCGCTCGTGACGGAAGGGAATACTGAGCACGCGGCCGCCCCTGGCCTGCACCCAATCGGCACCGACAATACGCTCTGTCGGCCAGTCGCCACCTTTAATCAGCACGTCGGGTTGGAGATGCTGGATAAGTTGCAGTGGGGTGTCCTCGTCAAACAGCGTGACAAAATCCACTGCCTGTAATCCGGCGAGCACCGCCATGCGATCGTCTTCGCTATTAATCGGGCGATCCGCACCTTTGCCGAGACGGCGCACCGAAGCGTCGCTGTTGACGCCTACCACCAGACAGGCACCCTCGGCGCGGGCTTCGGCGAGATACTGCACATGACCCCGATGCAGCACATCAAAGACACCGTTGGTGAAAACCAGCGGTCGCCGGAAGGCACAAGCTGCCCGCAACCTCTCCCCGTCGCGAAACACCTGGCCGGTGTAAGGCGTGGAAACAACGGCGGGCTCCGCAAAGCTGGCATCCACACCATTGCAGAGGGCGTGGATGAGGACGAGGTGGACTTCCTGAATACGCGCTGTATGCTGTTCCGGCACACGCAGTTCAATGTCGGCAGGGCGCAGAAGCGGCGCGAGATGTCCGCCTTCCTTGCCTGTAAGGGCCAGCACCCACATGCCGCGCTGCTGGGCGGCAAGAACCGCAGCGAGCACATTGGCGGAGTTACCCGAAGTGCTGAATGCGACCAGACAATCGCCGGGACGACCCAACGCCTCAATTTGGCGGGCAAAAATCTGTTCGTAACAGGCATCATTGGCGATGGCCGTAAGCACGCTGCTGTCGGTACTGAGGGCGATAGCGGGCAGAGCCCGGCGCGTCGTCTCAAAGCGGTTGATCAGTTCCGAGGCTAGGTGCTGGGCATCGCCCGAAGAACCACCGTTGCCGCAACTAAGCACCTGCCCGTTGGCTTGCAAGGTGGCAATCAAACGTTGGCTGGCTTGCGCGAAAGGCGCCGCCAGCGCCGCCGCCGATTTCTCCTTACAGAGGATGCTGGCGCGCAAGGCGGCATCCATCCAGTCATTGCTGGTCATGGGCTGGGTACTCTAAAGGCATCACGAATCCAGTTTGCCGAGGCATCACCGTCAAGGGCGACGACATCAAAGCGGCAGGGACGTAACCCATGCTGAGGGTTATGCAACAGGAAATATTCAGCGGCGCGGATCAGTCGCTTTTGCTTGCGCCACGTAATGCTGGCCGCTGCACCCCCCTGCCGGTCATGGGCGCGCTGGCGCACCTCCACGAAGACCAGGGTTTCGCCATCAAGGGTGATAATGTCAATTTCACCCATTCGGCAGCGATAGTTGCGTGTCAGGGGATGTAGCCCGTGCCCGGCGAGTAGGGCGACGGCGCTGTCTTCACCCTGCTGACCTAAATTCTGGCGTGCTGATGGCATGATTCAGGTACCCGGCTTGGGCACTCCCGACAAAGGTACGATTTGGCCATTCTCCACTTCCATCCATTCCATGTCACGTATGACCTGGTTGCGGGTGACAAAGTGGAGGGTGCCGGTGGCGCCAGCCAAGCTGCCTGTCGTATCTTTATCCAGAACACGCTCCGCTATCCGGTAAGCATCAAGTCCGAAGGCTGCCATACGCCACTGGGCATCGCTGGCGTTTGGCAGGGTACTGCGTAGCAACAGCACTGCTTGCGGCCAGCTTTGCCCAGAGTTGATGATCCAGGGCATATCGACGGATGCAATGCCGGAGAGCCCTCGCGCGTCATTGGGTAAGGCGGCACCATGCAGTAGCGCCGGACTGAAAATGGGCACGCTGTTGTTGATCAACCGGATAGAGGAAACGGCCGCGTTGGCGTTTTTCGCATTGGTGACCAAAAAAACAAAGCTGTCTTGTCCCGGTGACCCGCTCAGGAGTCGTTGCGCTTCATTGGTGAATGTGTGCCCCGGCAGATAGGTGGCGACACCACCGACCTCACCCCCGAGCTTCTTCCAGGTCGCGATAAAGTCTGCCTGAATGGCGGCGCCACTGGAGTCCTGCGGATAAAGCACGTAGGCACGACGATAACCCGCCCCAAAGCTCTGGACGGCAATTTGTTGAGCGGCGACGTTACGGCTCAGACTCAGGGTGTAGAGCCCCGACTGCTGTACACCAGGCACCACTCCGAGAGTGATGATGGGCGGATCGGAAGGTTTCCTGACGGCGGCTACGGCGTTGATATCTTGTGGCAGCCAGGGGCCGACAAAGACTTTGCACCCCTCCTTTATCCCACGTTCAAAGAGTACGGCGGTGTAACTGGGGTTGCCGGTGGTCCGCAGGGCACGCACGGCAGGACCAGATTGTAATTGCGCTGCCGTTTTCATTCCGGCAGTGATGGCCTGGGAGAGGGGCGCATAGGGTCCGCTGGAGGGTAACAAGGCGCATATGCTGCCAAGCGCCGGGTTGAGCCTGGAAGTGTCGGTGATAGTCGCGTTGTGGTCCGAGAAGTTTATGAGGGGGTGCCCCGGATGCGCCGTCAGCCAGGCACTGATCGCTGCCTGCCGCTGTTGGGGATCGGGGTTTTGCCGGGTGATCAGGGCGACAGCGAGCCATTCCTGCACCAGGGGGTTGCCACTGCGTCCCTGCCAATTCTGAAGTTTCGCAGTCGACTGCGAGTCAAGGAGGGCACGAATGCGGCGATGATTTTCGGCGGCGTCATTGCCGCTCAGGAGGCTATCCCCTTCGATCAGGAAATTCAGTGCAGTGAGTTCGTGACCTTCCTGGGTGTAGAGTGTGGCCAGGGTACCCATGGCCTGAGCGCGCACTTCCTGGGGCGTGCTGGTGATGGTCAGCAGCTCTTCGAGGTTGCCCTTGGCACTGGGGGTCTGTCCCTGATCCATGAATCCTTGCGCGCGGACCCAAAGTGCCGCACTGCGTAGCTCGGCGTTGTCATGCTGCAAACGCAGAACTTCATTAGCCAGCAATATGGCAACCCGCGGCTTGCGTCCTTTCAAAGAGGCTTGTGCGGCTTCCATCAGGTAATGGACTTGAGTTTGTCCCCGCGCTTCGGCGGCGGCGCGGATGTAGTCCTTGGCCGCCGCCAGATCGTGCCCCGTGGCCGTGAGCTGGCCGGCGCGCTGCGCCGTCAGTGTTTCAGGGGTGCTGGCCGGCGTTTCGACCGGCGTTGGCGCTGGATTCGACGGTGGTGGCGTCTTCTGTGGCATACTCGCGCAAGCGCTCAGGCCAGTGGCCAGGGCCAGAGTCATCAGCAAGCGCAAAGAGGTCTTTAGGGCTGGGGGGGGCATCATGAGCAGAGTGTATGGAGAAAGGCGCAGGTGTTCAATGACTGAAACACGACCTCAGCCGGGGGTATGGTGATGAATGACCATGCCGAACTCGCGGAGCGAGGTGCCGGGCAACTGACTATTATCGCTACCCCTATCGGCAATCTCGATGATCTCTCATTGCGTGCACAACGTGCGATTAGTACGGCAACGTTGATTCTGGTGGAGGATCGCCGTCATGCCCAGCGGCTCTTTCAACATCTGGGTGTGCAGCCCAAAACGCTGGCGCTGCATGAGCATAACGAGAGGGCTCTGGCCCCGCAGATTGCCCAGCGTATCGCCGCCGGAGAGGATATCGCCCTGCTGTCAGATGCGGGAATGCCGCTGATTTCCGACCCGGGGTTTCCGTTGCTGGCCCTGCTCCGGGAGCAGCAGTTGCCAGTGACCATTATTCCGGGCCCCAATGCCGCGTTGGCCGCGTTGGCACTGTCCGGTCTGCCCAGTGACCGCTTTAGCTTCGAGGGCTTTCTACCAGCCAAAGGGGGCGCGCGGCGGGCGCGGTTACTAACCCTGCAACTGGAGCCGCGCAGCATGATTTTTTATGAGGCGCCGCATCGGATCGTCGAGACCTTGGCGGATATGGCTGAATTATGGGGTGCAGACCGCGGGGCAGCGCTGTGCCGGGAGTTGACCAAGATATATGAGGAGTGCCTGCGGGACAGTCTGGGTGGGCTGGTAGCGCTGCTGCGGGCGCATCCAGACAAAGTGCGCGGCGAGATGACACTGGTGGTGGCGGGAGCACCGGAGCAGACTCAGGAAGCAACCGATGCCGACCAGTTGCTCAGCCCGCTGCTGGCTGAATTACCGCTGGCCCAGGCCGTGCGTATTGCTGCGAATCAGAGTGGTATGGCCCATCGGTTTCTCTATACGCGCGCGTTGGCCTTGACTTCTGCGCAAGGCCCCGCTTAAATACGCGCTCTTGGCCCAGGTAGCTCAGTCGGTAGAGCAGAGGACTGAAAATCCTCGTGTCAGCGGTTCGATTCCGTTTCTGGGCACCATATAAAACAAGCACTTAGCAAGTTTCGCTAGGTGCTTTTTTGCGCCAAAATGAGTTTTCGCCCAAATTTTGCCCAAGTGTGCCCAAGCTAAGCATCCAAACCGAGGGTAAGAAAATGTCATCTATTCGATCCAGAAAAGACCGTGACGGCATCGTCATCGGGTATCAGGCTCAGGTCCAGCGGAAGGGGTATCCACCTCAGACCAAGACCTTCCGTAGCAAGGCAGACGCCCAGTCATGGGCAACCATCATCGAGGCCGAGATGGAACGCGGCGTGTGGCGAGATCGAGCGGAAAGCGAAAGCACCACGCTGGACGAAGCCTTGACCCGGTATGCGAATGAAATCATCCCCACGAAAAAGACGCCCCGCCAGGAAGGAAACATTGTGCGTCAATGGCGGGCGCGTCCCGTTGCCAGGATGTTTATGGCTGCCATCCGTGGACGGGATATCGCTGAGGTCATGCGGGATATGGTGGAAGTCGAGGAAAAATCTCCCAACACCATCCGGCTGCATCTGGCCCTACTCTCACACCTGTTCAGCGTCGCCCGTACCGACTGGGGCATGGAAGCCCTGACCAACCCCGTCGAACTGGTCCGCAAACCCAGACTACCCCGTGGTCGGGATCGACGGCTCGTAGGCGATGAGGAAGAACGTCTGCTCGCAGCGTGCCAGGCGATGAATCCAGAACTGGCCAACATCGTTACCGTCGCCATCGAAACGGCCATGCGCCAAGGGGAAATCATGGGGTTGACCCGAGACAAGGTCAATTTGGCGCAACGTTCCGTAACGCTGGAATACACCAAGAACGGCGAGAAACGTATCGTACCGCTGTCCGTCAAAGCGACACAGATATTCCGCGACATGCCACGTAACCTGGATGGACGCGCTTGGACTTACACCTGCGAGGGGATGCGGGCCAGCTACAATAAGGCCCTGAAGCATGCGAATATCAAAGGAATGACTTTCCACGATTTGCGCCATGAGGCCACAAGCAGGTTATTTGAAAAAGGATTGAACCCCATGCAGGTTGCCGCTATCACGGGCCATAAAAATATGCAGATGCTCAAGCGGTACACGCATTTGAAGGTCGAGGATCTGGTGAAGCTGATCGGGTAGCGTGCCCGCAGCTGGTTGCACTACCGTGTTCTGACTAGGATCGGTCTACAGGGATCCATAAAAGATCCCACAACGTCTGCGGCACGCAAAGGGGCCACTTGGGTGCCCCCGCAACCTTCCGAGGGCCTTGGCTGCGTGACGAGGGGGAAGTCGCTGCCTTTTGAAATGCGCGCCGCAACCGCAGGGAACGAAATCCAGGTTCGTGGGCATTAGCCGATGGCTGCGTCCAGGTGCCGTCCAGGTGCCGTCCAGGCAACGTCCAGGCAAAAGTAAACTACCTGGACGCGTTCAACATGCTGATTATTTGGTGGAATTATTCGGATTTAGGGCGGCCGTCCAGGCGTCCAGGCAAAAGTGCTAAAACCTTTTATATGGAAAAAAATCTCACTCAGTTTTTTATTTTTTATTCCACAACACAAATTTTTTATTTTACAATACTGATTTTATGGAAAGTGCCTGGACGCCTGGACGCCGAAGAAAAAAACAGGAAATATAAACCTATAATCAACAGTTTACAGGCGTCCAGGCAAAATAAATCAGCCTGGACGCAGCCTGGACGCAGCCTGGACGCGGCAGTAAAAAGGCCCACCAGACGCGGTGAGCCGATAGGAATTTACTAAAGGAGCAGGTTCAGAACGGAATGCTGGACAGGTCGAAGTCCTCGCCAGCATCCAATTCTTCATACTCAATATCGCCGAGATGCTGCACAGCGGTTTTGTGTTGCTTCATGTTGCTGACACCAAACCCTTTAGCTTTCGGGGCCAGAGGGACCACGGTGGTGCCTTCGCCGTCCACATCCTGCTGCCCAGATGTAATATCTAGGTTGAGTTTGCGGGGGCGGACCACTTGAGAGCTTCCAGAAAACGGGTCGGTTGTGGTTTCCTGAGGGCGCATTTCCACAAGTTTCAGACCGAGCTTGGCCATGATGGCCTTAACCCGCACCCAGAAGCGCGGCGATCCCAGCGGCATCATTCCGTTGTCCTTGCACCAGAGAGAGTAGCTGCGGTAGGCACTATCCCTGCTCGTCCTGGGGGCGTCACAGACCCGCACGTCCTTATCGGTCCACCAGCCCAGCACGTTATCCGTTTCCACCTGCATCTGATTCTTGGAAGCCTGGACAGACTCGGGAATATTCTTGAACCCGCCAGCCTGGAGCAGCATCACCAGACCTTCGACAGCCCATCGTAGCACCCCCGGAAGTTCATTCTCGACGATCCTGTCGGCCAGCATGTCATCCCGATTGGCCCCGTCGAACTTTTCCGTAAACTCGATGATCTGCAAGCGCCGCCAGAGGCCATCGGTCTGGTCGGACAAAGCAGGCTTGTCGTTACCGCGCAGCAGCCACTTGGCGCGCAGACGCACGGTCACGGGTACCTGGTACTTCCGGTTTATGTTCAGGTCATCGCCAGATATGGCCGACTTCAGACGCTGTTCGTCAATCCGCTTGGGTGTTTCATCCACCGTTATCAAGGAAGCGTCAATGAGATTTTCAGCCCCAAAGCCGCCCAGATCCTCGATATCCGCAGCGGCCACCTTGCGATGCAGGGCGGCTACAATCTGCGCAAGGAATCCCTTGCCATTGGCGCCATTGCCGAACCACCACTGGGCCACCTGAAACCGAGTGTCACTGATGAGCGTGTAGCCCACATACTGCTGGACCAGCCGTCGCACTGCCGGGTCGGGTAGAGTGTTCTGAATGAACCTGTCGAATTCCGGCGACGGCTTATCCTTGTCCTTCCAGGTGGCATTCACGCAATACCGCAGGCCATCATTCCTGTTGGGTTCTCTGGCCGTAATCTTACCGTCCGGCGCGATATCCAGCGTTACGTCCAGGCAAGGAATGATAGCACCACCGACTTCCATCCAGCGGGCGGGGGATGGGATGGGCTGCAAGTGTGGCGCGGATACTGCCGCCTTGGGTGCATCACTAATTTTCCGTGCGCCCCCCGTAGCCGTAAAAAATTCCACAATCAGCCCATGTGCAGCCCGCTCAAGGCGATCCGCCTGTAGAAGCGCCCAATGGCTACCGGCCCACTCGTACAGCAGACCATCGGCCACGCCGACCCGTTTGCCGTCCAATGCGCTACAGTAAGCCATTTCCGCGCTGGCGGCACCCTTCTGCCCCAGCGCATCGGGGTCCAGACTTGCCCCACAAAAGATGGGATCGTCCAGCAATCTCGCAGCGGCGCGGGCCAGTTTCAGGGCCTTCTTCAGGGACTTCACGAAGCTCGCGCCGAAGTCATTATCCAGCGCAAAAAAACGAGCCGTGGTGATGATGTTCACACCCGGAAGCGCCCGAAGCGCCTCAGCCAGCCGATAAGCGGCATGGGTCACAGTGGCACTATCACTGACCCACCGTCCAGGCATCGGTACGTCCACCCGTGCGCCATCATCCCCCTTCGACCAAGGGCGCGGTGCCCCATCGAGCGAAAACAGCGCCGTAACGACCCGTATTGTCGGATGTTCTTTCAGAACCCCGGAAACCGTCGCAGCAAATACATCGCTGGGTTCCTCAGCGCCTTTCGACCACCCCCAAGGGTTGGGGATGCCGATGCAGGGGTGTCCTGCTTCGATCCACTGCCGCGCCACATCCTCACCAGGCACGATGAACAGGGTATCCGCATCCGGGGGGACTACCAGTGCATCAGCAAACAACACACCCCCCCGCTGGAACCCGCACTGCTCGGCAATATGGAACAGCGTGCCGATGCTTACCGGCCCGTTGGGGTCGAACGAGGCCCATTTCTTTTCCAAATTTGCCCGTCCGGGATATTTTTTGCCCTTCCCGGACCACTCATCCCACAGATCAAAACCGGTATCCCCCAGAGTACAAAGAGCCAAGCCGATTTTCAGCCATTTCTCGTACCCAATATCCGCTGGAACACAAGACAAGGCCGCAGCAATTTCCTTGTGGTTGGCAGGTTCAGGCTTCGTTGCGTCCTTCGGCTTTTTCGCCCGTATACGGATACCCATCAGCTTGTCCGCCTTTGGTTGTTCTTCGCCTGTCAACACCACGTCAGCCAGCGACAGCATCCCACCAGGGACATACAAGGGGGCAGGCCGACGCTGATCCAGCCCTTCGCCACAGGCCGCGCCCGCATCAAAACTGAGGCGCTCTGGCTGCCACACGCTGGCATCCACAAGGCTGCGTTTCACCGTCTGCCCGCCCTTGGTTGTTTCAAAGCGGCCATGACCCGCCAACCACAGGCGGGCGGTGATGGACTCACCAATCCGGGGGATATCGGCGGCATTCGTAACAGTGACGAAACAGTGCAATCCCCCCGCACCGATCAGTTCCGCACCATCCCCAGTTCCGTAGATGTAGGACGACGCGGAACTGATGATTAGGTGTTCACGTCCATCCAGGGACGGGGCCGCCGCCACCAGGGCATCCCAGTACTCGGCAGGAGTCAAGGGGACAACGGCGGGAACGACGTCCTTGGGCAAGTCGTAGTCGAGTAGAAGGACGCCGGGGCTGCCATCCGGGTAGGCGAAATGCTCACGGGTGCGCGCTATCCGAGTGGTCTCCCCCGGCACCTTCTCTAGTTCGGCTTCAGTGGTGATATGGATCGGATTGTTGGGCCCAATGTGCCGCCCGAACGTAAGCGCTTGTTGCGGGGTCAGGGTGGCTATCAAAGCCGCCAGCCTGCCCAGATCCTTGATCTTCGTGTTCCTGCCGTCACCGCTGAACATCGACCCGCCACGCACTACTCGCACGGTTCCGTCAGAGTCGCGCTCAAACAACTTCGACAAGCGCCCTTTGCTGGTGATTACACACAACCGGATAGGGTTGGCATCTTCCGCAACCGGGGCAGTCTCGCTCGTCGGTGGCGCAGCGCTATCCATGTGTTCCTGGTATCCAAGGTTAAGATCCGCATCGTAAAGTTCGTCAATATCCATACCCATCTCACACCCCCTTGCCGCGATCGGCGGCAATCTGTGCAATAGAAGCAATTCTGGGACGGCCCTTGGCCTTGTTTGGCAGGGGGCGCTGTCCGGTAGAAAAGCCATCGAGCCAGGCCAGCACGTCACGCAGGCGGTAACGTGGGCCACGGCAGCCGGGAATGTGGATGGCGGGGGGTAGATGATGTGGTGGTTGGTTCTGTAGGGTCTTGGCGCTTACCCCAAGGGTGTCCGCCAAATCATGGATGGTCCAGATTAGAGGCAGATTTGCAGGTGGGGGTTCACCACCGGCGTCGTCATCGGAACCGCTTGATACCGGTTTTTTGTGTCCACCCGTGCCCGTCTTGGGTCCGCCAGATTGCCGACCAGCAGTCAGGTTGCGAGCGCGGACCAGATCAACGCCGATGGCCCCGACTTCGCTCAGGGGAAGGCTGCAATCCGATGCCCAGAACTGGCGTACCCGCTGGAATCCGCTAGCAAGGGGCGCGGCGGCGGCAGACCATGCCTGCTGTTCCTGTTGTTGCCGGTGCTCATCCCCCTTGAGGATGGCGATGATGTGGGGCAGGCCTGTGGCCAATACCGCAAGAATGAGAGCGGCAAGGGCATCATCCGCCAGTCCGACGGGCAATATGCCGATCCAGCCCAGCGCCAGTATGCTGTAAATGGAAAGCCCGCCGTAAAGGTAGGCGTGTGTGCGCAATTTGGCCCATGCACTGGGCGTTCTGTTCAGTTCCATAACGTACCTCATAGTAAAGGTCTAAATTCGGATGCTCCTCAGATGTGCCCACCTTTTCAGGTGAACCCATCCATGATCTGGCCGTGAGGTACGCCGCATATTGCATGCGTAAAACCGGGGACCAGCCGGGCGGTCCAGAACACATCTGAAGAGCATCCGCCGTGTGGATAATTTCTTGTCCACGGTGGGGTATAGCGGTGCAGTTCGAGCGATAGCTTTATCTCAGCCCGAAAAGGGGGATTAAACCCCCTTTATCATAAGGTTTCGCTTATCGATTTAAGCCTTATTATCCATCCTGAGAAGTTGTATCATCTTGTTTTTCTTGTTTACTGCCTGACCATACTATAACGTTTTCTTATGGGTCAGTTTTTTTGACATTTTGGTCCAAAAAGGGGCCGCCCCCGACCTGGGGACGATCGATGCTACAGCCCTTTCATCCGGCGCTGTAATTCCTTTATCAGCGGATATCCGGTCTGGCGCAGTTCAAGATCATTGGGTTGCCCCAGCATTCGCGCCACGGCAAGGCACAAATCCTTGTTGGACAGCGCCGTGGGTCTCGTTTCCCCGGTTGCCACTTGTTGCGCCACGACCTTGCGTGCCTGCCTATACCGTGCCGCCTTTTCACGGGCGGATAAGGGCTGGTCAGGATGAATGCGGGGCCGACCCGCCTTCCGGGTGGTTCGCTCCTGAGGGGTGGTGGTAGTCGGCATCGTGGCGTCTTCGGGCTTCGGTGATGCATCGATCGGCAAGGCGACTGGTGCGCGCATTTCTGCAGGCGGGG
>JAAOMR010000278.1 GCA_018853935.1 Acidithiobacillus ferrivorans
ACCGCCTACCATATTGGGAGTAGGCAGGGGCATTCCGATGGCCCATGCAGGACCGCTTGCCATTGCCAGACTGACCGCCAGAACCGCCCATCGTTTTTGCTTGTTTTGCATAGTGTTCTCCAGGTATTGTCAAAGCCTCTACACCCTTGGTGCCGCAAGGTTTTCAGTATCGCAAACCCTTGGTGCCGCAGGTCTTGCAGACGGCAGGGTGCTCCCCCGTTGGCGATATGAACGGGTCATGGGTTAACAACCTTTTTTGGCGAATCTGTCGTGATGGTATCGGAAAAAGTTGTGGATCGTTTGGCGCTCTGTTGCCATGTCGATCATGAAGTTACACTGATGAGGTTCGTCGTGGAGTAACAGGGATGGAGCGAGTTAATGGATGACAATGCGGTGAACGTTTTCAGGTCTATTCAGGACGTGACTTATGCTATTAATTTTCCTGTAATAGCGGTGAGTTATTTTGTGCAAACGGGTGGTGCAAATTTATATTTGTGGCTCGTGATCACTAACATCGCCAGGGCCCCGTCAAAGTCGCCTGATATAAATGCGGTGGCGTAACCGCTGCCAATTTTCGGAGGCGGTTTAAAGTGTGCTGAGGGTGAAACAGGGTGTTTATGAGCTTTCCCGGGCGAAAAATGGCACTTGCGGTGGCGGACGGACGCAACTCTCCCTCCGGAGACCTTTCCGGACTGGCAAGAACTGCAGTGGCGGCTCAGAGACCGAACTGACGGAGCGTTACCCAGGCGCTGGCGGCGAAGTTACGGGCCGCTTTGGCAATGTTTTTAACCCCAGTGAGACGCATGAACCTAAAAAAAGCAGTTACGGCCCGGCCAGGAATCGCCCCATCTGGTAACCACGTTGATTGGGTAATTTGGGCGACGATGTAGCGCACGAGGAGGTCCCATGGCTGGTGCCCCAGCAACCGCTCCGCAGTCTGGCGAACAACCCGTAAGCCTCGGCGGATATTCTCAATTCCGCGCTCGACCTTTTTCTGCGCGGCATGCATGGGCGTCAGGTAAAGCTGGGTCTGTCCAGCGTGTTTCGTGCTTCGGCCTATGGCGGACAACAGCAATGGACGGCTGGTGATGGCCTCTCGCCGGGATTCCGGAAAGGCCAGTCGGGTATACCAACTCCACCAGTTGTAGATCAGCCCCACGGCGCGGGCGGAGAGCCGGCAACGCGCCAGATCACGGGTGCTGTACCCGCCCCAACCCCACTGATTCTTCAGTTCGTCAAAACCGTTCTCCGCATCCGCCCGGTCCCGGTACAGCTGCGCGATGCCCAGAATGCTTTCTGTGAGATCCGTCACCAGCACGGCGTATTCGTAGACCTTGGTCTGGCGCCGGTCCACGAAAGCAAATTCCAGTTGGCCCTGCTGTTCCTGGGTGGCGATCAGGTTTTGCTTCAGCAAACGCCGGAGAATGACCACCCGACGGCTCTGCTGCCACCCGGCAAGTTGAATGCTGTCCTCGCGGCCTTCCCAGCCTTGTCCGGCGTTCATCCAGTCGCGGCGGGTAAATGCTCGCTGCAACAGGCGTTTGACACAGCAATTCTCAATATGGCCAAGAGCCCTTTTTTATTGGGTAGCGTCGCCGTGTGAATGATTCGGTTTTTGAGGTGGACGGTGAGCGCTGGACAAATCTATCTGTTTAACGTATAAGAGTTTGG
>JAAOMR010000279.1 GCA_018853935.1 Acidithiobacillus ferrivorans
GAAACATACGCATGGCCTCGACGTATTTGAAAATATCCTATTCGCTGATCAAAACCGATGACTTCCGTAACTTCCGTAACTTCCGTAACGGTCATACCCTGTATACCGATAATAGCCAATGCATCACTAACGTCATCCAGCTTGAATGGTCTGATAATGGCGGACAACTGTTTCATGACAACACCTCATACGTGGACTTGAGACATCCCAGAAGGGACCTACCGGTCCTGGGGTTAAAACAAAAACCCGGTTTCGAAGAGCGCGCGGGCCTGGGTAGGATTATTCCCTTGCGGACCAAAAACATCGCCCTGGGTGTAGCTGCTCGCCTGTACGTAGGAAAACTCGGCGCGGGCAAAGAAATCATGATCCTGGTAGGTGGGCGTCACGGTGATGGACCAAGCCTTACTGCCGGGCCCATACATCAGGTTGACCGCACCATCCGTGGCGTTGCCGGTGCTTGCGATATATTCGGCCCGAGCGGCCAAGGTAACGTGAGGGGTGAGGGCATAACTCGCCAGGAGAGCCGCACCCTTGGTCCCTGTTCTGCGTCCCACACCGATAGCGGGGTTGGCCGACACATGGGTGTACTGGAGGTAGGGCTGAATCATCCATGGACCCGAGCTATAGGTATAGATCAGGTTGTAGATGTCGCTGTTGTTTTGATAGACCGGAGTAGCGAGACTGGAATAATCCGTCTGCCCCGCATTGCCCGCGCCCACGAAGCTCACGGTGTTAGCGGAGTTGATGGTGTAGGACAGGTCGCCGGAGAGCCAGTTGTAGCGGTTGGAGTAGAAACCGTCACTCCAGGCCAGAGAAGCACTCAATGGCCCTACGCTGTAGTTGACTTGCACCCCGCGATTGACCGCGTTTTCCTGGTTCCACAACAAGCCACGCTGAATGTTCATATTCTCGAAGGTGAAGGTGTATTCTGCCCCGATCAGAGTGGGAAGCTTGCCGATCAGCACCGAGAAATTCTTGGTGGGCGCGATCTTCAGATAGGCCTGTGGCAGGGCACCATAATAGTCGGCGGTGGTGGCTCCGGTGGAGAGGAAGGGTGTGCCCAAGGCGGGCATGTTGTAGGCTCCGGCCTGGAGAAAGAACTGGATCAACCCGTGCGTTTTCTGGATGAAGATCTGGCCATTGCTGATATCTGCGCGAGTGAACCGATCGCCGGGGGTCGGGTTGTCCTGCCAGACGCCCATGCCGCTCATCACGCCGGTAACATCCAGTTTTCCGAGTGGGCCCGCATCAACCTGAAAAGGAGACGGCGTCTGCAGCGGCCCAGTCATCGCTGGCATGGGCAGGGGCGCGGCTTGAACAGTGTCTGACACCAGGGCCAGTGTGGATAAAATCGCCAGCGGCAGGATCGTTAAGCCCAGTTTGCTACCGGTGCGAGGTTTTTTTTTCGTGGTGAAGCTGTTCATCATGTTTCTCCAATTTCGTAAAAAAGGCCTGTACACCAGGTATGACTGGTGCGATTGCGTAGCCAATGAATGTGCAAATTTATTGACCGTTGAATATTGGTATTGCGGTAAAAGGCAGCGTCTCCGAATAAAAAGCCACCACCTCATTTTTTACCCGGAGCATGGGATGGATTACCCACTGCTGGCCGTTGTTGATCTGAAGACGTGTCCAGGCATCTCTGCGCAATTTCCGGTCGAATTTTCTGGAACGCAGAAACGTCCCCAAAAGCTCTCCCTTGCGCAAGCGCAGGAGCACATCCGGGATTCTTCCATCGGCAATGAGCGTGGCCGCGCCAGAGCGCGCCGCATGAGTGGCGGCGTGTATTTTGGTGAGCATGCCACCGGTACCCACGGTGCCACCGCTTCCACCCGCCATACGCTCATGCCGTGGGTCACCCGACATGCCTTCCGTGATCATTTCGGCATCAGGCCGCGTGCGCGGGTCTACCGTAAATAGCCCCGATTGATCCGTCAGCAATACCATCAGGTCGGCATGCCAGAGGTTGCTGACCAGAGCAGCCAGATGGTCGTTGTTGCCCAGGGCGTTATCCAGATCGGCGATCGCATCATTCTCATTGATAATGGGCAGCATCTGCATTTTCAGGAGCATTTCGATGGCGGAACGGGTCTTCTTGAGGCGCTTCCGATCCCTGAAGTTGTCGCGCGTCAGCAGCACCTGCCCGCAATGCGTCCCTTCCTCGGCCAGGAGATTCTCGTAGGCATGAATTAGGGCGGATTGCCCCACGCTGGCCGCCGCCTGACGTTCTTCGGCGGTGGTCGTCTTCTGTGCCCAGCCCAGGCGACATTTTCCGGCACTGACGGAACCGGAGGAAATCAATACGACTTCAATGCCTTCGGCGCGAAGTTGCAGTATTTGCTGCACAAAGTTCTGCATGGCCGACAAATCCAATCGCTGGCCATCTTGAGTCAGCAGACTGCTCCCGATCTTGATAACCCAGCGACGGGCGCGCTTCTGTAATGCTGAGCGGCTGGGTACTACGGAATGCATAGCCGTTTTACCGACAGTATTCATGGTCATTATAAAGGCTCCATTGGTTTAAAAACCCGTTTGGTTATGTCCTCAACGGAGATTGTAGATGGTCCTCATCTATAAATTCCATATAAATGGTATATAATTTGCGTATATTTTTAGGGAAGTAATCAACCTGAAAGACAGCAGATCAGGGGTGCTTATAAGATGGTTGTTCGCAGGCATTGCCTTTTTATTTCCATAGCCCCACCATTCGCCGGCCACCCGGTCCCGGGCCGCCCATGCGACGTCTCCATGCGCCGGATCAAGGAGCGCAGCACCGTCTCGTAGAGGACATCCCCCATCACGCCGTCCTCAATGCCGCGATCGATATTCGGATTGTCGTTGACCTCCACGACGAAAACGCCTTCGGACGTTTCCTTGAGATCCACACCATAGAGTCCGTCCCCAATCAGGTTGGCGGCGCGGACGGCGGTCTGCAGAACGAGCGTGGGTGCTTCGTAGAGGGGAATCGTGCGAAACCCGCCCTGCAGGGCGCGCCCGTTGTCCAGGTGACGCACGATCTGCCAATGGTTGGAAGACATAAAGTATTGGCAGGCGAACAGGGGTTGCCGGTCCAGCATGCCGATGCGCCAGTCGAACGGCGTATAGCAATAAGGTTGAGCCAGCAGTAGGTCCGAGTCAGCGAACAGTTCGGCGGCCACCTTTCTCAAGGTCTCCGGATCGGTGACTTTCCGGACTCCGCGGGAGAAGGACCCGTCCGGCACCTTGAGCACGAAAGGATAGGACAGCCGTTTCTCCAGGCGTCGAAGATCGGTCTTGCGGATAATGACTGTTTCGAGGATCGGCACCTGATGCGCCCGCAGTATCTCCGTCAGATACACCTTGTTCGTGCAGCGCAGAATGGAATCCGGATCGTCGATCACCACCAGCCCCTCCTGTTCGGCCTTCCGGGCGAACTCGTAGGTGTGGTGGTCAATACGCGTGGTCTCCCGGATGAACAGGGCGTCGAACTCGGCCAGCCGCCCATAGTCCTGGCGCTGAATCAGTTCGACGTGTATTCCCAGGCGCTTTCCTATGCGGACAAAATGCTTCAGCGTTCGGGAACTGGATGGCGGCAATACTTCCCGGGGATCGTGGAGGATGGCCAGATCGTAGCGCATGCGCTCGGCGGGCTTGCAGCCGGCAGGCTTCGACTTGCGCCGGCGGCGAGCGAGATAGTGCTGAAGGGCGGCACGGAGCTCCGCTTTTTCCACGGGGTCCATGTCCCCGATGGGCAACCCGCAAACCCGTTGGATGCGCCAGACGCCATTGGCGCGAAGCTGCACCTCCAGCGCCGGCATGGGCAAGCGCTCGAAAAGTTCCCGTGCGATCTCCCGCATCGGTTCTTCCGTCGTCCAGCCGAAGAAAATCCGCAACACGTAAGTGGCTCCCACCTCCTTCTGCAGGTTTTCCGTCGCTTTTTCCAGCAGAGGTTGCAAATCGGCGAGTCCCGGGCGGTACAGGGATTGCCTGCGCACTTCCAGCAGGGTGCGCACTTCCGGCAGGACGTGGTGACCGCGGGCCTCACCCAGCAGCGAGCAATAGTAACCCACACCCCCATACTCCAGGTTCCGGCACAGGTTGATGACCCGGGTGCGTCGATCTTCCGGCTGGTATTTGCGGCGCAGGTAATCTATCGCGGTGATGACGGGGATATCAAAATCATCGGCTGGCCAGTCGCGGCGGGAATCGACAACGATCAGGTTTTTAGGCATGGGAAATTCCGGGATTTGGGTGAACGATACGCATCAGAGCGGTTTTTCCATGCGAATCGCGGCGGTGCGATCCACCTGTGGCGGTGCGGCCTCGTAGTATGACGCGATGCGGTCGAAAGGCCGGTAACCGACGCTGGTGTACAGGCGAAGAGCCGCAGTATTGTCCTCGCGCACTTCCAATCGTATCCGATTCCGCCCGGACGCCATGGCGACAGACTAGGTACATGCCAGAAGTGTCCGGGCCATGCTTATCTGGCGGTATTCCGGCGCAACGGCCAGTGAATAGATACGTGCGATGCGTGAATTTCGCCGCATCAGGAGAAGCACATAGCCGCAAATGCGAGTGCCATTTTCGACCACGAGAATCCTGGCGCGCGCTTGCAGAGTGCAACCCCCTGCCGGGGTGCAACTCCCATGTGCCAGAAAACGGCGTAGCCCGGAGCGTGAAATTCGATCCATGGAAAAGCATTGGTTCTCGATGGCGGTAAGCGCATCCAGATCCCTAAGGCCAGCCTCGCGGATGGTGCCAGCATGGGGCGCTGGTCGCGCCTTCGTTAGGGCTGTGGTGTTCAATCTGGTGCGAAGTCTTTCTGTGAATGGACGAGGGTCGCGGCACCCCCCGCCGGGTTCGGCAGGTCCGCCAGCAGATAATTCCTTTTTTCGATTAAGTACGCGAAGATTCTGTCACTCCTCAATAAAATTCTGCCGCCACACGAGTTTTCCCGAAGGATAACCGGACAGCCATGTACCTCGCGAGTTATGTAAATCTTCCGAAGGATCTGGGCGTCCGTCGCAACGCTAGGAGTTTACCCTGTCCTGAAGCGTCTTCGTGGCCTTGAAGGCCACGACGCGTCGTGCTGGGATCTGGATTTTCTTACCCGTCGCAAGATTCCGGCCTTTCCTCGCTGATCTGTTGGTGAAATGGAGCATACCGACTTCCGGGATGAGTATCTTTTCCGCCGAGTGCATTTCGGCGTGAATGGTCCTGGCAAAGGCTTCCAGGAACCGCGCCGCATATGACCATATTACGTCTTCGGGGCATAAAGCAGATACCATTTGCGCAACGCCAGCAGGCACCATACAAACTCGACCACACCGAAAGGCCAAGTGCCGGCCAGAAATCCATAAATGGACGTTCCGAGGCACGATACGGAAAATGCCAGAGTCCACCAAAGGGAGCGCGCCTCCAGGGCATAAAAAATCATCATCAATGTAACAGTGATTACGCCGAAGAGCGTTAATGGTGACATGGAAAATTCCTTAGTGGGTTCAGCGCTGAGGGCGGGTTAAGAGCCTGCGCAGGAAGCAAAAAAGAGCGTTCATCTGTCCTTTCAAAAAACCAGAAAAACACTTTTCCTGGCTGACAGATTCGGCACACCGACCATGATCAGATCACGGTAGCGAGGAATCATCGGAATGGATGGACTGCGGTGTCTTTCCCTCGCGCGCCATTGCCCATCCGCGCTCAAATGCATAAGCCAGCACGCCAGACATATGTTCGGGAAAATAGGCTTCGCAGGCATCCTCGACCTGGTCGGCAGTAGCGTCCAAGTGTTGCAGCGCCCAATGGTAGCCCGCCCACTCGGCCGCGAGGATACTTTCTTTCAGTGTTTCCATGT